>NZ_CP035501.1:5422083-5722500 GCF_004135585.1 Sphingosinicella sp. BN140058 | reverse complement strand
GCGGCGCGCCCAGGATGATCGTCAGCGACAACGGAACGGAGCTCACCTCGAATGCGGTGCTGGTCTGGTCGGGCGAGGCGAAGATCGACTGGCACTACATCCAACCGGGCCGGCCGATGCAGAACGGCTATGTCGAGAGCTTCAACGGGAGAATGCGCGACGAGCTCCTGAACGAGACGCTGTTCCTCAGCCTCGGTCATGCCCGTGATGCGATCGCTCAATGGATCGACGACTACAACACCGAGCGGCCGCACTCCTCGCTCGGCTACGCCACACCGGCGACCTTCGCCGCCGGCTTCGAAAAGCAACGGCCTGCACGCGTGCAGGCCGTTGCTTCACATGCGCCAATGCGCAATCACAATCGCCGGTCTCTGGTTCCAGCTGGATGAAAGTTGGGGGTCACGTCACAGCGGCTAATCTCCCGGAGATCCCAGCTTTCGCTGGGATGACGAGAGGGTTGGAGGGTGCCGCAGGTATCCTCCTGATCGCGAGTGCTCCCGGCGGAGGTCGGTTCGGCCGGGCCTGAGAACGATCTTGAGAGTGCTCGTAAGAGCGCAGCCAGGGGCTGGTGACAACTCTTCCCCCTTCCGTCATCCCAGCGAAAGCTGGGATCTCCGCCCGCAAAAGGCGCGGCGGCAACCCGCTCAGGAGATCCCAGCTTTCGCTGGGATGACGAGAGGGTCGGAGGGCGCGGGGGGATCTCCTGATCGCGAGTGCTCCCGGCGGAGGCCGGATCGGCCGGGCCTGAGAACGATCTTGAGAGTGCTCGTACGAGCGCAGCCAAGAGCGGGTGATGACTCGTCCCCCCTTCCGTCATCCCAGCGAAAGCTGGGATCTCCGCCCGGAAAAGGCGCAGCGGCAAATCTCCCGGAGATCCCAGCTTTCGCTGGGATGACGAGAGGGTTGGAGGGCGCGGCCAGAATCCTCCTGATCGCGAGTGCTCCCGGCGGAGGCCGGTTCGGCCGGGCCTGAGAACGATCTTGAGAGTGCTCGTAAGAGCGCAGCCAAAAGCGGGTGATGACCCGTCCCCCTTCCGTCATCCCAGCGGAAGCTGGGATCTCCGCCCGGAACGGCGTCGCGGCACCCCCCCAGGAGATCCCAGCTTGCGCTGGGATGACGGCATGGGGATGGGGCGGGGAGAGCCAAGGGCTGCTGCAGGGTAGGCATGGGCCGTGTTCAGCCGAAGCGCGGCAGCGGGCACGGCGATGTTCGACTTTCTCGAACGAGCGGCTTCACTTTATCGCTCTCATCGATCGTGCATCGAATGCCTAGATCGGCTCCAAACAGGAGAACGGTCATGATTCAGTTCAGAGACAGGGGCGCCCGCGGGCATCATCGCGGCGCGCTGGTCGATGCGCGGCACAGCTTTTCGTTCGGCCATTATCACGATCCCAAGCATATGGGCTTCCGGAGCCTGCGGGTGATCAACGAGGATCGTGTCGTGCCCGGTGCCGGCTTTCCCGACCATGGCCACGAGAATATGGAGATCGTGACCATCGTGCTGCAGGGACGGATCCGCCACCGCGACAGCCTCGGCAACGAGGCGACGATCGGCGCCGGCGACGTGCAGCGGATGAGTGCGGGCACGGGAGTCGTCCACAGCGAGACGAATCCGAGCGAGCACGAGCGCGCGCACGCGCTGCAGATCTGGATCCTTCCGTCGGAACAGGGCCTGCCGCCGTCCTACGAGCAGAAGCACTTTCCGCCGGAGCAAGGGCGCAACCAGTTCGTCGCCATTGCAACCCGCGACGGACGTGAAGGCTCGGTACGGCTGCATCAGGACGCCGCGATCGAGATCGCCAGACTGGATGAGGGCAACATCCTGACCCGCACGCTGTCGCCGGACCGTGGCTATTGGGTGCAGGTAATCGGCGGCGTGATCGGCCTCAACGGCACCGAGATGCGCGAAGGCGACGGCGCTGCGATGACCGGCGAGGCGTTGCTCTCGATCGAGGCGGATACCGACGCCGAGCTTCTGCTGTTCGACCTCCAGTGACGCCTCTAGCCGGGCATTCGAGGGCCTGTCCCGCGGGTGTCCGGCGCACTGGCTGCGCCGGCCGATGGCCGATCCGGAACGGCCCAGCCGGGGATTCGCAGCTGTGGCCCGCCTTTGGACAAGGGAAGCGAACCAGATCGTTGCTGGTGCGTTCCATCGGCCGCGCCCATCAACGGGTGAGCGTCTACAGGAGTAAGAGATGGCACGATCGGCAGAAAAACGCGGCAAAGAGGAAACCAAGGCCGCGGAGAAGAAGGTGAAGGCCACCGGCAAGCCTGCAGGCGGCGCCCGGGGCGGAATCACGGCGCCGGTGACGCCATCCGCCGAACTCGCCGAGATCGTCGGCAAGGCGGATCTGCCGCGGAGCGAGGTGGTCAAGAAGGTCTGGGATTATATCAAGAAGAATGATCTGCAGGACGCCAAGGACCGGCGCCAGATCAACGCCGACGACAAGCTCGGCAAGATCTTCCCCAAGAAATCGGTCAGCATGTTCGAGATGAACAAGCACCTGAGCGCCCATCTCAGCACGCCGAAGGGGTAAGCTTCGGGACGAGCCCGAAGGGGCCGTCTGGTACGGCGCCGCGTTTCCCAGGATACGCGGCGCCGCAGCGCGTGATCGGCTCCGCTCGTCTCCGACCCCTCCTAGAGCATGATCGGATCAGGCTGGATCAGCCTGATCCTTGAATCATGCTCCGGTCCTTGGTTTAGAGCCTGATTGACACCTCCGGTCGGAGCTAAACGATTCAACCTAAGGTGATCAGGCTCTAGGGATCCGTGTAGGCAGAACAGTCCGGAAGCGGTGCGTCGGGCTGGTAGCGGCCGGCAGCGGCGTCGAAGCGAAAGCGACGCGAGACGCTGCATTGCGGATCGCGGCTGCGGATGAGATCCGACTGCTTCAACCGCGGCCCCTGCGTGGAATCCGCGAACCGCGAAGCGCCGCGCGGGAAAGCGTGCGCTTGGGAGACATAGGTCAGCTCGGGCAGATCGGCGCCGTCGCCGGCGAGCTCCAGGCGGGCGGCAAAATCATATTCGTCATGGCAGGCGCCGCGCCGCTGCTCCTGATCGCGTTCGCTGAAGCAGGCACGGATCATCAACGCGGCGGCGATCGGGACCGTCAGCACCGGCGCAGGCGAGGCGTCACCATCGGGCTTCACCCGAAACAGCTGGAGCACGGTGGCGCTGCCGCCGCCGCCGGAATAAGAGGTCGCGGTCCGGGTTTCGATCCCTGCCAGGAAGCCGCCGTCGGGCAGCAGGATCAGATTGGGCCAGACCTGCTCCGTCTGCTTGGAATAGGAACCCTCGGGTCGGCCTTGCGGCGCAGTCGCCGGTACGCCGCCCGCCCGGACGATCGGCAGACGCTGATCGGAGTCCCCCTCCGGGATGCTCAGCGACACGCACCAGCGTCCGTCGGGAAGGCAGGCCTGTTCGGAACGGCTCACCACGAGTGGCAGGAGACGGACGGCGGGATTCGCAGCATCGGCGGAAGAGGGCAGCGCAAGCAGCAGCAAGCTTAGAAAATTCGGGAAGGTCATAGCGGCTCCAGCCCGGGGCTAAGCGACATCCGTATCGGCGTGCAAGCCCCGATCTGCCCGAAGAGGATGAGAGCTTCAACGAAGGGGCGGCGCGCTGCCGTAGTCTGTTGCAGGCCTGCAGGGCTGCCCCGCAGCGGCTGTCACCAGCCTATCAAAGGCTGCCCCGCAGCCTTTGATAGGCTGGTGACCCCTACGGGACTCGAACCCGTGTTTTCGCCGTGAGAGGGCGACGTCCTAGACCGCTAGACGAAGGGGCCGCGCATTGCGTGCCGGGGGCCTTTAGGGAGGGTGGAGCACATCTGTCAAGCTGGCGATGCGGCGCGTCAGCGGTTAGCCTGACGGGATGTGCAACGACTATAAGAGCCGGGTCCTGCTCGGCACGATCGGACAGGATTTCTCGGACCTTCGGATCCCGCTGCTGTTCCCGGAAGGAATGCCGAACCTCGAGCCGCGGGACGACATCCGGATCACCGACCGCGGTCCGATCCTGCGCTGGCGGGCCGGAGAGACGCCGTCCGAGAGCGGCGCCGAGCTCGTCCAGCGGCGGTGGAGCTGGCCCGGCGCGGGCGGTAAGCCGGTCTATAATTTCCGCTCGGACGGACGCGATTTCGGCAGCGGCCGATGTCTGATCGTGACCGACGGCTTCTATGAATTCACCACTCCCACCGAACCGCGCAAGGACAAGCGCAAGGACAAATGGCTGTTCACGGTCGCGGGCGAAGAGTGGTTCTGCATTGCCGGTCTGTGGCGCAACACGCCGGACGTCGGAGAGGCGTTCACCATGCTGACCACTCCGCCCGGCCCGGACGTCGCGCCTTACCACAACCGCCAGGTCGCAGTATTGCCGCGGGCCCGCTGGCGGGACTGGCTCGACGGCAGCGCCAAGGCCAGCGAACTGCTTGGCCCCTGTCCGCCCGGGATGCTCAAGGTAGAGAAAGTCGGGTGATGACGTCGAGGCGCGCAGACGTGAAAATGTGGCCCGTCGCGCGCGCCTGACCCGTTGACGCACCTTCGCCATGCGTAGAGGGTGAAGCCGTGAAAAGCCTGTTTCCCCACAGCGAGACCACTCGCGAGATCACCGTTCGGGTCGCCGTCAGCTTCCTCCCCGAGCAATCCGAGCCGCCGCGCGGCCGCTGGTTCTGGGCCTACCATATACGGATCGAGAATGACGGTCCTATGGCCGTGCAGCTGATGAGCCGCGAATGGACGATCGTCGACGGCCGTGGCGGCCGCAGCGAGGTGGAGGGCGATGGAGTCGTCGGCGAGCAGCCGGTGATCGAGCCGGGCCAGGCCTTCGACTATGTTTCCGGTTGTCCCCTCGCGACTCCGACCGGGTGGATGGAAGGGCGCTATCAGATGATCGGCGCCGACGGTTCGGCCTTTGCGGTAACGATACCGCGCTTCTCGCTGACCGCGCCCGCCGTCTCGTCCTGACGGGCTTGCGGGTCAGGACATGCGTACGAAAGGATCGACGATGTTGAGGATGTTGCTCGTGGGGCTGCTGGCGGCCTCCGCGCCGCTCGCCGCGGCGGCCCCGGCCAAGCCTGCCAAGGCTGCGAAGCCCGCCGGGACGCCGGCGCCGCTGCCGATGAAATGCCCGATCGGGGGCGGCGACTTCAGCTTTCAGCCGACGGCGTCGTCGAGCGTGTGGGGCACACGCGGCGACGGCCGGCCCTATGGCAACGGCCATTATCCGCTGGCGCTGCCGGAATGTCCCGACAACGGCCTCATCCTTTACAAGGAATATGCGCCGGAAGAGGTCGCCAAGCTCGAGCCTCTGGTCGCCTCGGAGGAGTATCAGGGACTTCGGCTGCTCGATACGCCTTATTACCGCGCCTATTGGCTGATGAAGGCGATGGGCCTGCCGCCGGAACGTCATCTCTGGGCGCTGCTCCAGGCAAGCTGGGAAGCGGACGGCAAGCCGCTGCTGCGCAACCGCTATCTGGCGGAACTCGCAGAGGAATCCGCCAAGGCGCCGGCCGCGCCCGCGAGCCTGAACTGGATCGGCATGGAGGGTAGGGCGGTCAATGCCCTGCGCGAGCTCGGCCGCTTCGACGAGGCGCTGGCCAGGCTCGACAAGATCCCGCTCGACGCAATGAAAAGCGGGGCTTCCGCGACCCCGTCAACGGACGAGTCGCGCAGCAAGCGCGGGTGGATCGAGTATTTCGACGCACAGCGCCTGCTGATCGCGCGCCAGGATGCGTCGTCCGAGCCTTTCGAGCTGATGCCCAAGCGGGAGGCGACCGCACGCTGCGCCAAACCACGGGGTCTCGATGCCCGGCAGAAGGAATATTGCGCCGCCTTGGCCGCCGGCGAAACCGAAGCCGAGAAGGCGCAACGTGAAGCCGCCGAGCTCGAGACGATCGGCAAGAAGGCGGTCGGACGGTAGGTTCGGACCGCCGGAGATCCCGGCCTTCTCCGAGCTGCCCGGATCCCGGCGTTCGCCGGGCTGAGCAGACCCCGGCCTTTCCCGCGCTGACCAGATCCCGGCCTTCGCCGGGATACGGCTTCGAGACGCTCGCGTCTCCAAGCCTACGCGTCGATATCTTCCTCGCTGACTTCGGCGGCGTGGTTCTGGATGAAGTTGAAGCGATGCTCGGGGTTGCGGCCCATCAGCCGGTCGACGAGATCCTTGACGCCGCGCTGCTGCTGATACTCCTCGGGCAGGGTGATGCGCAGCATCGACCGGGTCTTCGGATCCATCGTCGTCTCGCGCAGCTGGCTCGGGTTCATCTCGCCCAGCCCCTTGAAGCGGCTGACGTCGACCTTCTTGTTCTTGAACAGAGTCTTTTCGAGCTCGCCGCGGTGAACGTCGTCGCGGGCATAAGCGACCGTCCCACCCGAGGAGAGGCGATAGAGCGGCGGCTGGGCGAGATAGAGCGCACCCTGCTCGACGATCGCGGCCATTTCGGTGAAGAAGAAGGTCATCAGCAAGGTGGCGATGTGGGCCCCGTCGACGTCGGCGTCGGTCATGATCACAACCCGGTCGTAGCGTAATTGCGCCGGATCGCAGCGGTCCCTGGTGCCGCAGCCAAGCGCCAGCGTGAGATCCGCGATCTCCTGATTGCCGCGGATCTTGTCGGCGCTGGCGGAGGCGACGTTGAGGATCTTGCCGCGGATCGGCAGGATCGCCTGGGTCTTGCGGTCGCGCGCCTGCTTGGCCGAGCCGCCGGCGCTGTCGCCTTCGACGATGAAGAGTTCGGTGCCGGCCGGATCGTCATTGGCGCAATCGGTGAGCTTGCCCGGCAGGCGCAGCTTGCGCGACGACGTCGCGGTCTTGCGCTTGACCTCGCGCTCCGCCTTGCGGCGGAGGCGGTCGTCCATGCGATCGAGGATGAAGCCGAGCAGGGCGCGGCCGCGTTCCATATTGTCGGTCAGGAAATGATCGAAATGGTCGCGGACCGCGGCCTCGACCAGCCGGGCGGCGTCGGGGCTGGTCAGTCGATCCTTGGTCTGGCTCTGAAATTGCGGGTCGCGGATGAACACCGACAGCATGATCTCGGCGCCGCCGACCACGTCCTCCGCCTGAATTTCCTTGGCGCGTTTCTGCTGGCCGGTAAGCTCGGCGAAGGCGCGGACGCCGCGGGTGAGCGCCGCGCGAATGCCCTGCTCGTGGGTGCCACCATCCGGGGTCGGGATGGTGTTGCAATAGAAGGACGAGCCGCCCTCGCTCCACAACGGCCAGGCCACCGCCCATTCGACCAGGCCCTGGCTGTTCGGGAAATCCTGACGGCCCTTGAAGAAGTCAGTCGTCGCGCAACCGCGCTCGCCGATCTGCTCCTTGAGATGGTCGGCAAGGCCGCCGGGGAACTGGAACACCGCCTCCGCCGGAATCTCGCTGCCCTCGATCAGCGAGGGATCGCATTTCCAGCGTATTTCCACGCCCGCGAACAGATAGGCCTTGGAGCGCGCCAGCCGGTAGAGCCGGGCCGGCTTGAACTTCGCCTCCGCGCCGAAGATTTCGCTGTCGGGCGTGAAGGTGACCTGCGTGCCGCGGCGGTTCGGCGTCGGTCCCAATTTCTCGAGGTTGGTAACCGGCTCGCCCTTGGAAAAGGTCTGCCGGTAGAGCTCCTTGTTGCGGGCAACGGTGATCACCGTCTCGGTCGAGAGAGCATTGACGACGCTGACCCCGACACCGTGGAGGCCGCCGGACGTGGCGTAGGCCTTGTTCGAGAATTTGCCGCCCGAGTGCAGCATGGTGAGGATGACCTCGAGCGCCGACTTGCCCGGATATTTGGGGTGTGGATCGACCGGCATGCCGCGGCCGTTATCGGTGATGGTCAGACGATTGCCCGGCTCGAGCGTCATCTCGATGCGGTTGGCGTGACCGGCCACCGCTTCGTCCATCGAGTTGTCGAGCACCTCGGCGGCGAGGTGATGGAGCGCGCGTTCGTCGGTGCCGCCGATATACATGCCCGGGCGCCGCCGGACGGGTTCGAGACCCTCCAGCACTTCGATCGAGTGGGCGTCGTATTCGGTCGAGGTGGCGGTGGCGGACGCGAACAGATCTGACATGGACCATGTATAAGCAGCCGGGAGTCCCGCTGCCAAGGGCTTGACGTCGAGACTTGGCGATTATCGCACCGCTGCGACGACCTCAACCGCTGCGTTTTCAAGATGTTGCGCCTGGCGGTCGTGTGCCGGCGAAGATGCGAATTGGCGGCGGTCCCTCGTGGGGGATGGACCGCCGCCGCCGGCGGGACCAGAGACTGCCGGCGCCCTTAAGGCCCCCAAGTGGTGCACCGGCTGGACACGGCCGAAAATACCGTCCGATTACGGTAGTCCGGTATGGCGGAGTGCGTCCAAAACACCTAGATTAGATCAGTCTTTGTTTCGTACTAGTTTGGACCTGTGCTGTGCCCTCCCTGATCCACATCGTCGACGACGACGCGCAGGTGCGCGCGGCGACCAGCTTCCTGCTCTCGAGCCACGGCTATGCGGTGGAGGCCTATGCCGGCGGCGCCGAATTCCTTCGCGATGCGCATCTTACCCGCGGCTGCATCCTGCTGGACCTGCGCATGCCCGACCTCGACGGCCATCAGGTCCAGGAGGAACTCGCCCGGCGCGGCAATGCGCTGCCGATCGTGATCATGAGCGGTCACGGCGATCTCGAGGCGGCCGTTCACGCCATGAAGCTTGGCGCAGTCGACTATCTGAGCAAGCCTGCCGCCGAAGAAGCGCTGCTCGGCACGATCGAGCGGGCGCTCGCCCACACCCGCGAGGCCGACAGCCGCCGGGCGGCGGCCGCCGCCGCCGCGGCACGGCTGCAGAGCCTCTCGCCGCGCGAGCGGCAGATCCTGCGCGGTCTGCTCGGCGGCCTGTCGAACAAGGAGATTGCGCGGGTGCTGGCACTCAGCCCGCGCACCGTCGAGATGCACCGCGCCAACATGATGGACGATCTCGGCATCACCAACCTCGCCGAAGCTCTCCGCCTCGGCATCGATGCCGGTCTACCGCCGCTGACGGGATCCGACGATGAACGCGCGCCATCGCCGCTGCCGGCACCGCCGATGCGCCCGGTTGCGGGCGCTCCCGCTCTCAACGGCGAGGCGCTGCGGCTGGTCGCGGAATCCGTCTCGGACGGCAGCTGGGACTGGAGCCTCGCCACCGGCGAAGTGCGCCTGTCCGCCGGCATCCTCGAACGGCTCGGCTACGTCGAGGCGATCGAGCCGTTCGAGAGCCTGATCCATCCCGATGACCTCGGCTCGTTCGCCGAGGAAGTGAACGCTCACCTTGCCGGCAGGACCGAGAGTTTCTCGGTCGAACTGAGGGTGCGGCGCAAGGACGGCAGCTGGGCCTGGCTGTTCGATTGCGGGAGTATCGTCGAGCGTGACCAGCAGGGGACGCCGCTCCGAATGGCAGGGAGCCTCTCCGACATCAGCCGGCGCAAGCAGGAGGAGCAGCGCGCGCGCGAAGCCAGCGAGCTGCTGGCGCTTGCGCAATGGGGCGCCGCTGCGGGCGAATGGGAGCTCGATATCGAGACCAGGCGTCTGCGTCTTTCCCCCCGCAGCCGCGAGCTTCACCAGCTTCCGGCCGATGCGGCGGAGTGGATGAACGAAAGTGCGTGGCTGGAGATGATCCATCCTGGCGATCGCCAGACGATCCGCGCCGAAATCGCGCGCGCGACGATGACGGGCGAGCCGTGGATGGTGGAGTATCGCAACTGCGCGGGAGAGGTTCTGCTCGGCCTCGGCAAGATCGTGCACGACGCGGACGGCCGGCCGCGGCGGATACTCGGCCTCGGTCAGAAGCGGGGGGCGCAGATGCCGTTCACGCTCGGCGGAACGGAGCCGGCACCCCGCGCGGTTGCGGAAGCCTGATCCGGCAGGCGATGCGAAAGCGCCGCTACGGCAGCGCTTTCGTCTTAATCTCCTAGCGAGAGAAAGGCCGCGCGCCGGTCAGCGGCGCGGCGGCGTACAGCTCAGACGGCGAACAGACCGCCTGTCGATTTCGGCGCGTCGCCGTGAATTCGGTCGAGATAAGCGGAGGCCAGTTCGTAATGGGCGCGGACGGCGGCACTGTGATCGGCCTTCTGCGCGAGTTCGATCTCCGCTTCGGCCCGACGCTCGTAATATTCCAACTCGTTCTGCGGCATTTTAGATCGTGGCTACTCCGTCTTGTAGGTGCGGAGATGAAACGAACTTTGATCCGTGTCTGTTCCCACGGAATCTCCTTGATCCAAATTATGTCGGCCGCGGAACGGCGCCCGGCAAACTGCGGCTGCGGTGCCATTTCGGGACAGACCCTTCGGCCCTTGGCAGCGAATTGGAAGTGGCGGGAACAGAGGGGGAAAATGAAAAGGGCGCGGTCCGCTTCCGGATCACGCCCTTCGCTTGATCGGTGCGTGGGTCAGCGGATTCGCGGACCGCCGAACGGCAATGGCGGCGGGGGGCGGCGATCGCGTCGCGGCAGCTGCGCCTGATAGGCGACTCCGCAATGCTGCACGCAATAGGGAAAGCCGGGGTTGGACGGCGCGCCGCAGAAGTGGAAGTCCGGCTCGCCGGGATGGCCGACCGGCCACTTGCAGACCTTCTCGTTGAGATCGAGCAGGCTGGTCTTGTCGGCGATATCCGGGCTCGGCTTGGCCGGCACCAACCGGCGCGGCGGGGCGGGCGGGATGGGTGACTGCTGTTCGCCCGGCGTCTGACGGAGGAAGCCGCCCGGCCCGATCGAGCGGATGATCGGCTGCGGTGCGGCATCGGCGGCCGGCGCCGAGGCCGGTGCCGCCGGCGCTGCAGGCTGGGCCGGCTGCGCGCGCGGGGCCGGCGCAGCGCGCGGCTCGTCATCCCAGGGGGCAGGCGCGGCAGCGGCCGCCGGGGGCGGCGTCGCCGGCGCGGCAGCCTGGGCCGGTGCGGCATCCGGTTGCGCTTCGGGCTCCCGGGCCGGCTGGGCGGCGGCGGCAGGCTCGTTCGCCTTCACGGGCGAGGGACGCGATTGCAGGCCGAGGCGGTGGGCCTTGCCGATCACCGCATTGCGCGAAACGCCGCCAAGCTCGTCGGCGATCTGGCTCGCCGTATTGCCCTGAGTCCAGAGCTCCTTCAGCCGCTCGATCCGTTCGTCGGTCCAGGACATCAACATCTTCCTTCACGGCTTGCGGCCCACAGCGTCTGCCTCTAGCGACAGCGCCATGAACGACCAGCCTTCAAATTGGGTCAGGGCCGAACCTGGCGTCCCGGTAATCCGGAACGTCAATTGGGGCGGCCTCAGGACGCTCTATATCAAGGAGGTTCGCCGTTTCTTCAAGGTCCAGCTGCAGACGATCTGGGCGCCGGCGATCACCACCCTGCTTTATCTGGTGATTTTCACCGTCGCCCTGGGGCGCAGCGGGCGGATGGTGACCCTGGAAGGGACCGCCTTCCACTTCGCAGACTTCCTGGCCCCGGGCCTGATCGTGATGGGCATGCTCAACAATGCCTTCGCCAATTCCAGCTTCTCGCTGCTCGTCGGCAAGATCCAGGGCAACATCGTCGACTACCTGATGCCGCCCTTGTCGACCGGCGAGCTGATCGCGGCGCTGGTCGGTGCGGCAATGACGCGTGCCGTGCTGGTCGGCTGTGCGGTGTTCGTGGCGATGCAGCTCTGGCCGGGCGTGCACGTCATGCCGGTGCATCTCGGCGCGGTGCTCTGGTTCGGGCTGATGGGCAGTGCGATGCTTGCTTTTTTCGGCGTCCTGACGTCGATCTGGGCGGAGAAGTTCGATCATGCGGCAGCGGTTACCAACTTCATCGTAACGCCGCTCTCGCTGCTCTCGGGCACTTTCTACACGATCGAGAGCCTTGCCCCCGCCTTCCGGGCGGTCAGTCACGCCAACCCCTTCTTCTACGTGATATCGGGCTTCCGGTACGGGTTCCTGGGCGTCGCCGACTCACCGGTGCTGCTCGGCGGCGGCGTCCTGCTCGCGATCAACCTCGTCCTGTGGGCGCTCTGCTACGGGCTGCTGCGCACGGGTTGGAAGCTGAAGAGCTGACCGGAGAGCGGCTGAACATTGGCTTTCAGGACTGTTCAGATCCGTAACATTCCAACGCGCTTATTGCCGGCCCGTCACACAGAAGGAGCCGACCGATGCGCAAATTTCTCATCCCAGCCCTCATCGTCGCTGCGGTTGCGGCGCCGGCGTCCGCTCAGACTCGCGGCGGCTATGACGCCCGCCGGGGTGGCGCCGGCATCGAACGGCAGATCGATCAGCTGGAGCAGCAGATCGACCGGCTGCGCGACCGGCGGCTGATCTCGTCGAGCGAATCGCAGCGCCTCTCGCGCCAGGCCGAGCAGATCGACCGGCTGCACGATCGCTACCGGCGCGATGGCCTGTCGCGCCGGGAATATGCCGATCTCGATCAGCGTATCCAGACGCTTCGCCAGCGGGTGCAGGCAGAACGGCGCGAAGGCCGCTACGATCGGCGCGGCCGCCGCTGACCGCGGGTTCAGGCCGATGGCTCGGGCCGGCGCCTTCGGGCGCCGGCCTTTTTCCGACGAGGTGCCCCAGGATGGCGCCCGGACGGGCAAACACTTCTATGCGGCTGCGAACGGCTAGGGCTAACCTGCTTACATGTCGAGTGAAGCGCGTTCGCTGAGCGAGTATCGCCAGCTGATATCCCGCCATAGCTGGAGCGCCACGGGGCTCGGCAGCCAGTCGTCCTGGCCGGCGCTGCTCCGCGGCAGCGTCGATATCATCCTCGACACGATGCAGCCGAGCTTCATCGCCTGGGGCGGCGATTACAGCACGGTGTTCAACGAAGCCTTTTCGCGGCGGCTCGATCCGGGCAGCTGGCTCGGACGCCCGCTGCCGGAGCTCTGGGGCGAAGCCTGGGCCAATATCGCGCCTCATCATCGCGAGGCGCTCGGCGGCCGCGGCGTCCTTGTCGAAGATATCCCGGTGCCGAGCGCGCTCGGCGGCGGCGGCGAGACCCGGTACATCACCTTGTCGCTCACGCCGCTGCGGGAAAGCGACACGCAGGTGGTCGGCGTGCTCGCGATCTGCACCGACACGACGGAGAAGGTCCGAGCCGCCGAACGGCTCGAAAAGGAACATGAGCGCCTCGTACGCCTGTTCGAGGATGCGCCGGGCTTCGTCGGCAAGATGCGAGTTCCGGACTTCAGCTTCGTGGCGGCGAACTCGGCCTACCGGCGGTTGATCGGTCATCGGCCGGTGATCGGCCTTACCCTGTTCGAGGCGCTGCCGGAGCTCGCCGACCAGGGCGTGGTCGAGATCCTGGAGGAGGTCTGCCGCAGCGGCGAGCCCTATATCGGCCGGGCGATGGAATTGCTGCTGCGCAACCCACGCGGCGAGGAGATGCATGTCGTCGACCTGGTCTGCGCACCCTTCAAGGGCGCCGATGGCGCGGTCGAAGCGATCCTGATCGCCGGCCATGACGTGAGCGAGCACGTTCGCTCCGAACGGCATGTTGAAGAGCTTCGCGGCGAACTCATCCATCTTTCACGGGTGAGCGCCATGGGAACGATGGCCTCGACGCTCGGCCACGAACTCAACCAGCCGCTGACGGCCATCGTCAACTATGCCAGCGTCGCCCAACGTTCGACACCTGATCCTGCGCCGCCGATGCTTGCGATGGCCTTGAAGGCGATCTCCGACAATGCGCTGAGGGCCGGGCAACTCATCAGGAGCCTCCGCACCATGAGCCGCAAGGGCGCGCGGGTGCAGCAGAGCTTCTCCGTAGACGAGGCGGTGAACGAAGCCTTGAAGCTCACGCGCTTTTCGTCCCGCTGCCCGGTCGTGGTCGATTGCGCACCGGGACTTCAGGCGTGCGGCGACCGGGTGCAGATCGAGCAGGTGCTGATCAACCTGATCCGCAACGCCTGCGAAGCGACCGCCGGCGTCGCCGCACCCCGGGTCGAGGTCAAAGCCGTGCGGGCGAACGGCGTCGCCCGGATCACCGTCATCGACAATGGCAGCGGGATCAGCCTCGATCCGGTCGAGAAGGTGTTCGCCCCGTTCATGTCGACCAAGCCCAACGGGATCGGCATCGGCCTCCCGATCAGCCGAACCATCGCCGAGGCCCATGGCGGACGGCTTTCGGCCGAGAACAATGCGGGGGCGGGCGCCACCTTCAAGCTGGAGATACCGTGCGACTGCCCCGGCGCATCGGCGAGCGGCGCCAAGGCCGCCGCAGGCGCTGGAGCCGCGGCCCGTGTTGACGGCGCTACGGACCAGTCTCTAGAGGCTTGAGGCGCGGCGCACGCCGCCTTCCGTACGCACAGCCAAGGAGCCCCGAAATGGCCATCACGCCTCTCATGCCCGTTTACCCGCGCTCTCCGGTGCGGCCGGTGCGAGGCGAGGGTGTCTACCTGTTCGGCGAGCGCGGCGAGCGCTATCTCGACTTTGCGAGCGGCATCGCGGTCAACATCCTGGGCCACGGTCATCCCCACCTGACCAAGGCGATCCAGGACCAGACGGCGACGTTGATGCACGTCTCAAATCTATACGGTTCGCCCCAGGGCGAGGCGCTTGCGCAGCGGCTGGTCGATGCGACCTTTGCCGACACCGTCTTCTTCACCAATTCCGGCGTCGAAGCGATCGAATGCGCAATCAAGACGGCGCGGCGCTACCACCACCATCACGGCCATCCCGAGAAGAACGTCCTGATCAGCTTCCGCAACGCCTTTCACGGGCGCAGCATGGCCGCGATCAGCGCCACCGATCAGCCCAAGATGATCGACGGCTTCGCGCCGCTGCTGCAGGGCTTCACCGTCGTCGAGTTCGACAACCTCGAAGCGGCCGAGGCCGCCGTCGACGAGAATACCGCCGGCTTCCTGGTCGAGCCCGTCCAGGGCGAGGGCGGGATCCGTCCCGCAAGCCGTGAATTCCTGCAGGGCCTGCGCCGCATCTGCGACGCGCGCGACCTGATGCTGATCTTCGACGAGATCCAATGTGGAGTCGCCCGTTCGGGCACCTTCTTCGCCTACGAGCAATATGGCATCGAGCCCGACATCATGACGATCGCCAAGGGGATTGGCGGCGGCTTCCCGCTTGGCGCGTGCCTGGCCAGCGAAAAGGCCGCGGCCGGGATGGTGATCGGCACCCACGGTTCGACCTACGGCGGCAACCCGCTCGCCATGGCGGCCGGCGAGGCCGTGCTCGACGTCGTGCTGCAGCCCGATTTCCTCGACCACGTCCAGCGGATGGGCGACCGGCTGCGCGGGGCGCTGGAGCAGATGATCCCAAATCACGATCATCTGTTCGAGAGCGTGCGCGGGCTCGGCCTGATGCTCGGCGTCAAGATGAAGACAGACAGCCGCGCTTTCGTCACCTATCTGCGCGATCACGGCCTGCTCACCGTCGCCGGCGGCGACAATGTGATGCGGGTGCTGCCGCCGCTGATCATCGAAGACCAGCACGTCACGGAATTCGTCGAGAAGCTTTCCGAAGCGGCACGCCAATATGAGGTGCCCGCCGCAGCCTGACGAGACACCCGTCCCGGCGATGCCGGAATGGGCCTCGTCCGCTCGGTGATGCGGGTTCTGGCGATGGGATATTGAACCGCCCGGCCGCGTTAGCCACATCGCGGCCATGACATCTTCCCAGACCCAGACTGCGGCGACGGCCGCCAATCTCGACGAGGCGATCGGCTTCACCATTCCGGCGCGCAATGCCCGCGGCCGCATCGTCCGGCTCGGGCCTTTGCTCGACCTCGTCCTGTCCGCGCACGATTACCCCGCGCCGATCGCCCGCATCCTTTCGGAAGCGCTGGTGCTGGCGGCCCTGCTCGGCTCGCTGCTCAAGGATGATCAGGGGCAACTCACCATCCAGGCGCAGACCGAAGCCGGGATCATCGACCTGCTGGTGGTTGATTATCGCGGCGGCGAACTGCGCGGCTACGTCCGCTTCGACAAGGAACGTCTCGCTCAGCTGCCGAGCCACCGCGACCTGTTCGCCCTGTTCGGCAAAGGCTATCTGGCGATCACGTTCGATCTGCCGCGGGCCGACGAGCGCTACCAGGGGATCGTTCCGCTCGAGGGCAGCTCGCTTGCCGAGGCGGCGCAAAGCTATTTCTCGCAATCGGAGCAGCTGCCCAGCGTGATCCGGCTCGCGGTCAACGATACCGGCCATGTCGCCGGCGGGATGCTCGTCCAGCATCTGCCGGAGGGCGAGGAGGGCAGGGACCGGCTCCACACCCGCCTCGACGACCCCGAGTGGGAGCATGTCCGCATCCTCTCCGAGACGATCAAGGGCAGCGAACTGGCCGACGCCGAGCTGCCGCTTCGAGAGGTGTTGTGGCGGCTGTTTCACGAAGAGGATGTTCGCGTGCTCAACGCCCAGCCGCTGGCCAAGGGTTGCCGCTGCAACTTCGACTACATCAAGTCGGTCATTTCCCGATTCGCGCCGCAGGAACGCGCGGAGATGGTCGACGAAGATGGTTTCATCAGCGTCGATTGCGAATTCTGCTCGCGGGTTTTTCCGATTTCGCTCAGCGACTTCCATGATTGAGGCAATGTTGCGATGCAGCAGGTCGCGTTTTTGCCGCGATTGACCTATATTTGCGACATGATGAAAACGATCGTCAGCCTGCGCCGCGCGGCGCTCATCTCCACCTGCGCGCTCGCCGCGCCGGCGCTCGCCGTCGCTGCCGGCGGGCTGACCGCGCTGGCGCCGCTCGAGCGAGGACGGTGGGAGGTGCGCGATCTCGATGGCGGCGGACCGCGACCGGCGCTTTGCCTCGGCGACCCGGCGCGCCTCGTCCAGATCGAGCATCCGGGGCCAGCCTGTCCGATCGAGGTGCTGCGCAGCGGCAACGGCGAGGCGACGGCACAGTATAGCTGCTCGGGCCGCGGCTTTGGTCACACCCATATTCGTGTCGAGACCCCGCGTCTCGTCCGCATCGACACGCAGGGACTCAACAACGGCAAGCCATTTTCCTACCGGCTCGAGGCAAAGAAGGCGGGCCGATGCTGATCCGCATTTCTGCAGAGCGATCCGTTAACCGGCCGTTTAGCCTGATCTTGCTATAGCGATGTTCGTGCCGATTGCGGGCACGCTTTCCTCCCTAGCAGGCTTTACAGCCTCAACTGGGCCGCCCCTCACCGGGCGGCCCGTTCTTTTCGAGCAGCGTGCTTGCACGCCGTTGCCAACAGGCCTAGCCGCCCGCGCATGACCTCCAACGCCCGCAATGCCGTCGCCCTCGTCTCCGGCGGCCTCGACTCCATGGTATCAGCGGCCCACGCCCGCGAGGCCGGCTTTGCGCTGTTCGCGCTCACCATCGATTATGGACAACGCCACCGGATCGAGCTGGAGGCCGCCGCGCGGGTCGCTGCGGCGCTCGGCGCGGTGCGGCACATCGTGCTTCCGCTCGATCTCACCGCCTTCGGTGGGTCGGCGCTCACCGCCGACATCGACGTGCCGAAGAGCGGCGTCGCCGCCGAGGACGAGGTGCCCGTCACCTATGTTCCCGCACGCAACACCATCTTCCTCTCGCTTGCCCTCGGCTGGGCGGAGGCGGCCGGCGCACGCGACCTGTTCATCGGCGTCAACGCGCTGGATTATTCGGGCTATCCCGATTGCCGCCCGGACTTCATCGCCGCCTTCGAGCATGTCGCCTCGCTCGGCACCAAGGCGGGTGCGGAAGGCGACCGGTTCCGGATCCACGCGCCGCTTCAGCACATGACCAAGGCCGACATCGCCAAGGAGGCAGCACGGCTCGGGCTCGATGCCGGGATCAGCTGGTCCTGCTACGATCCGACGCCGCGCGGCGAGCATTGCGGTTTCTGCGACAGCTGCCGGCTGCGGGCGAAAGGCTTCGAGGAAGCCGGCCTTGCCGATCCCACCCGCTACGCCGCACGGCCATGAGCTACGCGGTCAAGGAGATCTTCCTGACCCTTCAGGGAGAAGGGCTGCAGGCGGGACGGAGGGCAGTGTTCCTGCGCTTCGCCGGCTGCAACCTGTGGTCGGGACGCGAGCAGGATCGTGCGACCGCCCAATGCACTTTCTGCGACACCGATTTCGTCGGCACGGACGGTGAGAATGGCGGGCGCTACGATGCCGAGAGGCTGGTCGATACGGTCGCAGCGCTTTGGGGCGCGGAGAGCATGGCGCGACGGCTGGTCGTCGTCACCGGCGGCGAGCCGATGCTCCAGCTCGATGCCGCACTGATTGACGCGCTGCACGGCGCAGGGTTCGAGATCGCAATGGAGAGCAACGGCACGCTGGCGTCGGCGGACGGGATCGACTGGATCTGCATCAGCCCGAAGGCCGGAACGAGCATCGTCCAGCGCTCCGGCGACGAATTGAAGCTGGTGTGGCCCCAGGTCGGCATCGATCCGGAGGCGATGCTGGGGTGGGATTTCCGGCACTTCCTGATCCAGCCGCTGGACGCTGCCGATGCCGCTTCGAACCGTCAGGCCGCGATCGACTACGTGATGGCAAACCCGCGCTGGCGCCTGAGCCTGCAGACGCACAAACTGCTCGGCCTGCCTTGATCGATCAGCGGCTCGCAATGGGAGCTCGTAGGATCAATTTCCCGGAACGCTGACCACGTGGTTCTCTTCCGTCATATCGGGCAAATCAAACAGGGGGACACATTGACGAAGATTAGCGGCCTTATCCTTGTGGCAACCATATTCATCGCCTCGCCGGCTACCGCTCTGGAGACGACCAGGAGCAGACCGGAGCCAGGCGCCATGAAGCCTTGGCAGACCGGGGAGCTGCATCCGGGCGATCAATGGGCCGACATGGTGCTCGACATCAACAAGCGTGGTCGGGTGACACGCTGTAGGATGGGCGCCAACAATATCCGCAGTTCGGATCGACGTTGGTACGTCTGCAATTCTTTCTTGAAGGGCTGGTTCACCGATCCCGTGATGAAGGACGGCAAGCCGATCGACGGCGTCATCCGGCGCAGGTTCATCCTGTTGGGGGGCAAGGGCGAGAAGGTCGACGACCGCGCTCGCAAGGCCTATCGCTCTGCCCATCCGGACGAAGATTGACGCGATGGCCGGGGCGCGTCGGCGGCTGCGCCTTAGAGCCTGATCACCTTA
The DNA here is from genome assembly GCF_004135585.1 of Sphingosinicella sp. BN140058. Taxonomy (NCBI): domain Bacteria; kingdom Pseudomonadati; phylum Pseudomonadota; class Alphaproteobacteria; order Sphingomonadales; family Sphingosinicellaceae; genus Sphingosinicella; species Sphingosinicella sp. BN140058. The sequence continues at coordinate 5,703,486 of NZ_CP035501.1, read as the reverse complement.
GGGCGGAGCGTCTTGCTCCGACCTGAGGTGTCGATCATGTTTTGGATCACGCCCTAGCGGGTCGCCGCGGTCTGGGTGGTGGCAACCGCGCACTTGGCGCGGAGCTGGTTCTTCTTGTCCCAGCATTCGTCGCCGAGCGGCGGCAGCGTCGGCACCCGGATGGTGTAGGGATTGTAGGCGAGGGAGGGCTCGTGCAGCGCCGCAAGGCTGTTGCGAAGCTCGCGCAGCCGCGCCTGGCCGAGCGGATAGAGCTGGCCCTTCGGCGTCGCCAGCGCCTGCTTCGCGATGTCGCTGGCGACCTGGCAGAAGCCGAGTTGCCCCTGCAGCGTCGAGAAGTTGTTGTAGGTCATGGTCGAATAATCGTCGAACATCTTCTGACCCTTGGCGCCATGCACGCGTTTGAAATAACCGTTCAACGTCGTGTAGGCGCTCGCCAATTCGGCTGCATGGTGGGCGAGAATGCCGTTATAGTTGCTGACGGAGCGAAGATAGGGCGCGAACTGGCATTGCAGTGCGGCGACGTTGAGGCCGGAGCGCAGATTCCACAGAAGATGGGCGCGATATTCGGCCGGGGTGGCGCCGGGGATCGGCAGTCCGACGACCGGATCGCTCGGCTCGATCGAACCAGGCTTGAAGTCGGGCGGACTGAAGAACAACTGGGCCGAAGCCGCTGTCGGCATTGCCGCCAGGACCGTTCCGGCCAGTGCGGCGACGAAGCTAAAGCCGTTCTTCCTGTTGATACGCATCGACCCCGAGCTCCCGCTACAGCCTTTAATCATTAGCATCATGCCGTTCCCACTTCAGCCGGGCACCCGAAGTCCCGTCCCGCCGACGGCACGGTTCACCACCTAGTCGCTAATCGACTGAGGTGGAAGGGCTTTGCGCACCAGCAAACGGTGATTCGGATGCCCGCCGCGCCCTGCGGTATCGTAAGCTGCGCCTGAACCTGGCAGGAACGCGCATCCTCGCTTGAACGAGAAAGGGCCGCCCGGTTCCCCGGACGGCCCTTCCCGAAAGGCTGTTGCCAGCCGGCAATTACATGCCGGTGGTGTTGCCAGTGCCGGTGCCGGTGTTGCCCATGGCGTCGGTGCCGGTCGCCGTGCCGGTGTTGCCGGTCATGGTCTCGGTGCCGGTCGCATTCATGTCGGTGCTGACGTTGGTGTCGAGCGTGCCGAGATTGGCGTCCGTGGCATTGACGGCGTCGACGCCGGTCATGTCACCGGTGTTCATCAGGCCTTCGTCGGTGATGTTGCCGGCAGTGTTGTTCTCGGCAGCGGTTTCACCGCCGCCACAGGCGGCGACGACGAGCGCCGCACCGGCAACCATCGAACCAGTCATCACTTTCTTGAAGAGGTCACGCATTCCAGAAACTCCCTAGTTGACGATTTGGACGGGATGGCCCCTTTTTTGCCAAATCAGTTGCACACATTAAACGGAAAGAGGGTGGCTCTCAACCCTTCTCAGTCCCTCCCTCGAGAGAGACCAGAAAACGCGAAAGCCGCTGCCGCAGTGCCAGATCGAAACGTTCAAGTCGGCAAGACACTCCCATTTCGCCGAGGCTGGTCACCGGGAACTCGGCAATACCGCACGGCACTATGCCTGAAAAGTGGGAAAGTTCCGGTGTCAGATTCACCGAGAAGCCGTGCAGGGTAACCCAGCGGCGAACGCGTACGCCGATCGCGCCGACCTTCGCTTCCGTCCCGTTTCGATCCGTCCAGATGCCGATCCGCCCAGGCGCACGGTGCGCAGCGACGCCGAGATCGCCGAGCGTGTCGATGATCCAGCCTTCGAGCGAGTGGACGTAGCAACGCACGTCGCGGCCGCGGCGATCGAGATCGAGGACCACGTAGCCGACCCGCTGTCCTGGTCCGTGATAGGTATAGCGGCCGCCGCGTCCGGCCTCGTAGACGGGAAAGCCGAGCGGATTGAACAGCTCTGCGGGGTCGGCGCTGGTGCCGGCGGTGAACAGGGGCGGGTGCTCGAGCAGCCAGACCAGCTCGCGCGCCTCGCCGCGGCGGACCGCCGAGGCGCGCTCTTCCATTTCCGCCAGCGCCTCGGGGTAAGGGGTAAGGCCGGGCGTCACCCGCCACTCGATATCGTCGTCCGCGCTCATATGCCGCCTCTTCACCAGCGGCTGCGGCTCTTCAACCCTTTGCGTGCGCCGTGCCAGCCGCTATTCGTTCCGGACAGCAAGGAAGGGCAGAGAATGAAGTTTTCGTACAGCGCCGTTTGGGACGATACCGCCGCGATGATCCGCGCGCACGGATCGTTGATCGCGGCCTTGGCCGGGGTGTTCATCTTCCTGCCGTCCCTGCTTCTTGCCTATCTGCTGCCGCAGCCGGTGGTCAGCGATCCCCAGCAGCTCGTTCCGGCGATGACCGAATATCTGCAAGCCAATTGGCACTGGCTGCTGATCGAGAACCTGCTCAACATGGTCGGGGTTCTCGCCATTCTTCGTCTTGCCCTGCCCGATGGCAATTCGACGGTGGGCGGCACGATCGCGGCGGCCTTCGCCATTCTGCCCTTCTACTTCCTGGCGAACATGTTGTCCTCGATCATCCTGGTGATCGGGCTGGTGCTGCTGATCGTGCCGGGCCTCTATCTGTCGGGACGACTGACGCCGCTGGGCGCGGTGATCGTCGCCGAGAACCGTCGCAACCCGATCGACGCGCTTCGCCGCACGTTCGAGATCACCAAGGGGCATGGCTGGGCGGTGTTCGGCCTCGTTGTCGTCATCGCGATCGCCGGAATGATCGTGATGCTCGTCGTCAACGGTCTGCTCGGCGTGATTTTCCGCCTCGTCGCGGGCGCCGAGATCGGTGGCTTTCTGACGCTCATCATCGGATCGGCGACGGGCGCCGCCTTCGTTGCGGTCCTGACCACGCTTTATGCCGCGATCTACCGCAATCTCGCAGCTCCCGCCTCAGCCCGCGTCTTCGAGTAACGGGATCTGCGGTGCCGCGTCTCTCGGCAGCACGCCGAGCAGGCGCGGATCGGGAAAGCTTTCGAACGCTCGCCGGCGCGGCGAGAAACCGGCCCTCAGATAAGCGGGCAGGGCCGCTGGATGATCGAGGCTGCAGGTGTTGACCTTCAGCCGCGTGACGCCTGGTCGCCAGGCGAGCGCGAGCAGCTGCCCGAACAGCCATTTGCCGTGACCCTTGCCGGCAAGCTCGGGAACCAGGCCGAGAAAGCGGATCAGGCAATCGCCCGGCACCGAGAAGTCGAGCTCGATCATGCCGACCTCGATGCCGCGATCGGTGACCGCCCAAAGCTCCCCGATCGCGGCGCGAAGCGTGTCGTCTTCCATCAGCAGGCGCGAATACCAGAGCCAGCGGCCGCCGACCCGGCGGAAGAGAATCCGGTAGCGCTCCGGATCCGGTGTCTTCCAGCGCTCCAGGCGCAGCGGGGAGGGTGGCATCGCCCGCGCCGGCGGCTTGCGCGTCATCTCCAGATAGGTGACGACGGCACCCACATGCCCGGCGGGCAATTGCGTCAGCATGGTCTCGACTTTCTCCTGTGCAGCAAGGCGCGCGTGCCGCTCAGGACCAGGTTGCAAGCGGAGGGAGGCTCATCAGAATGGCATCGACGTTGCCGCCGGTCTTGAGGCCGAACAGGGTGCCCCGGTCGTAGATCAGGTTGAACTCGGCATAACGCCCGCGCCATTCGAGCTGGCGCGCCTTGTCGGCGTCGGTGAACGGCGTCTCCATCCGCCTGCGCACGAGCCGCGGAAAGACATCGAGGAACGCCTCACCGACGTCGCGGGTGAAGGCGAAGGTGTCCTCGAAGCGGCCTTCCAGATGATCGTAGAAGATGCCGCCGACGCCGCGATGGACCTGGCGATGCGGGATGTAGAAATAGTCGTCCGCCCACTTCCTGAACTTTTCATAGAAGGTCTGATCGTGCGCCGAGCAGGCGGCGCGCAGTCGCGCGTGGAAATCCGCCGTATCCTCCTCGTAGGGAATTGGCGGGTTGAGATCGGCGCCGCCGCCGAACCACCGCTTGGTGGTGCATAGAAAACGCGTGTTCATGTGCACGGCCGGAACGTGGGGATTGGCCATGTGGGCGACCAGGCTGATCCCGGTCGCGAAGAAGCGCGGGTCCTCGGCGGCGCCGTGGATGGTCTGCGCGAAATCGGGATTGAACGCACCGCCCACGGTGGAGACGTTGACGCCGACCTTCTCGAACACCTTGCCCTTCATGAGGCCGCGGACCCCGCCCCCGCCGGGCGCCCCGGCCTCGTCGGCGCGATCCCAGGGCGTGTAGCCGAATCGCGCATCGCTGCCCGCCTCGGCCTCGATCGCCTCGAATTCGGTGCAGATGCGGTCGCGGAGCGATTCGAACCATGTCCGTGCCGCCTGCTGTTCGTCGTCCAGCTCGATCATTGCGGATATCCGTTCGTCTGTCGCAGGGCTTCGAAAATGCCGATGCCTGCAGCGACGGCGAGATTCAAGGAGCGCGTGCCGCTCGCCTGAGGGATCCGGACCCGCAAGGCCGCGGCGGCGTGGACCGCCGGCGGCACCCCGCTGCTCTCCGATCCGAACAGCAGGACGTCGCCAAGGGCGAAGCGGATCGCGGGGAGGGGCTCCGCAGCGGCGGTGGTGAACAGCACCAGCCGGCCGACATCAGCCGCCGCGAATGCGGCCCACGAGGGGTGGCGAGTCACCGTCGCCACTTCCGCATAGTCCATGCCGGCACGCTTCAGCGCCCGGTCGGAGAAGGGAAAGCCGCAGGGTTCGATCACATCCACCGGCGTTGCCAGGCAGGCACCGAGGCGAATGATGGTGCCGACGTTGCCGGCCTGATCGGGCTGATAAAGGGCGATGCGCATCCCGGCCCCGTAATACGGGACTTACCGCATTCACAGGGCGTTCAAAATCGCTGTTGGCAAAGCTGCTTCCACCCGTCTATCAGGCCCGGCAAGTCGTCTCTTCGGGCCAGTGTGCCTGCCGGGACGATGCGTGTGCGAGAAGGCCTTCCGCCCGCCGGGCACGGTCGGTATTCCTGCATGTCCAACGTTCGAACCGCTGAAGGAAAATATGGCGACGGTTGAACATAGCGACGGGACGCTGGCGACTGCTCCCGATGGCGGCATGCGCCGCCGCGATTTCATCAATATCGCCGCGGTGAGCGCCGCGGGCGTCGGTGCCGCCGCCACCCTCTACCCTCTGATCAACCAGATGAACCCGTCGGCAGACGTGCTCGCCTTGGCTTCGATCGAGGTCGACGTGTCGGCGATCCAGGCCGGGCAGGCGATCAAGACGATCTTCCGCAAGCAGCCCTTGTTCGTGCGCCACCTGACGCCGGCCGAGATCCAGGCCGCCAACGCGGTCAGCGTCGGCGATCTGCGCGATCCGCAGACGCTCGCCGAGCGGACCCAGCCTGGCAAGGCGGAGTGGCTGGTGACCATGGGCGTGTGCACCCATCTGGGCTGCGTTCCGCTCGGTGCCGGCGAAGGTGAGAATCGCGGCGCGTTCGGCGGCTATTTCTGCCCGTGCCACGGTTCTTCCTACGACACGGCCGGCCGCATCCGCAAAGGCCCGGCGCCGAAGAATCTCGAAGTTCCGGCTTACAAGTTCACGTCCGACACCGTGATCACCGTTGGCGAGGTGGCATAAGATGAGCTTTCCCTGGGCTGAGCCCTATCAACCCAAGAATGGCCTGACCCGCTGGTTCGACGAGCGGCTGCCGCTCCCGCGCCTGGTCTACGGCGCCATCGGCGGCGGCTATCCGGTGCCGCGCAACCTCAACTATTTCTGGAATTTCGGCGTTCTCGCCGGACTTGCCCTGACGGTCCAGATCGTCACCGGCATCATCCTGGCGATGCACTATGTTCCCTATGGCGGCGCTGCCTTCCAGTCCGTCGAGCACATCATGCGCGACGTCAACCAAGGCTGGCTGCTGCGCTACGCGCACGCCAACGGCGCCAGCTTCTTCTTCATGGTCACCTACATTCACATCTTCCGCGGCCTTTACTACGGATCCTACAAGGCGCCGCGCGAACTGGTGTGGATGCTCGGCCTCGTCATCCTGCTGCTGATGATGGCAACGGCGTTCATGGGCTACGTGCTTCCCTGGGGCCAGATGAGCTTCTGGGGCGCGAAGGTGATCACCGGCCTGTTCGGCGCCATTCCGTTCGTCGGCGAGCCGGTGCAGCAATGGCTGCTCGGCGGCTTCGCGCCCGACCAGCCGACGCTGAACCGCTTCTTCTCACTTCACTATCTGCTGCCGTTCGTGATCGCCGGCGTCATCGTCCTCCACATCTGGGCGTTGCACATTCCCGGATCGAGCAACCCGACCGGCGTCGAAGTGAAGTCGGCGCAGGACACGATCCCGTTCCATCCCTTCTACACGGCGAAGGACGGCTTCGGCGTCGGCGTGTTCCTGCTGCTCTTCGCGCTCGTCACCTTTTTCGCGCCGAACTATCTCGGCCATGCCGACAATTACATCCCGGCCAATCCGCTCTCGACCCCGGCGCATATCGTCCCCGAATGGTATTTCTGGCCGTTCTACGCGATCCTGCGCGCATTCACCGTGGACTTCATTCTCCCGGCGAAACTGTGGGGCGTGATCGCCATGTTCTCGGCGATCCTGATGCTGTTCTTCCTCCCCTGGATCGACCGTTCGCCGGTCCGTTCGGGCAATTACCGGCCGCGCTTTAAGCAGTTCTTCTGGATCCTGATGCTCGATCTGGTAGTGCTCGGCTATGTCGGCGGCTCGCCGGCGGAAGAGCCGTACGTGATGATCAGCCAGGTCGCGACCATGTACTATTTTGCCCACTTCCTGATCATCCTGCCGATTCTGTCGGCGGTGGAACGGACCCTGCCGCTGCCCAATTCCATCTCGGAATCGGTGCTTCACGGCGAGGACAAGGAAGCGGCACCGGCCGATCTTGGCGGGCTTCGTCCCGCGGCCGCGGAATAAGGGGAAAGACGCATCATGGTTCGTCTCATTGCCTTCCTGGTCGGCCTCGGCTTCGTCGTCGTCGCCGGCTGGTCTCTCGGCAACGGCGTCTTGGCCTTCGCCACCCAGCCGCGCGAAGTCAGCGTGGAGCACGAGTTCCATCTCGCGCCCCGACACGTCGACTTCTCGTTCAACGGCCCATTCGGCAAATATGATCGGCAGCAGCTTCAGCGCGGCTTCCAGGTCTTCAAGGAAGTCTGTTCCTCCTGCCACAGCCTGTCCTTCGTCTCGTTCCGCAATCTCGAAGAGATCGGCTACAACGAGGCCGAGGTGAAGGCGATCGCCACTGGCTGGCAGATCGAGGTTCCCGACGTCGATCCGAAGACCGGCGAGGCGACCACCCGAAAGGCGACGCCGGCCGACCGCTTCCCGAGCCCTTACCTCAACGAGGTCGCGGCGCGAGCGGCCAACAACAATGCGCTGCCGCCGGATCTGTCGCTGATCACCAAGGCGCGGCATGACGGCCCGGCCTACGTCCATTCGCTGCTGACCGGCTACCGCGATCCGGCGACCTACCGCAATGCGAAGGGCGAGGCGCTTCCGGCCGAGAACCGGCCGGGTGAGGGGCTTCATTTCAACCCCTATTTCGCCAACCTGAACATCGCGATGCCGCCGCCGCTGACCGCCGACGGTCAGGTGACCTTCGCCGACGGCACCAAGCCGACGGTCGATCAGATGGCGACGGACATCTCGGCCTTCCTCGCCTGGACGGCGGAGCCGCGGCTCGAGAACCGTCACCGTGCCGGCATTGCGGTGGTGCTGTTCCTGCTGTTCGCTACCGTGCTGTCGTACCTCGCTTACCAGAACGTTTGGCACTCGGCGAAGCGGAAGGTGCGCCACACCGGGCCGCTCGATCCGGAGAACATGGCCAAGCGCGACGCCGCCAATCGCGAGGCGGGCGTCAACCTCTGAGCCGACCGAACGAGGCCCCCCTCCCGAAACCGGGAGGGGGGCCTTCGTCGTTTTCGCACCGATGACGGATCACTCCATGTCCGAGGCCAATGACGATCTGAGAGCGCTGATCAGGACGATACCGGATTTCCCGAAGCCAGGAATCCAGTTTCGCGACATCACCACCTTGCTGCTCGACGCCCACGGCTTCGCGGCGGCAATCGACCGGCTCGCGAGCGGGCTTTCGAACAAGCCCGATCTCGTCGCCGGCATCGAAGCGCGGGGCTTCGTGGTCGGCGCGGCGCTGGCGCAAAGGCTCGGGTGCGGGCTGCTGCTGGTCCGCAAGCACGGCAAGTTGCCCGGGGCGACGATCGCCGAGGAATACGCGCTGGAATATGGCACCGATCGCCTGGCCATCCATGTCGATGCGTGCGCTCCGGGCGCCGATATCCTGATCGCGGACGATCTGATCGCCACCGGGGGTACCGCGCTCGCCACCGTGCGCCTGCTGCGCCGGGCCGGGGCGCAGGTTTGCGCGGCTGCCTTCCTGGTCGATCTGCCAGATCTCGGCGGCGCCGGGCGACTGCGTGCCGAAGGGCTGGACGTGCACGGCCTGGTGTCGTTCGAGGGCGATTGAGCGCAACCCGCGGTTCAGCCTTTTGGTTTGTCCGGGCAGGCGGCGGCCCGCGATCGTTCCGGTCCAGGAACCTCACCGAACTCTCCGCGTTTCCAGCAGGTTAACGGTTCAGCCGCCGTTCAAGCCCCAAGGTGGACGCTCGCGGCAATCACCCCTGCCGTTCGGGAGAGTCCCCATGTTCTGGTCGCGAATCCGGATACCCATTGTCGCTCTCGCCGGCGCCGCGAGCCTGTCGGCCTGCGCGGGCTATGACGATTACGGCTATGGCGGCGTCTCGCTCGGCTACGGCAGCGGCTATGGCGGTTGCGATCCCTATTATGGCGATTGCTACGGCTATGGGGGCTATGGCGGCTATTATGGCGACCCGTGGTACGGCTGGTACAACGATTATTATTATCCCGGCACCGGCTATTACATCTACGATCGCGGCGGCCGGCGGCATCGCTGGAACGACGATCACCGGCGCCATTGGGAAGGACGGCGCAACGGCTATGCCGGGCGCGACTGGAACGACCGTCGCGGCGAGCGCTGGGACGGCTTCCGCGGCGACAGACGTGGCGATCGCAGCGGATGGGCTGGGCGAGGCGGCCGGAACGGCACCGAGGGTGCCGATCAGAGCTGGCGTGACCGTCGGGGCGACGGCGTGCGGGGCGACGGGCAGCGGGGCTCCTGGTCTCGCGGCGGCGTTGCCGGTCAGGCGGGCGCGGCCAATCGGGAGCAATATCGCCAGCAACGGATCGAGCGGCGCGAGCAGTTCCGGCAGCAACAGGCCGAGCGTCGCCAACAATATCGCCAGCAGGGCAATGGCGGCGAGGCGCGTCAGCAATTCCGGCAGGAGCGATCGCAGGCCCGGCAGCAGTTCCGGCAGGAAAGAAGCCAGGCGCGGCAGCAATTCCGTCAGCAAAGCGGACGGAGCGGTGGTCGCAGCGGAGGGCGCGGGCCGCGGCCGTAGCGAGATCGGATCAGGCTGACTCGGCCTGATCCGTCGATCCTTCTCCTAGTGCTGATCGAGGGCCTGCTCACACCCCGAGGTCGGAGCTGGCTCGCGTCCGGACTCCGGGCTCCATGCTGCCGCCCGCCGAGGCGCGGCCGCCGGTCAGGCGGGGCGTCGCCGCATCAGCACGATCGACGTGAAGGTGAGGACGGTGACCCCGTCCTGATTGGTGACGACGGTCGCCGAACGAAAGGAGCCGATCTCCGGCTTGCTGCGCGACGGCCGGACCTCGACGATCGTGGCGGAGACGTGGAGCGTGTCTCCGGGATAGACCGGCTTCAGCCAGCGCAGCTCGTCGATGCCCGGGGAGCCGAGGCCGGCCTGCTCGGTTTCGACCACCTTGCGCGCGATCACCCCCATCACCATCGCGCAGGTGTGCCAGCCGCTTGCGGCGAGGCGGCCGAAATGGGTCCTGGCGGCGGCTTCGTCGGAAAGGTGGAAGGGCTGCGGATCATATTTGCGCGCGAATTCGAGGACTTCGTCGCGCGTGACCTCGCAGCTGCCGAAATAGGTCTCGGCACCGACTTCGAGATCGTCGAGATAGATCATGGCAGCACCCCCCCCCCCAAGTTTCAGACGTTGAAGCGGAACAGCATCACGTCGCCGTCCTGGACCACATATTCCTTGCCTTCGGACCGGAGCTTGCCGGCTTCGCGCGCGCCCGCTTCGCCGCCGAACTGGACGAAATCTGAATATGCGATCGTCTCGGCCCGGATGAAGCCGCGCTCGAAATCCGTGTGGATGACTCCGGCCGCCTGCGGCGCCTTCGACCCTTTCTCGACGGTCCATGCGCGGGCTTCCTTGGGCCCGGCGGTGAAAAAGGTGATCAGGTGGAGGAGATCGTAGCCGGCGCGGATCACCCGCGACAGGCCGGTTTCCTCGAGGCCCAGATCCGACAGGAACTCGCCGCGATCCTCGGGCGCCATGGTGACGATCTCGGCTTCAATGGCCGCAGACACGATCACCGCGGCGGCGCCCTCGGCCTTGGCCTTGTCGAACACGCGGGCGCTGTGGGCATTTCCGGCCACCGCATCGCCCTCGTCGACGTTGCAGACGTAGAGGACCGGTTTGGCGGTGAGCAATTGCGCACGCTCGAGTGCCAGCTTCTCCTCGGCGTCCTTGGGCTCGGTCAGGCGCGCGGGCTTGGACTGGCGGAGCAGTTCCAGTGCCTGCCCGAGCACGGACGCCTGGATCTTGGCGTCCTTGTCGCCCTGCTGTGCTTTCTTGACGAGGTTGGGCACCCGCTTCTCGAGGCTATCGAGATCCGACAGCATCAATTCGGTTTCGACCGTGTCGGCATCGGCGATCGGATCCACCCGGCCCTCGACATGGGTGACGTCGCCACCTTCGAAGCAGCGCAGCACGTGCACGATCGCGTCGACCTCGCGAATATTGCCGAGGAACTGGTTGCCGAGACCTTCGCCTTTGGAGGCGCCGCGGACCAGGCCGGCAATGTCGACGAATTCGAGCTGGGTCTCGATGATGCTCGCCGATTTGGCGACGCGGGCGATCTCCTGCAGGCGAGGATCGGGCACCGCAACCCGGCCGACGTTCGGCTCGATCGTGCAGAAGGGATAATTCGCCGCCTGCGCCGCGGCCGTTTCGGTGAGCGCATTGAACAGAGTCGACTTGCCGACATTGGGCAGGCCGACGATCCCGCAACGAAAACCCATCACTAACCTCTTGAAGTCATCTTTTCCGGCCGCCCTAGCCGGACTTCGCGCCGGATGCCAGCAATGGCGGCTTGCCAGGATACCGGGGTGCAAGCCTAAGGTCGCTCGAACGTGGAGGGGTAGCATGCGATGGAGCGTGTCGTGGGTCGTCTGGGCGTTGCTTATGGCCATGCTCTGCTCTGGTGAACCGGCAGCGGCGGCGCCCTCCGATCCGGTTCGCGCCCGTGCCGAGGATCTCGTCCGGCTGATCAATGGCGAAGCGGCGCCCGAAAGCCTGTTCACCGAGACCTTGCTGCGCGAAATTCCGGCCGCGCAGATGCGCGCGCTCGCGGCCCGGATCGCAGGCGCGGGAGGTCGCGCGCGGGGCGTCGCGGCGTTGGAAGGGACGGGCGGCAACGCCGTCGTCGAGCTCGATCTCGAGCGCGGGACACTGCGGGCGCGCCTCGTCGTCGAGGCCGAGCCGCCCCACCGCATCGCCGGCCTGCTGTTCGATCCGGTGAAGCCTCGTGCCGACAGCATGGCGGCGGTCCTTGCCGACATGGAGGCGCTGCCCGGAAGCGTGTCGTTCGAAGTGGCGAAGCTCGGCGAAGGGGCGCCGGAGCGCCTGTTCGCCCATCAGCCCGATCGGCCGCTGGCGATCGGCTCGGCCTTCAAGCTGTTCGTGCTCGCCGAAACGTCGCGGCAGGTGCAATCGGGTACGCGGCGGTGGAGCGACGTGGTTACGCTCGATCGGCAGTCGCTGCCGTCGGGACTCTTGCAGGATTGGCCACGAGCCGCCCCGCTGACGCTGCACAGCCTTGCGGCATTGATGATCTCGGTCAGCGACAACAGCGCCGCCGACACGTTGATCCATCGGCTCGGACGGGAACGGATCGAGGCGTTGCTGCCGGTGCTGGGGGTGGCCGCGGCCGAGCGCAACCGGCCGTTCCTGTCGACCCACGAGGCGTTCGCGCTGAAGTTCGGTGCCGACCGAGCACTGCTCGCCGCGTATCGAAGCGGGGATCAGGGCTCGCGCCGCGCGCTGCTGCCGCGGCTTTCCGCGGTGCCGCCGAGCTCCCTCGATCCTGCCAGCGGAGGCGGCGTGCCGGCGGCGATCGACGAGGCCGAATGGTTCGCGTCGGCGCGCGATCTCGTCCGCACGATGGACTGGCTTCGGCGTCACGGCGGCGACGATGCCCTCCGCATCCTCGCCATCGCGCCGGGCACCGACAGCACGACGGCGCAGCGTTTCGCCTATCTGGGTTACAAGGGCGGCTCGGAGGCGGGCGTCCTCAACATGACCTATCTCGCCCGCCGCACGGACGGCGCGTGGATCGCGGCGAGCGCGAGCTGGAACAATCCTACCGCGCCAGTGCAGACCGAGAGGCTGGCGACGCTGATGATGCGAACCCTGAACCTTGCCGCCGCGGATTGAACAGGCGAGGGGAGGAGCGCGCGATACGGCTGCGAAAGAGACCCGGCTCAGCCGATGGCAAACGGCCTGCGACGGTGCGGATCGCGCGCTTCAAGGAGGGCAGCAAGGTCCCGCGACCCGACGCGTTCGCTCACGCACGCAAGGTAACAGGGCGGCGGCGGTGCTTAGGCTCTGCCACCCACGCCAAGTGCCAATAGCTTGGACGACGCCGTAAACGAGCACGACGAGCGAACTCACCATGGCGAACGTGCCGACCATGTTCGGCCTCAAGATCAGCAGCGGCACCAGAGCGAGGCCGCGTAGGAGGTAGATCGCGCTGATCAGCAGGAGCGCGGTCCGGATCAGCGGAAGCCGGCGAAACAGGCCGGCGGCGGAAAAGGCGTAGAGCGCCCAGATGCCGAGAATGGAAGCCATCGCGAAAGTCAGCACGGCCGGCATGATCGACCCCCGCTCGGCGGCCCGGGCTATTGCCTCGCCGGCGCCGAAGAAGCGGTACCAGTCTGCGCCGCCGACGATCGCCGCCAGATGAAGCAAGGCGGCGCCCGTGCTGAGAATGCCCGCGGCGACAAGCCACCCGTTTCGCGCCACGTTGATCCCACTCGGTGCGCAACCGGTGTCTTGTGTCGGCACGACAGCTGTCAACGCGTTGCCGTCAAACGCGTCGCCTGCGCCGGCTTGAGGTCAGCGATCCTGGAGGCGGAGGGCGACTTCGTTCATGAAGCGGGCGTCGTCGCCTTTGGCCAGCCATTCGGATTCGGCGGCGATCGCGCCGAGCATGTCGGCGAGCGCGTCGGTTTCGGACTTGGCGTAATTGCCGAGCACATGGCCGGTGACCCGGTCCTTGTGGCCGGGATGGCCGATGCCGATGCGGACCCGGCGAAAGGCATTGCCGACATGCGCTTCGGTCGAGCGCAGCCCGTTATGGCCGGCGGTGCCGCCGCCGATCTTCACCTTGACCTTGAACGGGGCGAGATCGAGCTCGTCATGAAAGACGGTGACGTCGCCGACATCGCGCTTGAAGAAGTCCATCGCCGCGCGAACGGCGCGGCCGCTGTCGTTCATGAAGGTCGAGGGCTTGAGCAGTAGGATCCGGCTGGTGCCGACCCGTCCCTGCTGCGCCCAACCCTGGAAGGCTTTTTTGGGCGGTTCGAAATTGTAGGTTTCGGCGATCGCGTCGACCGCCATGAAGCCGACATTGTGCCGGTTCATCGCATATTGCGCGCCCGGATTGCCGAGGCCGACCCAGATCTGCACGGGCTCGAAATCCCATGTTTCCGCCTCGGGGGCGTCGAGGGGTTGGCCCGGCACCTCCACCGCTTTGGGGGCGAGGAGCGCGCCGAGCCGTCTGAAGAGGGACAAACCCTTAGGCGTCTTCGCCGGTATCACCCGACGCCGCCGCGGATTCGCCGGCAGCGGAGCCGGAGATGGTGGCGACGGTGAAATCGCGATCGGTAATCGCCGGCTTGCTGCCCTTGGGCAGGGTCACCTGGCTGATGTGGATCGAATCGCCGATGTCGTAACCGGCGAGATCGACGACGACCTCGTCGGGGATCTCGGCGGCGTCGCAGATCAGCTCGATCTCATGGCGGACGGCATTGAGCACGCCGCCACGCTTCAGGCCGCGGCTTTCCTCTTCCCCGGTGAAGCGGATCGGAACCTCGACGGTGACGGTGCTGTGCTCACCGATGCGGAAGAAATCGACATGCAGCGGCCGGTCGGTGACCGGATGGAACTGGACGTCCTTGGGAAGGGTGCGGGTGGCCTCGCCACCGACGTCGATCATCACGACCGTGTTCATGAAGTGGCCGTTCGACAGCGCCTTCACGAGGGCCTTTTCCTCGACGTGGATCTGGACGGGTTCCTTGTTCTGGCCGTAGATCACGGCCGGGACGCGGCCTTCGCGACGAACTGCGCGGGAGGCTCCCTTGCCTGCCCGTTCGCGCGTCTCGGCCGACAGCGTAAGCTGTTCGCTCATGTGCATGTCTCCAAATGGATGTTCAAACGCCCGCGCTCACGCCTCCAGGGATGACCATGAACGGGGGAGCGGCGCCCTTAGCGGAGGAGCGGCCCAAAGGCAAGGAGAGGGTGCGGCCTCCCCAGGGTTATCGCATTTGGATTGATGGGGTCTTCGCCTGGCGAGGACCCTCAATCCTCCCTGTCGCCATGGGCGATGGGGAGGGGGACCGCACGAAGTGCGGTGGAGGGGCTTCAGGCGCTGATGGCCACTCCACCAGCTTTCCGCTGGTCCCCCTCCCCATCCGCTTCGCGGACAGGGAGGATGAGAAGGTCAAATGCAATCACCCTAGTGGCCTCCCGGGCGCTCCGGGGTCCGATGCCTTACTGAATGCGAACCGCCTTGATGCCGCGCGATTTCAGCATCTTCTGCACGGAATCGTTGCCGGCGAGATGGCCGGCTCCGACCGCGACGAACACGGTCCCGGGCTGGTCCATGCGGGCATCGAGCCATTCCGCCCAACGGCGGTTGCGCGCACCGAGCAGTGCCTCGCGAAGCTCCGGAGACAGGCTCGCTTCCTCGTCGAACGAGGCGGCGACGCCGGCTTCGTCGCCGCGCGACCAGGCATCGAGCATCTTCTGGAATTCGCGGCGGACATCCTCGGGCGAATCGAGCACGCCTTCGAGGAACAGGCGCTGCGACTCCTCGGACAAAGCGTCGAAATAGCCGAGCTGCTGCTCAACGGTTTCGAGCCCGCGTATCGGCTTGCCGCTCGCCTTGACGTCGGTGCTCAGCGTGCTTTCGACGCCCTGGTCGCCGGAGATGCCGAGCCGCTTGAAGGTCACTCCGGTGAGCGCGAGCGCAGCCGCCCACGTCTCGAGCCGGTCGAGTGCGGCGACGGGGATCCCGCTTTCATCGATGAACGCCTGGAGCGCGGCGCGCTTGGCTTCGGGCACCCGCTCGATCAGCGGCGGCAGGCCGGGACTGATGCCGAGCTTCATCATCGCGGCGCCGGCGGCGGCCTGATCGCCGACGTTGGCGATTTCGAGCACCAGTTCGTTCGACGAAGCCAGGGCCTTGTCGAAGGCGGGCGTGCGCCAGGCATGATCCTTGGGCAGCATGTGGAAGGTGCCGAACAGATAGATGGTGGTGTCCGAGTCCGCGACCCGCCACATGGCAGGACGATCGGTTTTCGTCCGCGGCTCGGCCACGCTCTGCGAGGCGCATCCGGCAAGCAGGAAGGCCGCCGTAATTCCGGCCCGCAAGCCCGCTAATCTAGACATAGTCGCTCCTCAATCGAACCGTTTCACGCGCAGACCGCGCGCTTCCAACATCGTCTGCACAGATTCTGTGCCGGCCAGGTGGCCGGCGCCGACCGCGAGCAGGACCGTTCCCGGCTTGTCGAGGCGCCGGGCGAGCCAGTCGGTCCAGGCGGCATTGCGGCGCCGGACCATGACGTCGAACAAGGCCGGCGGCAGACCCTCGAGACTGTCCGCCAGCCTTTCGGCCTTGCCCTGCGCCCAGGCATCGTCGTCCTCCGTCTCTTCGCCGTCGGCGCCTGCGGCTTCGTCTTCGATCGACGAGAGCAGCAATTCCTGCTGCGCCGCTTCCGGCAACGCATTGAGGCTCTGGAGTACGGCCAGCGGATCCTCGATCTGCCCGATCGGCTTGCCGGCAGCCTCGAAGTCGGCTTCGAGTTTCTCTTCGACCCCGGGAGCATCGTCAACGTCGTCGACGCCATATTCCTCGAGGAGACCGCCCATGCCGATCATCAGCGCCGCCGCCCAGGTACGCAGACCGGCATAGGCCTCGATCGGCAGAGGGCCGTCGGCGATCACCTCCGCCAGGGCCGTGCGCTTGTCTGCCGGAACCCGGCCGAGGATGGGCCGCGGCGTGTCGAGAGCGAACAATTGCGCCGCTCCCGGCGGGATGTCGTCCTCGCCCTGCTGGTAGGTCTCGAGGACGAGCTCGTCGGCGTCTGCGATCACCCGCTCGATGGCAGGCGAGCGCCAGCGGAATCCCGGCGGCAGGACGTGGATCGTCCCGAGCAGGTAGATCTTGGTATCGGCATCCTCGAGCAGCCACATCGCAGGGCGGGGCTGATAATTCTGGACGACCGGGGCAGGCAGCGCCCTTTCCGCCGCCGGTGCGACCTCCGGCTCGCCCGAAGGCTTGCTCTGCGCTGCCGCGGCGGAGGTGGCGAGCGCCGCGGCGATGCCGACAACCGCGAAGTTTCGCCATGACCTCAATGACATGCCCTCGCTCTCATCCAATAGGCTCCCGCCGGCGCGATCTCTGCAGCCTCGCTGCGGATCGGTCAATCGCCAGCGCTTCCCTTGACCGGTCGCGGGGCTTGCGCCAAGGCAGATCAACATTCTTTGTTGCAGGTGCGAAGCAGATCGACGTGGACAAGCCGCCCAGCTTCCAGACGCTCATCCTCACCCTCCATGATTATTGGAGCCGGCAGGGATGCCTCATCCTCCAGCCTTATGATCTCCAGATGGGGGCGGGAACCTTCCACCCGGCAACGGCGCTGCGCGCGCTGGGCCCCAATCCCTGGAAGGCCGCCTACGTCCAGCCGTGCCGGCGTCCGACCGACGGCCGCTACGGCGAGAATCCGAACCGGCTGCAGCATTATTACCAATATCAGGTGATCCTGAAGCCGAGCCCGCCCGATCTCCAGGCCTTGTACCTGGGGTCGCTGAGCGCGATCGGGATCGACACCCTCCGACACGACATCCGCTTCGTCGAGGACGATTGGGAAAGCCCTACGCTGGGCGCCTGGGGGCTCGGCTGGGAGGTCTGGTGCGATGGCATGGAGGTGACGCAATTCACCTACTTCCAGCAGGTCGGCGGCTATGATTGCAAGCCTGTCGCAGGGGAGCTCACCTACGGTCTCGAGCGACTGGCGATGTATATTCAGGGCGTCGACAACGTCTACGATCTCGCCTTCAACGATGAAGGGGTCCGCTACGGCGACGTCTTCCTCGAGAATGAGCGCCAGTTCAGCGCCTATAATTTCGAGGTCGCCAACACCGAGACGCTGTTCCGCTGGTTCAAGGATGCGGCCGAGGAAAGCGCCCGCTGCATCGAGGCGAAGCTGCCGCTGCCCGCCTATGATGAAGCGATCAAGGCGAGCCACATCTTCAACACGCTCCAGGCTCGCGGGGTAATCTCGGTCGCCGAGCGCCAGGCCTATATCGGCCGCGTTCGCGATCTCGCGAAGGGTGCATGCCAGGCCTGGATGGAAAAGAACGGATGGGCGGCGTGATGGCCGATTTCCTGCTCGAGCTCCTGTCCGAGGAAATTCCGGCGCGGATGCAGGCCAAGGCCTCCGCCGACCTTGCTCGCCTGTTCGCGGAGCAGCTCGCCGCCGCCGGCCTCAAGGCCGAAGCGATCGAGAGCTATGCGACGCCCCGGCGGCTGGCGCTGATCGCCCGCAACCTTCCGGCCGAGACCGCGGCCGTCCAGGAAGAGGTGAAGGGTCCGCGGACCAGCGCGCCGCCGCAGGCGCTCGAAGGCTTCCTGCGCAAGACGGGCCTCTCCCGCGAGCAACTGGTCGACCGCGACGGTGTGCTGTTCGCGGTGATCGACAGGCCGGGGCGGGCCACCGCCGCATTGCTCGCCGAAGCGGTGCCGGCGATCGTGCGCGCCTTTCCCTGGCCGAAATCGATGCGCTGGGGTGCCGCTTCGGCCTCGACCGAGAGCCTGCGCTGGGTACGCCCCTTGCAGGGCATCGTCGCCTTGTTCGGCGAAGACATCGTCGAGTTCGATATTGCCGGCGTGGCGTCGGGCGCAGCGACGGTCGGCCATCGCTTCCACCATCCCGGCATCATCACGATCGGCAGCGCCAACGATTATGTCGAGAAACTGCGCGCCTGCCACGTCATCGTCGATGCGGCGGAGCGCCGGCGCATCATCGAAGACGGCGCGCGCGCTGCCGCCGCCGCCGAAGGGCTGAGCCTGGTCGAGGATGAAGGCCTGCTTGCCGAAAATGCCGGCCTGACCGAATGGCCGATGCCGCTGCTCGGCCGCTTCGACCCTGCTTTTCTCGAAGTCCCGCGCGAGGTGATCCAGCTCACCATGCGCACCAACCAGAAATATTTCGCCTGCATCGATGCCGCCGGCCGGCTTGCGCCGAACTTCGTCTGCACGGCCAATATCGAGGCTTCCGACGGCGGCGCATCGATCGTCGAAGGCAATCAGAAGGTGCTCGCCGCCCGTCTGTCCGACGCCAAATTCTTCTGGGAGCAGGATCTCAAGCAGCCGCTGGAAAGCTTCCTTCCCAAGCTCGAAGACATGCTGTTCTACGAAGGCATGGGCAGCCTGCGCGCAAAAGCGGACCGGATCGGGGCGCTTGCAGCGGAGATCTGCCGGAGATGGTTCCCCGAGCGCGACCCCGAGACGGCACGGCGCGCCGGCCTGCTCGCCAAGGCCGATCTCGCCACCGCGATGGTCGGCGAATTCCCGGAACTCCAGGGCGTGATGGGCGGCTATTATGCGGAGAAGGCGGGCGAGAAGCCGGGCACCGTGTCCGCGCTCACGCAGCAATATGTGCCTGCGGTCGAAGGCTGCATTCCGGCTTGCGTGGCGCTGGCCGACCGCATCGACACGCTGAGCGCCTTCTTCGCGCGCGGTATCCGGCCGACCGGGTCCAAGGATCCGTTCGCGTTGCGGAGGGCGGCCTTGTCGATCATCCAGACGATCCTCAGCAACGGCACCCGGCTGAACTTGCGCGAGGCGCTTGGCCTTGCGGAGACGAAAGCCGACGTGGACGAGCTGATCGCGTTCTTCGCCGATCGGCTGAAGGTGCAGCAGCGCGAAGCCGGCGTGCGCCACGACCTCATCGATGCGGTATTCGCGCTCGGCGGCGAGGACGATCTCGTCCGGCTGCTCGCGCGGGTGAAAGCGCTGCAATCGTTCGTCGAGACGGGCGAGGGCGCCGACCTCCTGGCCGGCTACAAGCGTGCCGCCAACATCCTCAAGAAGGAGGGGTGGGGCGCAGCGTCGCGGGCGATGGCCGGACCGGAGAACGAGTCGATCCCGCAGACCGGCGAGGAGGATCCTCTGGTCCTGGTCGACGATCCGCAGCTCGCCGAGGCGGTCGCCGCGTTCAACCAGCGGCACCCGATCGCCTATGCGCCGGAGCCCGAGGAAGCCGTTCTGATCGACGCGATCGATGCGGCCGCGCCGCAGGCGCAGGCTGCAATCGAGGCGGAGGATTTCGAAGGCGCGATGGCCGCGCTGGCATCGCTGCGGGCGCCGGTCGACGCCTTCTTCGACAAGGTCACCGTCAACGATCCCGATCCGGTGAAACGCGAAGCGCGGCTCGATCTTCTCGCGCGGATGCGCGACGCGGTGCACCAGGTCGCCGATTTCTCGAAGATCGAGGGCTGACGCGCCGCCCGCCGTTCAAGAACAGCAGACGATCCCGCACCGTCCCCATGGATGCGCGGGCAGACAAGGAAGGCTGGCAATGACGCAGTACGTGTACCGGTTCGGAGGCGGCGTTTCGGACGGCGGCAAGGGCGACAAGAACCTGCTCGGCGGCAAGGGCGCGAACCTTGCGGAGATGGCCTCGATCGGCCTGCCGGTGCCGCCGGGCTTCACCATCTCGACGGTAATGTGCACGCGTTATTATGCCGAGGGCGAGCGCTTCCCGGACAGCCTTCGCGAGGAAGTTTCGAACGGCCTCGCCCATATCGAAGGGATCACCGGCAAGAGGTTCGGCGACGTTTCGGATCCGCTGCTGGTCTCGGTCCGTTCAGGCGCGCGGGTGTCGATGCCCGGCATGATGGACACCGTGCTCAACCTCGGCCTCAACGACGAGACGGTCGAGGGTCTCGCCGCGATCGCGGGCGATGCGCGCTTCGCCTGGGACAGCTATCGGCGCTTCATCCAGATGTATTCGGACGTCGTGCTCGGCCTCGATCATGGCCGCTTCGAGGAAGCACTGGAGATCGCCAAGGAAGATCGCGGGGTCCACCTCGACACCGATCTCGCCGCCGAAGACTGGCGCCGGCTGACCATCCGCTACAAGGAACTGGTCGAAGAGGAGCTCGGCCGCCCGTTCCCGCAGGACGTCCATGAGCAATTGTGGGGCGCCGTCGGTGCGGTGTTCGGATCCTGGCAGTCGGAACGCGCGAAGGTCTACCGGCGGCTCAATGCGATCCCGGGCGATTGGGGCACCGCGGTCAACGTCCAGGCGATGGTGTTCGGCAATATGGGCGAGACCTCGGCCACGGGCGTCGCCTTCACGCGCAATCCGTCGACCGGCGAGCGCGCTTATTATGGCGAATATCTGATCAACGCGCAGGGAGAAGACGTCGTTGCCGGCATCCGCACGCCGCAATATCTGACCAAAACCGCGCGTGAGAGCGCCGGCGCCAAGGCCGCATCGATGGAGGAATCGATGCCCGAAGTGTATGCGGAGCTAGCCCGGGTCTTCGATCTGCTCGAGGGCCATTATCGCGACATGCAGGACATCGAGTTCACCGTCGAGCGCGGCAAATTGTTCATGCTGCAGACCCGGTCGGGCAAGCGCACCGCCCGTGCGGCGCTCCGCATCGCGGTCGAGATGGCGGGCGAGGGGCTGATCTCGGAGGAGGAGGCGGTGTTGCGGATCGATCCCGCCGCGCTCGATCAGCTTCTCCACCCGACGCTCGATCCCGCGGCCGAGCGCAACGTCATCGCCAAGGGGCTGCCGGCGTCGCCGGGCGCCGCATCGGGGGCGGCCGTGTTCGATGCGGACAGCGCCGAGAAGCGGGCCGGTTTGGGCGAGAAGGTGATCCTGGTCCGCGTCGAGACCTCGCCGGAAGATATTCACGGCATGCACGCGGCCCAGGGCATCCTCACCGCGCGCGGCGGCATGACCAGCCACGCGGCCGTGGTCGCACGCGGCATGGGCCGCCCCTGCGTGAGCGGCGCCGGATCGGTGTCGATCGATTATGCCCGGCGGCTGATGCGCGTCGGCGGCGTCGAGGTGCGCGAGGGCGAGACGATCACGATCGACGGCGCCTCCGGCGAAGTGATGCTCGGCGAAGTCGCCACCGTCCAGCCCGAGCTGGTCGGTGATTTCGGGACGCTGATGGTGTGGGCGGACAAGGTTCGGCGGCTTCGGGTCAGGACCAATGCCGAAACCCCTGCCGATTGCCGAACGGCGCGCGAATTCGGAGCGGAAGGCGTCGGCCTTTGCCGGACCGAGCACATGTTCTTCGATGCCGGCCGGATCACCGCCGTGCGGCAGATGATCCTCGCGGAAGACGAGGCTGGGCGCCGGTCCGCGCTGGCCAAGCTCCTTCCCGAGCAACGGGGCGATTTCGAGGAGATCTTCCGGATCATGGCAGGCCTTCCAGTCACCATCCGTCTGCTCGATCCGCCGCTTCACGAATTCCTGCCGCATGGTGAGGAGGAATCCGACGACGTCGCCGCGACGATCGGGATCACGCCGGAGCTGCTGAAGCGGCGGGTGAGCGAACTGCACGAGTTCAACCCGATGCTCGGGCATCGCGGCTGCCGGCTTGGCATCACCTATCCCGAAATCTACGAGATGCAGGCGCGGGCGATCTTCGAGGCGGCCGCCGCGGTTGCGGCGGAGACCGGCGAGGCGCCTATCCCCGAGGTGATGGTGCCGTTGGTCGGCACCCGCGCGGAATTGCGGATCATCCGAGAGCTGATCGAACGCACCGCCACGGCGGTGTTCGACGAACTCGGCACCAGCGTCGACTATCGCGTCGGCACGATGATCGAACTTCCGCGTGCCGCCCTGCTCGCCGGCCAGATTGCCGAGGAAGCGCACTTCTTCAGCTTCGGCACCAACGATCTGACCCAGACGACGCTCGGCGTCAGCCGGGACGACGCCGGCCGGTTCCTCACCACCTATGTCGAGAAGGGCATCTT
Source organism: Sphingosinicella sp. BN140058 (assembly GCF_004135585.1). Taxonomy (NCBI): domain Bacteria; kingdom Pseudomonadati; phylum Pseudomonadota; class Alphaproteobacteria; order Sphingomonadales; family Sphingosinicellaceae; genus Sphingosinicella; species Sphingosinicella sp. BN140058. The sequence continues at coordinate 5,681,064 of NZ_CP035501.1, read as the reverse complement.
CGAGCGGGATCCCTTCGTCAGCATCGACGAAGAGGGCGTCGGCCAGCTCATCTCGCTTGCCGCCGAGCGCGGCCGGCTGGTCAAGGCCGATCTCAAGCTCGGCATCTGCGGCGAACATGGCGGTGACCCGACCTCGATCGATTTCTGCGAGCGCACCGGCCTCGATTACGTCTCGGCCTCGCCATACCGCGTGCCGATCGCGCGGCTGGCGGCGGCACAATCGGCGCTGCGGCACGTTCGGTCTCGGGAAGCGCTCGGACTTTGATCCCTACAGCGCGCTGATCGGCGCTCGGGCCCGTTCGGCGTCAGTCCTTGGGCTTGTAGTCCGGCAAGGCAGGGGGCGCTGCGAGGCTGCCGAGCCCGCCTTCCTCCACCTGTTCGATGCCGGTCCGGACATTGGCGACCGTCGACCGCAGGTCGCGAACCTTGGTGCCGAGGTCGGCGCTGCGGGTGGAGAGGCTTTGTACGGAGGGCCGAGTGGCGTCGAGGCGCTGGTCGAGGCTCCGCAGGGTAGCGCGTGCATCTGCCGAGGATTGGCGAAGCTGGCGGAGCGTGGCGCTTCCCTGCCGGTCGAGCTTCTGCTCGATCGCGTCAGCGCGCTTCGCGTAATCGGCGGCCATCCTCGTCGTGTCCTTCAGCGTTGCGCGAGAGGCGGCGATCTGGCGGTCGATCGTCGCGGATTGCTGGGCAAGCACGCTGGTGCTCTTCACGGTCGCGTCGAGCCGAGCGGAGATCTCACGCTGTCCCTGGGGCGAGGTGAGTTCCAGCAGCATGTCGGTGCCGCGGGAGATACGTTCCACCATCGGCCCCGGATCGCTGACCAGTTCCCCAAGACCAGCATTTTTCGCGGGGATGAGGCCGACGCCCTCCGTATTCAACCGGATCGGCTGGCCGGAGCCCCGGGGAGCATCGAGGCTGATCAAGGCGCTGCCGAAGACGAGATCGCCGTTCAGCGCGGCGCGGGTGCCTTCGATGATCGGCAATTCCTTGTCGGTGATCGCGATCCGAACTCGGACGAGATCGGGCTTGCCGGGCTCGAGCCCGATCGACTGAACCCGGCCCACGGGGATCCCGGCAAAGGTCACCGAGGATCCTTCCACCAGGCCCGAGACGGACTGATCGAACAGGATGTCATATTGGCGGCCCTTGCGGGGATCGTCGGGCGTGATCCACATCACGAAGGCGACGAGCGCGGAGAAGACGCCGAGCACGACCAGCGAGACCAGGAGAATGTGGGAGCGCGTTTCCAAGTGTTTCTCGCCGATACGGGAAGCGCAGGCCTAACATCAGGCGCGGGGCGAGCGCCAGACCTTCGCTGCAACGGATCGACCGGAAAGCGCGATCAGAGCGGTCCCGGGCCGTCGACGTGCCGCCGTGCTTCGTCGCGCGCAGCGGCCTGGCGGAGCGTGCCCATCTCCACTTCCTGGGCGCGCAGCCGTTTGTTCTCGACCTCAAGATCCTGACGCGCGCGCACTTCCTCGCGATAGCGGCGCTTCCACTTGCCGCCCGCCATCAGCGCCATGCCGACGACGAGCCCGAGCAGGAAGATCAGGATGTAGAGAACCCATTCGTTATAGCTGACGGCGTTCACCGAAGGCTCCTCGTCTCAACAGGGCGACCGAGGGCTCAATGGGCGAGCAGGCAGGTTGTTCCGCACCCGTGCCGTTCTGAGAAGCGGACGCGCGCGATTGCCGAGTGCCGCTCCTTGCAACGTCCTCGTTAGAGCAGGGAGTCGGAGATCGAGCAGGCGGCCGGGCCCAGGATCACGATGAACAGCACCGGCAGAATGAACAGGATCAGCGGCACCGTCATGATTGCCGGAAGCCGGGCGGCTTTCTCTTCGGCGCGCATCATTCGGTCGTTGCGGAATTCCGCCGAGAGCACGCGCAGCGCACTGGCGAGCGGGGTGCCGTATTTCTCCGTCTGGATCATGGTGGTGACCACGCCGCGCACCGCTTCGAGATCGATGCGGTTGGCCAAGTTCTCAAAGGCGGACCGCCGATCGGTGAGGAAGCCGAGCTCGATCGAGGTCAGCGCGAACTCGTCGCCGAGTTCCGGATAGGCTTTGCCGAGCTCGCGCGCGACCCGGTTGAAGGCGGCGTCGACGGTGAGGCCGGCTTCGGCGCAGATGACGAGCAGATCAAGCGCATCCGGGAGGCCCTTGCGGATCGCGGTCGAGCGCTTGTTGATCTTGTTCTTCAGCCAGATGTCGGGGGCTTTGTAGGAGAAGATGAGGGTGCCGGCGACGAGGCCGTAGCGCTTCACCGGACCCCAATCGGGGAACCAATCGAGCAGATAGACGCCGACGATGATCACGGTGCCGAACACCAGGGGCATCACGAAGCGGGCGAAGATCACGACGAAGGCGAGATCCTTGGAGCGGATGCCGGCCTGCATCAGCTTCTTCTGCGCGATCTTGATCTGCTCGTCCTGGAGCATCTTCAGCGAGCCCAGGAGGCTGCGGACCTTGTCCGCCATCTCGTTCTTGTTGGTGATCGACCGGCGGCGCTTGTTGGACGTGCTGGTGATGCCGGCTTTCAGCTGTTCGCGACGGGCATTCAGCGCCTTGACGCGCTTGGCCATCGGATCCTTGACGGTGGTCGCGGCATAGATCGCGACGAACACGGCGAAGGTGGCGATGGCGGCGAGGAACGTCGCCACCGTCAACACATCGACGCCCATCAGGGTCGGGCCGCTTGCTGAACTTGCCATGTCGAATGCCGTCCTAGATCTCGAAATCGACCATTTTGGCCATGATGAAAACGCCGAGTCCCATCCAGATCAGCCCGCCGCCGCCGGTGATGATCAGCCGCTCATCGATGAAGAATTTCTGCATATATTCGCCGTTGATGAACCAGATCATGCCGAACACGATGAAGGGCAGGGATCCGACGATCCAGGCCGAGGCCTTGGATTCCGACGACATCGCCTTAATCTTGAGTTTCATGGCGGCGCGCTTGCGCAACACTTCCGAGAGATTGCCGAGCGTTTCGGCAAGGTTGCCGCCGGTCTCCCGCTGAATGGCGAGCGTGATCACGAAGAACTGGAATTCGGGGGTGCCGAGCCGGTCCGCAGTCTCCTGCAGTGCGACGTCCATCGTCCGGCCGATCTTCATCTTGTCGGACACGGCGCGGAATTCGTCGGCGATCGGACCCGGAACCTCGTCGCTGATCACGCCCATCGTCTCGGTAATCGGGAGACCCGAGCGAAGCCCGCGCACCATCAGATCGATCGCGTCGGGAAAACGAGAGGTGAACTTGGCGATTCGCCGCTTGATCAGCTTGCCGACGATGAAGTGGGGGAGCCCTACGCCGATGAACAGCCCGACGAAAAAGGCCAGCGGGAAGGGAAGCCCCCACATGGTGAGCAGCACCGCCGGCACCAGGAACAAGACGGCAGATGCGGCCACATAGTGAAGCAGGGTCCAATTGTGGCCGGTCCGTTCCAGCCGCTGACGCAGCAGAGCCGGATTGGGGATGATCTGTTGCGCGAACCCCTCCATCTTGGTGTTCTTGCGACTTTGCAGGATCCGACGCATCTGCGCCTGGGCGGCGACCTCCGTGGAGCGGCTGTGGCGCTCGCGCACGCTTTCCAGTCGCCGCTGGGACGCCTTGGACCCGGATGGCCCGGCAAACGCCAGCGCGGCGAGCGCAAGCGTGCCGATCAGACCCGCGAACAGGATGAGCAATTGGAAGCTCGGCGCCATCTCTTATCCTCGCCCGCTACGCGTCACGTCTTCAGGCCGCCTTGACCTTGCCGGATTTCGGCGTCTTGGCGAGCATCGACTTGATGTTGAGCTTTTCCAGCAGCGAGCCGCCGGAAGCCGCTTTCGACTTGCCCTTGGTCGGCGAACCCGGCTGCGTGTCCTCGCCCGCATCGACGGAGGCGACGGTGAGGGTGAGAAGCGCGTTGAGCGGCTGTGCGATCTTGGCGCCAGTTGCGACCTTGGCAAAGGGTTGGCCGAGCTTGGCGGCCTGCGCTGCCGCTTTCGGATCGAACGGGATCACCACGTCGACCTTGCGCTCGATCGATTGCTCGAAATCCTTGCGGCTGATTTCCTGCTGTGTCGGCGGCACCCGGTTGGCGACCACCACGACCTTGGCCTGCGGCGCATTTGCCTTCAGCCAGCTGAGGATGCGGATCGCGTCGCGCGTTGCGGCGAGCGTGAACTCGACGACGACAACGACCGAATGAACGTCGTGGACGAGGTGCGAATGCTGGACAAGCATCGCGCGGGGGATGTCGAGGACGGTTCCTTCGAAGGCGTTCCGGATTTCCTCCTGGAGCTGGTAATAAGCGGAACCGTCGTTGAGCAGCGGCTGGTTGAGGGGCGCTTCGGCCGAGAGAACACACAGTTTCTCGTTGGCGCGCACCATCGCCCGCTCGATGAACAGGCCGTCGATGCGGCTCGGATTCTCGATCGCGTCGGTAAGGCCGCGGCCGGGCTCGAGATCGAGCGCGAGTGCACCGGTGCCGAAGTGGACGTCGAGATCGAGGAGAGCCGTGGAGCGGCCCGCCTTGTCGCCCATCAGCCAGGCGATCGACGTTGCGATCGTCGACGCGCCGACGCCGCCGCGAACGCCGATCACCGCAGCCATGACGTGCGGCCTGTCAGCAGTCGGCTCATTGGCGCGCGGTCCCGAGACGATCATCTGGGCGTTGATGAAGGCGTCGCGCACCTGATCCGCCGTGAACGGCTTCAGCAGATAATCCTGGATGCCGGAGGCGACCAGATCGCGGTAAAGGCGGACATCGTTGACCTGACCGGCGGCAATGACGACCGTGCCGGGCTCGCAGACTTCGGCGAGCGCGTTGATGTCGTTCAGCGGATCGCCGGATTCCGAGAGATCGACGAACAGGATCGTCGGACTGGCCGAGACCGAGAGCGTCTGAATGGCGTTGCGAAGCCCGCCGCGATTGACCTTCTCTGGCGCCCAGCCGTGCTCGACTGCGACCGGCCGCAGGATTTCGGCGGTGGCTTCATCGCAGACGAAGGCAGTGAAGGGATCACGCAAAGCCGCGGCGCGGCTGCCGTGGAAAGGAGCATTCATCACTTGTCTTCCTTGCTGGACACGGCCTTGATCTCGCCAACCGAGGTCGGAATCCTGTCACGGTAGACCTTGATGGCCTTGGTCGTTGCCGTCGCATCGCCGGTGCGTGCACCCTGTTCGCCGAGAACGAGATCGTTCGGATCGGCAATCATTGCCGCGAGGTTGGTGTTGAACGCGCAGCCAAAATTGGGCGAGGTCGAGCTCGGCCCCATCGGCGCCCAATTTGGGCAACCGGGAACGTAAGCGACGCTCCTGCTGACGATCACGCGAACGCCGTCCGGTCCGATCTCCCCGGGGGTGATCGGTGCTCCGTCGCTGAGCAGGATGCCATATTCGGCGGCGACGCGCGCGATGTCCCGACGTGTGCTGTCAGCGCCGCGCGGATCGTCGATCGAGACGCGGTCGCCGTAGGCGAGGTCGAGCGACCGGAACCAGCCGTTCAGCCTCTGACGTTCGGCAGCCGGGAGCCCGTCGTAGGCGCCGGCGAGATCCATGACGTAGTCGGTGCGCTGCACGATCGGCTGGTTTTCCGATTCGAGGCCGCGATTACCGTGTCCCGGCGGGGGCAGCGCTCCGGCGCCGCTGGCCGCAAGGAGTGCTGCACCGAACCCGGCGAGGAGAGCGATGGATTTGACGCGATCCATGAAAGTGTCCTTTCGGGCGATCAGAAGCTGAAGCCGGGCGCCGCGGATGCGGTCTGGGCGGGGGCGGGAGCTGCAGGAACCGTCGAGCGCGCCGTGGCGGCGCCGATCGCGGGTGCGACGATCTGCGGCTCGGCCGAGCGCGGCCGCGGCGTTGGGGTTTGGGACTGACGGCCCTGATCCTTGCCGAGCATGACGCGTTCGCCGGTCGTCGCGCTGCGGAAGCCGTCGGTCGGGAGCGCGATCTGATTGGCGTTGACCGGCTTCACCAGATACGGCGTTACCACGATCACCAATTCCGTCTCGTTGCGCTTGAAGCTGTTCGATCGGAACAGCGCGCCGATCACCGGCAGATTGCCGAGGAAGGGTGTCTTCTCGATCGAGTTGTTGCCGGCATTGCTGAGCAGACCGCCGAGCATGAAGCTCTGGCCCGAGCCGAGCTCGACCGTCGTCTCCGCCCGGCGAACGGTAAGGGCCGGAATCTCGTAACCGCTCAGCTTGATCGCGCCGGCTGAGGAAAGTTCCGACACTTCCGGACGCACGCGCATCGAGATACGGCCGCCCTCGAGGACGAAGGGCGTGAACGCCAGGCTGACGCCGAATTGCTTGAACTCGATCGAGGTGCCGTTCAACCCGTTCGAGATGGCGATCGGAAACTCGCCGCCGGCAAGGAAGCTGGCGGTCTCGCCGGACAGTGCGGTCAGCGTCGGCTCGGCAAGGGTCGTTACCAGGCCGTTATTCTCGGTCAGGTCCAACGCGCCGGCAACGTCCAGCCCAAGCACCTTGCCCATGATGCTGGCGGTCGTCGTACCGGCAGGACGAGTGATCGTGCCGGTCGGCAAGCCCTTGTCGTCGAACACGCCGAGATCACGGCCGCGGCCGAACGATCCGAGGATGCTTCCGCCGGAGAAATCGCTGCTGGTGATATTGAAGCCGATGTCGCGCAGCATGGTGCGGCTGACTTCGGCGATTTTCACCCGCAGCATCACCTGCTGCGGCGTTGCCGTCTTGACGCGGCTGATCACCTGCGTGCCGGCGCCGACATAGGACTGGACCAGGCGGGTCGCCTCCTCGACGTCGGCCGGGGTTGCCACGGTGCCGGTAAGCAGAACCATGCCGTTGACCGGTTGCGCACGGATCTGGGCGTCGGGCATGGCCGCATCCAGGAATTCGTCGAGCGAGCCGATATTGTTGCCGACCCGCACGTTGGCCGACCATATCGTGCGGCCACCCTTATCCGTGGCAAACACGGTGGTTTCCCCGGGCGACTTGCCGAAGATGTAGATCTGGTTGGAGGAACGGACCTGGACGTCGGCGATCGCGTCGTTGGCGACGAACAGATCGGTCATCGTTCCGCCCAATTTGACCATGCGGCCGGCTCCGACCGAGATCGTGACGTCGTTCGCTGGTTTGACCGCAGGCGGCTGTGCTGCGGCGGGCGCGGCGGCGCCTGCGAGGGCGGCGGCGGCAAGCGCCGCGGCCACGGCCGTTCCGAAGCCCGCGCGGGGCGTGAACTTGCGCTTGGTCATCTTATTTGGCTCCGAGCGGAACGATGGTGACGTTGTTGCCGCGTGCGATCCGGACGGTCGGACCGGCGGGTCGTACCGGCTGGGCGGCGGCAGCGGCGGTGAGCGGCGCTGCCGGGGCCTGGCCGATGCCCGAATTGCGGGCCGGGACCGAACTGCGCTGGAAGCGCGACACGTCGGCACCGACGGTGACGCTCGGATCGCTGTCGACCGGCTTGTTGGCGATCTCGATCAGCATCCGCTTCTCGGTCTTCGGATCGGCATTTTCCGGGACGGTGACTTCGCCCGAGGCGATGGCGCGCTCCAGTTCGGCGGAATTGTCCGCCATCGCGCGCAGCGACAGCGACAGAGTGCCGATCGTCTGCATCACGGCGATCTTCTCGGCGATCTTCGGCGTCGCCTCGAGCGTGACGAGCGAGAAATTCTGAACCACCGGCTTGCCGTCCTCGCCCTCGGCGCTCATCCGCTGGTCGGTGGCGAGCACGCGGATGTTGCGCACGACGGTTTCGGACGCCTTGAGCGGCGGGCCTTCGCCGGTGACTTCCTGGGTAAGGACGATGTCGACGCGGTCGCCGGGGAAGATGAAGCCGGCGACGCTGCTGGTCGCCGAGACTGCGACGGTGACGGCGCGCATTCCGGGGCCAAGCGCCGCGGCGAGGTAGCCGCGCTCGCCGGGCTTGATCAGCGAACCGGTGGTGACCGGCTGTCCGGCGGTGATTTCGGTGCGGACGACCGTTCCGATCAGATCCTGCGGGCTCGCGGCGGCGTTGCCCTTGATGTAGTAAGCGGGCTGGACGAGGCCTTCCGGCCACGCCTGGTAGCGCAGGCTTTCGGCGTCGATGATCGTGCCGACGGGAAGCGAACGGGTCGCGACCAGCACTTCGGGGCCGGCCGGGACCACGGGCGTAGCGACGGCTTCGGGCGCTGCGGCACCGTTGAACATGTTCCTGGCCGTAACGGCCGTCACCGCCGCAACGATGAGTGCGCCGACCAGCAGCACGATCTTCTTAACATCCATGACGGCACTCGCCTCCTGCCCGCTTTCGAAAAGCAAGCGTGATCATCAGACAAATTGGTTAAGGAAGCGTTCGCCGATCAGCCAAAGGCCTGCGAACGCTATGGCAATCCCGTAGGGAATCTCGGGTCTGCCGACGGATTTCGAGAGGTGATGGACGATCGCCATCGCCAAAGTGAGGGCGCCGCCGGCGAGCGACATGATCGCCACCAGGTACAGCGTCGCGCCCCACGGGAGCCACAAGGCCAGGGCGCCAAGCAGCTTGACGTCGCCTCCGCCCATCCAGCCGAAATGAAGCGGTACGCTGAACAGCAGGACGATCAGCAGCGCCACCCCGACCTGGATCGCGGCGTCGGGCCAGAAGAGCAGCCCGTTCGCCCACCAGAAGGGGATTGCGAGCAACGCGATCGCGCCGTTCAGTTCGTTGGGGATGATCCGGTTGCGCCAGTCGCCGACCGCCGCGGCAATCAAGCCGGCGGTCAGCAATCCGATCAGAAACCAGGAAATATCGCCCTTCATGGTGAACAGCTACTAGACGGCCTTGCTTACAAAACCGTAACCGCACACCTATGGAGGATCAGGTGATCGATCGTCGGGCGTTGCCGGCCGAGGCGCGGCTCGGCACGTGGCTGGCGCCGGACGGATGGCGGTATCGGCGGCTGGAATGGCCGGGCAGGGGGCGCGGCAGCCTGCTCTTCGCCGGTGGCCGCGGCGATTTCATCGAAAAGTATCTGGAGGCCCAGCATCACTGGCATGCGGCGGGCTGGTCGGTCACCGCCTTCGACTGGCGCAGCCAGGGCGGATCGCGTGGAGATATCGTCGGCGGTCACCTGGAGAGCATGGATCCCCTGGTCGACGATCTTGCCGCGCTGATCGCCGATTGGCGGGCCGACCATCCCGGCCCTCATGTGGTCGTCGCCCACTCAATGGGCGGTCACATCCTCGCCCGTACGCTCGCCGAGCGTCGACCCGAAATCAACGCGGCGGTGCTCATCGCCCCGATGATGATGGTCAACAGCGAGCCGCTGCCGCCCTGGGCGGCGGCGTGGACGGCGCGCTTGTTCAATATCGCCGGCTTCGGGCGCGCCCCGATCTGGCGTTCGCCGACGGCTTCTGCGAAAGCGGGGGCACGCCGCCGCACCTATCTCACCAGCTCGCCCGAGCGATTCGACGACGAGCTCTGGTGGTGGGAGCGCGAGCCCGGCTACAATCTCGGTCCGCCGAGTTGGGGGTGGCTGCTTGCGGCGATGCGCTCCAGTGCCGCCCTGACCCTCGAGGCGCTACGGCGGATCGATTCGCCCTGCCTGTTCGTCGCGACCGAGCGCGACCGGCTGGTCAGCGCTGCGGCGATCCGGCGGGCCGCGGAGGCGATCCCCAACGCGGAATTGCTGATGCTTCAGGATTCGGGTCACGAGATCCTGCGCGAATCTGATCCGGTTCGCCTGCGGGCACTCGCCGCCATCGATGCGTTCCTTGCGAGGCATGCCGCCGGGTGAACGATCGTTGCGACATCCTGATCGTCGGCGCGGGCATGGCCGGGGCCAGTCTCGCCGCAGAACTCGCCGGTGCCGGGTCGGTGATCGTGATCGAGGGCGAGGACCGGCCCGGCTACCACGCTACCGGCCGCTCCGCGGCGTTCTGGTCGGAAACCTATGGCGGCCCGTTGGTCCAGCCGCTCACCACCGCATCGGGAACCTTTCTGCGCGACGGCGGCTTTCTTGGCGCGCGCGGGGGACTCCACATTGCCGGTGATGCCGACGCCCACGTCATTGCCGACCTCGCGCGCGGGTTCGGCGACGCGGTCGACCTGAGGCCGCTCGGACGTGACGATCTGATTGCCCGGATTCCCGGGCTGAAGCCCCAATGGAGACGCGGGCTGCTCGAGCCCACCTGCGCCGACATCGACGTTGCCGCATTGCACGCGCACTACCTCAAATCCGCGGCGACGGCCGGGGCACGCTTCGTCACGGGAGCGGGTCTCCGGTCGGCGGCGCGCGCGCACGGCCGATGGGCGGTCGAGACGGCCGCGGGCGTTTTCACCGCCGACATCCTCGTCGATGCGGCGGGGGCGTGGGCGGACGAGGTCGCGATCGCCGCCGGGCTCGCGCCGATCGGCATCCAGCCCTTCCGCCGAACGATGGTTCAGCTTCGCGTGGACCCGGCCGCGCCGGCGAATCTGCCGCTGGTCATCGATGCGCTCGGCCGCTTCTACTTCAAGCCGGAAGCAGGGGGACGGATCTGGCTCAGCCCGCATGACGAAACGCCGTGCCCGCCCTGTGACGCTGCGGCGGAGGAGATCGATGTCGCCACCGCCATCGCCCGACTCGAAGCCGTCGTCGATTGGCGGATCGAGCGGGTCGAGCACAAATGGGCAGGCCTCAGAAGCTTCGCGCCGGATCGTGTGCCGGTCTACGGCTTCGCGCCCGGGCGAGGCGACTTTTTCTGGTTCGCAGGGCAGGGCGGCTTCGGCATCCAGACCGCACCCGCTGCGGCGAAACTGGGTGCGTCCCTGTTGCTCGATCGCACGTCGGATCCGATCGTTGCGAGCATCGATCCGGAGCCCTACCTCCCGGACCGTCTGCAGCCGCGAGCTTAGCCTCACTCCGCCGGCCAATTGGCGGAAATCCGAAAGCAGATGCACGTGGCCGGCAGGGACGTGCAGCAAGAGTGCAGGCCGCCACGCTCTTGCGATTGCGCGTGCGGCAGGGAAAGCATGTCCCGGAGCGACTCCTGCCGAATCGCCGAGGAGGACCTGCCCAATGCCCTTTGATTTGCCCCGCCGCGATTTCCTGGCCGCCGCTACTGCGACAGGGCTGGCGCCCGCCGCGGCACGGTCCGCGAGCGCGGCACGTGGTCCGGCGGTGATCAACGCTCTCGGCGGCCTCTTCAACCCGAACCGACCCGAGCAGGACGACAGCGGCGCCGAGGTTCCGGGAACCGCCCGAACGCCGATCGAGGCGCGGGTGATCGAGGATGCGCTCGCCTCCGGCACGATCGCGATCAACAACACGCTCGGCTATGTCGCGGGCGCGATGGATCCGTTCGAATTCAGCGTCGCCGAGATCGCGACCTGGGACTGGCGCGTCAGGCACCACCAGGACCATCTCGTGAAAGTGCTGACTGTGGCCGACATCCTTCGCGCGCGCGACACAGGCAAGATCGGGATCGTCTACGGTTTCCAGAACAGCGCGATGATGGGCGACAAGGTGGCGCGGGCGGATGTGTTCGCGGATCTCGGCGTCCGCGTGTTCCAGCTTACCTACAACGTCGCGAATCAGGTCGGCGACGGGGCGATGGCGCCGCTCAACCGGGGGCTGACGCCGTTCGGCCGGGATCTCGTCGCGCGGCTGAACGACAATCGGGTGATGATCGATCTCTCGCACAGCGGCGAACGCACCTGTCTGGAAGCGGCACGATCTTCCAGGCAGCCGATCTCGATCAATCACACGGGCTGCAGGGCTCTGACCGATCTTCCGCGCAACAAGACCGACGAGGAACTCCGTCTCGTCGCATCCCGCGGCGGCTTCGTCGGCATCTATTTCATGCCCTTCCTCAACCCGCGCAGCGTCGCCACCGCAGAGGACGTCGCCCGCCATATCGATCATGCGATCAATGTCTGCGGCGAGGACCATGTCGGTCTCGGCACCGATGGCGGCACCACGGCGATCGACGACATGGCCGCCTACCGAGCCCATGCCAGGAAGGAGATAGCGGACCGAAAGGCGGCGGGGATCGGCGCCGCCGGCGAGAATCCGGACACTGTGCCCTTCGTCGAGGCGCTGCAGGGACCGGACCAGTTCTGCAGCCTCGCCCGCCTGCTGCGCAGCCGCGGCTATCGCGAGTCGAGGATCGAAAAAATCCTGAGCCTGAACTTCCTGCGCTACGCCCGCGACGTCTGGGGCGCCTGAGGTCTTACCGCGCGGAGGAGCGGGGCAGGGACAGCCTTATCGACGTGCCGAGAATTGGAGCGCGGCCGCGCAGGCGAGCTGGTCGGCGCGCTCGTTCTCGGGGTGGCCGGCATGGCCCTTGACCCAGCGCCAGTCGATCTTGTGCTCGCCGACGGCCTCCAGCAATTCCTGCCAGAGCTCGGCATTCTTGACCGGCTTCCTGTCGGCGGTCTTCCACCCGTTGCGGCGCCAGCCGTGGATCCATTTGGTGATACCGTCGCGCAGATAGACGCTGTCGGTGAACAGGGTGACCGAACAGGGCCGCTTCAGCGCCTGCAGGGCGCGGATCGCCGCCATCATTTCCATGCGGTTGTTGGTGGTGGCGGGTTCGCCGCCGGACATTTCCTTCTCGTGCGGCCCGGATCGCACGATCGCTCCCCAGCCGCCCGGGCCCGGATTGCCCTTGCAGGCGCCGTCGGTGAAGATCTCCACTTCGGTCTTGGCTTCGGTCATGTCGGGAGAGTCAGGCAGCGGCTTCGAGGCCGCGCGGCAGCTTGAACACCATGCGCTCGACGACGCCTTCGCCTTCAGACTCGGTGATTTCGAAATGGTCGGCAAGGAAATCGACGACTTCGCGCACGAGGGTCTCCGGCGCGGAGGCTCCCGCGGTCAGGCCGAGGGTGCGCACGCCCTCCAGCCAGGCCAGATCGATATCGGTCGCGCGGGCGATCAGGCGCGCGGGGACCCCTTCGCGTTCGGAGACTTCGACCAGCCGCAGCGAATTCGAGCTCTTGGTCGATCCGATCACCAGCACGAAGTCGCAGGTGCGGGCGATATCCTTGACTGCCGCCTGCCGGTTGGACGTGGCGTAGCAGATGTCCTCGCCGCGCGGACCCTTGATGTCCGGGAATCGCCGCTCCAGCACCCGGATCATCTCGGCCGTATCGTCTACCGACAAGGTCGTCTGGGTGAGGAAGGAGAGATTGTGGGGATCGGCCGGCATCACGCGCTCCGCATCCTCCGCCGTCTCGATCAAGGTCATCCGTCCCTCAGGGACCTGACCGAACGTGCCGATCACCTCGGGGTGGCCGGCATGGCCGATGAACAGGATATGGCGGCCGGCCTCGACCAGGCGTTCGGCCTGGCGATGGACCTTGGAGACGAGCGGGCAGGTGGCGTCGAGGAAATCGAGCCCGCGCTCCGCCGCCTTGGCCGGCACCGCCTTGGGAACGCCATGGGCGGAGAAGACCACGGGAACCCCGTCCGGCACGTCGTCGAGCTCGGCGACGAAGATCGCACCCTGCGCCTTCAGCGTATCAACCACATATTTGTTGTGGACGATTTCATGGCGGACATAGACGGGCGCGCCGTAGCGTTCGAGCGCCAGCTCGACGATCCGGATCGCCCGGTCGACTCCCGCGCAAAAGCCGCGCGGCGCCGCGATCAGAAGGTGAAGAGGGGGTTTGGGTGCCAGCATGGCGCAGCCTCTATGCCGAATAGGTCGCCGCGTCCACCGAACGCAGCCGTGGTCGGGCCGCTCGGCCCCTTGTTCGTTGCTTGCCTCGGCGAAACCCGGTTCCTATGATCCGCTCGCCCGTCCCCGGGAAAATGAGGATCCATTGCCTGTGTTCAAGCCTAAAGCGGCGCTTGCCGCCGCCTTCCTCCCGCTGGCTCTCGTCGGCTGCTCGTCCGACGGTCAGCTGACCGCCACCGGCATCACCGTGACGCGCTCGGCCTGTCCGGCGGTGGCGGTTCCGGCCGCGACCGGGGATATCACCTTGTTCAACCCGGAGAACAGCCGGGACGCCAGCGCGATCGACGTGGTGGCGCATATCACCAACGTGCGCTCGACCTGCGACGAGACCGGCGACAACATCGTCACCACCGTGAATTTCGAGATTCGCGGGCAGCGCCGCGACGCCGCCGGGGCCCGCGAGGTCGTTCTGCCCTATTTCGCGGTGGTCGTGCAGGGCGGCACCAATGTTCTCACCAAGAGCGTCAGCCAGGTCGGTCTCCGCTTCGAAGACGGTCAGCTTCGTGCCAGCGCCACCGGCACCGCCACCGGCTCCGTCGCCCGGGCGGCGGTGACGCTTCCCGACGACGTGCGCCGTCAGATCACCCGCGAACGCAAGCCTGGCGATGCCGATGCGGCGGTCGATCCGCTCGCCGATCCGACGGTGCGCGACGCGGTCCGCAAGGCGAGCTTCGAAGTGCTGGTCGGCTTCCAGCTCACCGAAGCGCAGCTCTCCTACAACGCGACCCGCTGATCGGAACGACAAGCCACGTTGACAGCGGCCGGGCCAGCCTTCAAGGCAGCGCGGTCGCCGTCTTCTGAGCCGGTGCACGTGCGGGAGAGAGTGGCAGGTTTCGGTCTGCCGCCGCCGAAGGAGCAACCGCCCCGGAATCTCTCAGGCAAAAGGGACCGCACGGGCATAGACACTCTGGAAAGCGTTCGCTTCGGCATCGGCCGCGGCGAACCACCGAAGGGGTAACCCGCGGCGTCGCCGGCGCGGGGAAAGCTCTCAGGTCCAGTGACAGAGGGGGATTGTTTGCAAGATTCGTCCGGCACGCCGGACGGCATTGCGGCGCCCTGGAGACTGGACGATGACCGACGCAACGGTTCCCGAGAAGACACTGCCGCTCGACCAATGGCACCGCGACCGCGGCGCCCGTATGGTGCCGTTCGCGGGCTATGCGATGCCGATCCAATATGAGGGGATCATCGCCGAGCATCGCTGGACTCGCGAATCGGCGGGGCTGTTCGACGTCAGCCACATGGGACAGCTGATCATTCGCGGCGCCGACGCCGAAAAGGCGCTGGAGGCATTGCTGCCGGCGGACCTCGCCATCCTGAAGGAAGGTCGGCTGCGCTATTCCCTGCTGCTCACAGAGGATGGCGGGATCATCGACGATTTGATGATCACGCGTCGCGGCGATCATTTCTACATGGTCGTGAACGGTGCGACCAAGGATGGCGACATCGCCCATCTGCAGGCGAAGCTGCCGCGTACCGTTGTGGTCGATCACATGAAGGAGCAGGCCCTGCTTGCCTTGCAGGGGCCCAAGGCCGCGGAAACGCTCGCCCGGCTGGTGCCCGGTGTCGAGGCGCTGGGTTTCATGACCGGCGGCGCGTTCCAGATCGGCGGCGTCACGGCGTGGATCAGCCGCTCGGGCTATACCGGCGAAGACGGCTTTGAGATCTCGGTGCCGGCGGCGCAGGTGCTCGAGGTCGCGGCCCTCCTCGGCGCGCAGAGCGAAGTGAAGCCGATCGGTCTCGGCGCGCGCGATTCGCTGCGCCTGGAGGCGGGCCTGCCGCTCTACGGACACGATCTCGATACCGAGACGACGCCGGTCGAGGCCGATCTCGGCTTCGCCATCTCCAAGCGGCGCCGCGCCGAGGGCGGTTTCCCCGGTTGGCATCGCATCTCGGCGGAGTTCGACACGACCTTGATCCGCCGGCGTGTCGGCCTGCTCGTCGAGGGGCGGCAGCCGGTCCGCGAGGGTGCGATGGTGATCGACGACGAGGGTAACGAGGTCGGCAAGGTGACCAGCGGTGGTTTCTCGCCGATGCTCGAGGCGCCGATCGCGATGGCCTATGTCCCGGTCGGAAGCGCCGAAGCCGGCGCGACGATCCGCCTGACCCAGCGCGGCAAGATATTCCAGGCGAAGGTCAGCGACATGCCCTTCGTTCCGCATCGATACCATCGCAAGGGAGGCGGCCAATGACCGTTCATTATACGCAAGAGCATGAGTGGATCGCGGTCGATGGCGACAGCGCCACCGTCGGCATCACCGATTTCGCGCAGGGTCAGCTCGGCGACATCGTGTTCGTCGAATTGCCGGAGCCGGGCCGGCAGGTGACCAAGGGCGGCGACGCGGCGGTGGTCGAGTCGGTCAAGGCGGCTTCGGATGTCTACGCGCCGGTCAGCGGCGAAGTGATCGAAGCCAATCATGCGCTCTCCGACGATCCGTCACTGGTCAACACCGCGCCGGAAGGCGACGGCTGGTTCTTCAAGCTGCGCCTGTCGGATCCCTCGGAACTCGACGGGCTGATGGACGCTGAAGCGTACCGGACCTTTTGCGAGCAGCAGTGACCGTCAACACATCCTCCCGCTGGTCTCCGACCGATTACGCAACCAACGCCGCCTTCGTGCCGGCGCTCGGTTCCGCAGCCCTCGAGATGCTCGACCCGCAACCGGGCGAGCTGATCCTCGACCTTGGCTGCGGTGACGGGACGCTGACCCGGAAGATCATGGCGAGCGGTGCCGGCGTGATCGGGCTGGATGCATCCCCCGAAATGGTGGAGGCGGCCCGGGCCAAGGGGGTGGACGCGTTCGTCGCCGATGCCCAGGCCCTGGATCTCGAAGGTCAGGCAAACCGGTTCGGCCAGTTCGATGCGGCCTTCTCCAATGCCGCACTGCACTGGATGCTCGATCCGGACGCCGTCGCGGAAGGCGTGTTCCGGGTCCTCAAGCCGGGCGGCCGGTTCGTCGGCGAGATGGGCGGGCAGGGGAATATCGCCGTGCTGCGCGGCGGTATCCGGGACGAGCTCACCGCCCGCGGTTACCCGATTCCGGCCGAGGATCCGCAATGGTATCCCTCGGTCGAGGAGTTCGTTCGCCTTTATGCCTGCGCCGGGTTCAACGAGATCCAGGCGCATCTCGTCGCCCGGCCGACGCCGCTGCCGGCCGGCGTCGCCGGTTGGGTGAAGACGTTCCGCAGCGGCTGGCTCGACGTCGCGGGCGTACCGGACGGGGCCCGGGACGAGGTTTCCCACGCGATCCAGGCCCGGCTGCAGCCGCTGCTCCAGCAGGCCGACGGAAGCTGGAGTGCCGATTATGTCCGGCTTCGCTTCACGATGCGCAAGCCGGACTGAGATTTTCCCCTCCCGTCGGCGGGAGGGAGGGCGCGCCGGTCCGGGGGGATCGGTCGGCGTTCCCGTATTTTCCACCCCCATGATGCGGCCGGCTGAGCCGCGCGCAGAGGAAAGCGGTCTGAGATGCGCTATTTGCCCCTAGCTGAAGCCGATCGACGCGAGATGCTGCGCACGATCGGCGCACCTTCCGTCGAGGATTTGTTCGTCGACGTGCCCGAAGCGGCCCGGCTTGCGTCCAAGATCGACGGGCTTCCCGATCATGCCAGCGAACTTGCCGTCGAGCGCCGGCTGTCGGCAATGGCGCGGCGCAATCTTGCCGCGGGCGACGTGCCCTTCTTCCTCGGCTGCGGAGCCTATAAGCACCATATTCCGGCGAGCGTCGATCACCTGATCCAACGCGGCGAATTCCTGACCAGCTACACGCCCTATCAGCCGGAAATCGCGCAGGGCACCTTGCAGGCGCTGTTCGAGTTCCAGACCCAGGTCGCACGCCTGTTCGGCTGCGATGTCGCGAACGCTTCGATGTACGACGGCTCGACCGCCTGCTGGGAGGCGATCGGCATGGCGCGCCGGATCACCCGGCGTACCAAGGCAATCCTGTCGGGCGGGCTGCATCCCCATTACGTGTCGGTCGCCAAGACGATGGCACGCTTCACCGGCGACGTGCTCGAGACGTCGCTGCCGGATCTGTCGGCGGAGACCGATACGGCACGGTTGCTCGATGCGATCGACAAGGAGACGAGCTGCGTCGTCGTCCAGTATCCGGACATATTGGGCCGCATCGGCGACCTGTCCGAACTCGCCGAACGCGCCCACGCCGCCGGCGCGCTGCTGATCGCGGTGGTGACGGAGCCCGTGGCGCTCGGGCTGCTGCGCGCACCCGGCGAGATGGGCGCCGACATTGTCGTCGGCGAGGGACAGTCGATCGGGGTCGGCCTCAATTTCGGCGGACCCTATGTCGGCCTGTTCGCCACCCGCGACAAATATGTCCGGCAGATGCCGGGCCGCCTTGCCGGCGAGACCGTCGATGCCGAGGGGAAGCGCGGCTTCGTGCTGACCCTGTCGACCCGCGAGCAGCATATCCGTCGGGAGAAGGCGACGTCGAACATCTGCACCAACAGCGGATTGTGTGCGCTCGCTTTCTCGGTGCACATGACTTTGCTCGGCGAAACCGGGCTTCGCCGCCTGGCCGAGCTCAACCACGCCAAGGCGGTGCGCGCCGCCGAGCGGCTGGCACGGGTGCCGGGCGTCGACCTGGTCAGCGAGACCTTCTTCAACGAGTTCACGGTGCGCCTCACCCGCGAGGCACGTCCCGTGGTTCGCACCCTCGCAGAGCGCGGCATTCTCGGCGGTGTTTCGCTCGGACGCCTCTATCCTGAGGCCGAAGCGCTCGGAAGCGGCCTCGTCATCGCCGTCACCGAAACCACCAATGATGAAGATGTCGAGGCGCTCGCCGGCGCGCTCGAGGAGATCCTGGCATGAGCATGAATCGTGAAGGCCGCCCGACCAGGCCGGACACTGACGGTGGTCACGAGGGCGCGGAAACCTGGACCGGAAACCGGGCGCTGATGCTCGAAGAGCCTTTGATCTTCGAGATGGACGAGGATGGCGGCACCGGCGTCGATTTCGACGAGGCGCCCAAGGTCGCCACCCGGCTCGGCGGCCTGGAGCGCAACCGGCCGATCGGCCTTCCGGGTCTGTCGGAGCCGCAGGCGGTACGCCATTACACCCGGCTCAGCCGGCAGAATTACGCGATCGACCTTGGCCTGTTTCCGCTCGGCTCTTGCACGATGAAGCACAATCCGCGTCTCAACGAGCGCATGGCGCGGCTGCCCGGTTTCGCCGACATCCATCCGCTGCAGCCGATCGACACGGTGCAAGGCGCGCTCGAGCTGATCGCCGAGCTTGGCGGATGGCTGGTCAAGCTCACCGGAATGCACTCGGTGGCGATGAGCCCGAAGGCCGGCGCGCACGGCGAATTGTGCGGCCTGCTGGCGATCCGCGCCGCCCTCGAAGCACGGGGCGACGCGCGCGAGGTCATCCTGGTGCCGGAAAGCGCCCATGGCACCAACCCGGCAACGGCCGCGTTCGTCGGCTATCGGGTCGAGAGCATTCCGGCGAACGATCGCGGGCGGGTCGATTTCGACGCGCTGAAGGCCCGGCTCGGGCCGGACGTCGCCGCCGTGATGATCACCAATCCGAATACGTGCGGCCTGTTCGAGCCGGACATGCGCGCGATCTCGGACGCGGTGCACGCTGCAGGAGGCCTGGTTTATTGCGACGGGGCGAACTTCAACGCGATCGTCGGACGCGTGCGCCCCGGCGATCTCGGCATCGACGCGATGCACATCAACCTCCACAAGACCTTCTCGACGCCGCATGGCGGCGGCGGGCCCGGTTCCGGGCCGGTGGTGTTCTCGGAAGCCCTGACCCCGTTCGCGCCGCTGCCGTTCGTGGAGCAGCAAGGCAATCACTTCGTGCTGGTCGAGGAAGAGACCGCCGGCGAGCATCACGCGTCGAGCTTCGGCCGTATGACCGCCTTTCACGGCCAGATGGGCATGTTCACCCGCGCGCTCTCGTACATTCTGAGCCACGGCGCCGACGGCCTGCGGCAGGTGTCGGGCGACGCGGTGCTGAACGCCAATTACATCCTGCGCAGCTTGGAGGACGTGCTCGAGGCGCCGTTTGGGGAAAGCGGCCCGTGCATGCACGAGGCCCTGTTCAGCGACAAGGGCTTCGCCGAGGGCCTCAGCACGCTCGATCTCGCCAAAGGGCTGATCGACGAGGGCTTCCACCCGATGACGATGTATTTCCCTCTCGTCGTCCACGGTGCGATGCTGATCGAGCCGACCGAGACGGAGTCGAAGGCCGCGCTCGACCAGTTCATCGGCGCGCTGCGCTCCGTTGCCGAACGCGCCAAGGCTGGCGATCAGTCGTTGAAGGCGGCGCCGGTTCACGCACCCCGGCGCCGGCTCGACGAAACCCAGGCCGCGCGCAAGCCGGTGCTGGTCTGGAAGCCGCCCGTGCAAGCCGAAGCCGCGGAATGAAGGCGCGCCGCCGGGGAACTTCCCGGCGGCGCCATCAGCTCACGGCGCGGTGCGATCCGGCGTCGGCTCCGCAGCGGTCTCGGCCGGCGTGTCTTCGAACGCGGCCGAACCGGAACCATAGTCAGAGGCATAGCCTTCGTCTTCGGCTTTCCTGCCGCCGAACAGCCGCCGAACTGCGCCTGCGATTGCGGCGCCGCCGGCGAGCAGCAGGACGATGAACTTCTTGCCGAAGGCGAGGATGATGCCGAGCAGGCCCAGCTTCTTCGCCGCGGCGACGCCCACGCCCGCGGCGACCAGCCCGCCGACGCCGAACTCCGCCTTCTTGTCGATGCCGGGCTTGTAGTCGGCATAGCGTGCGCCGGTGTCGAACGCGGCGGCTTGCGCGAACTTCGCGGCGGCCGTGCGGGTCTCGGCGAGCTTGTCCATGCTCGTCACCATGTTGAGGCTGAGCACGCCGTTGCGGCCGAGCAGGCGCACGTCATAGTTGAGCGTGTTGCGCTCGGCGCCGGCGAACTGGATGTTCTGCGCCCAGACAACGCTGTGGGTGCGCACGTCGTAAGCGGGCTGTTGGGCCCAGCCGACGAGATGCTGGGCGGGATAACCCTGTTTGGTGCGTTCGGCGTTGAGTTCCTCCTCGCCGGACTGCATCTGCTCGACGAGTTCCTGATAGTCGGTGCTCTTGGCGTCGTCATCGCTGACCCAGCCCGTCGGCTCGAACGTGATTACCGCGCCCCACACGTCGTCGGCGAAGGTCTTGCCGGCGGGGAAGACCATGCCGAGCACGCCGTTCGCCGTCTCCGGCGGGTTTCCCCAGCCTTCGACCAGCACGCGGCGCGCTTCCTCCGCTGGGAGAAAATAGTAATCCTTGCCGAGATGAAGACCCGCGCTCGCCTCCGGGATCCTGACGTCGCCGGTGACCGGATGAAGATCGCGCATCAGTGCCTCAGCCTGACGCATCGCCGCTTGCTGCTCGTTCGAAGGTGCTTGCGCCTGAACCGGCGCGACGGCGATACTCGCGCAGAGCGCGAGGATGAGTTTCAGTTTAGCCATGTGGTCCCCCTTTTCGGCCCCGGGGCACACGCTGACACGGCGGCTTTGCGGATACCAGCCAAAAGAAGGTAAATGACGATGACCGACATGCGCCGCCGAGCGCCCGCGACCGAACGCAACCGCGAGCCTATCGCCGAACTGCTCCGCGCCGTGCTTCCGGATCGGGGCACCGTCCTGGAGATCGCGAGTGGCACGGGCGAGCATGGCGTGCACTTCGCCCGCGCATTTCCTGGCTTGCTCTGGCAGCCGAGCGATCCCGATCCGGATGCGCTCGCTTCCATCCGGGCCTGGCGTATCGAAGCCGGGTTGCCGAACCTGACCGATCCGGTGCACCTCGATGCCGCGTCGGAGCGCTGGCCGATCGACTCGGCAGAGGCGATCGTCTGCATCAACATGGTCCACATCAGCCCCTGGGCGGCGACGGCGGGGCTGATGGCGGGGGCGCAGCGGGTGCTCAGCCCCGGAGCGCCGTTGGTGCTCTATGGCCCTTATCGGCGGCTCGGGGTGCCGACCGCAGCGTCGAACGAGGCGTTCGACGCCTCGCTCAGGGCCCGCAATCCCGATTGGGGCCTCCGCCAAGTCGAGGACGTCACGGCCGAAGCGGAGGGGAGGGGGCTTCGCTTCGAGCGCCTGTTCGAAATGCCGGCGAACAATCTGACGATCGTCTTCCGGCGGGGGTGATCCTCAGGGATTGAAGCGCGGCAGATTGGCCTGTTCCGGCTTGTCGCTGTCGCGCACCCGGGTCACGCCGTCGCCGTCGCCGACCTCCTCCCTCACTTCGTCGCGCGCGCCGATGTCGCGCTGCAGATTGCCGTCGTGCGAACCGCCGAAGGCGGGGCCGCCCTCCATCTCGTCGATGATCTCGCTGTCGTCGGTCTGGCGGGCCGTCTCGGCGCGATCGGCGCCACGCTCGTTGCGATCGCTCATTGTCGCTCTCCTTCGGCCGGTCAATGCGGGCGGGGAGCAGACGTTCCCTCGTCGGCCCGAGCATCGAACAGGCGCACGAGGAGCAGTGTCCAGGCTGCGCCGAGTGCCCAGCCCCCCATCACGTCGGACGGCCAATGCACCCCGAGCACCGGCCGCGTCAGGCCGATCAGCGCGGCGAATAGGAGTGCGGCGAGGACGGCCGGGCCCCGCCATCGCGGCGGCGCGACGAGCAGCGCGAGGGCAAGCCCGAGGGTCATCGCATTCGCGGAATGGCCGCTTGGAAAGGCCATGGAATTGACCTCGACCAACCGGCCGTGAGGATCCGGGCGGGCCCGGTCGAACAGCTCCTTCAGCAACTCGATGAGGCCCCGCTCGCTGAGCAACACGCCGATCAGGAGCAGAGCGCGCCGGCGCGCGCCCCGGAACAGCAGCCATGCCGCCGCGGCGAGCGTGATAGGGATGACGCTCGTCCAGCTGCCGAGGTGAGTCAGGAGGCGCGCGGCCGGAACAAGCTCTCCGCGCTGAGCGAACAGGAGAAGAGTACGATCCACCTGCGATTCCGGGCCGCCCCTCAGGAACATGCAGGCGAAGACGATCAGGAGGGCGAGGATCGGCAGCCACATGGCTGGTGGGGAGAAACGGCGCATGGATCGGCTGTTGCCTCAACCCGCGTTCGTGTCCAGCGCGATGGCCGCGACTCGGCACCGATACTGCAGATTACCGGAGTTGTACGAAAACACTTTGTGACCGATTCATGGGCTCAACATCGCGGCGCCGTGCACCACAGCCTCAACAAAGGAGGTGAACGGAGGCGGCGTAGCGACGAGTCATTTCCGTTAGACATTTCGGAAACGATTCAATCTATGTTAGTAACAGATATCGCTGGGGAGCGGGGTCCGATGGAATCAAACTATCGTTACTACCAACGTCGCGCGAACGAGGAGCTTCGCGCCGCCTCGCGGGCGATTACGCCGGAAGCGCAGGCACGGCGCCAGGCGCTCGCCGCGTCCTTCTCCAAACTTGCCGAGCAATATCAGGCGGGCCTTGCCGGGACTCTCGTCCACGGTTGATGCGCCGCCGCCGGTTCGCTGAACCGGATCGCCGGCGAAAGCGCTGCCGCAGAACGCGCGCGCTGAGATCACGGGCTTTTTCAGGAAACCACGACGTTTCGGCCTGAACCGGGCGCCTTGTGGCGCTTGCACCCTTGCCGTCCCGCTGCAACAACCTTGCCGGGGAGCAGCGATGGACGCGTCATCGATTACCAGTGTCGGCACCGAAAGGCCGCGCCTGATCGGTCTTCAATATCTCCGCGCCGTCGCGGCTTTGGAAGTGGTGATTGCCCACGCCCTGTTGGCCGGGCACCTGCGAACGCCGGTGCCGGCATTCGGCGTTCCTCTGTTCTTCGTGCTGAGCGGCTTCCTGATGGTCGCGATCACCGATGGCGGCTCGCGTCCCTGGCCCTTCTTCAAGGACCGGCTGATCCGGATCGTGCCGCTATATTGGATCGCGACCAGCGCGTTCGCTCTGTTCATGCTGGTGCGACACGGGCTCGATCCCGTCCACGCGCTCGCCTCCTATCTGTTCATCCCGGTCGGTCCGCCCGGCTTCGGTGCGCGTTTCTACCCGATCCTCAACGTCGGCTGGACGCTGAACTACGAAATGCTGTTCTACGCCGTGTTCGCGTTGCTGCTGATCTTGCCGCGAAAGGCGCTGCTGCAAATTTTGACTCTGCTGTTCGCCGGCGCAGCGGCGGCGTCATTCTACATCCCGCCGGATCAGGCGCCGTTCGCCTTCTGGTGCAATCCGCTGATCCTGCAATTCCTCGCCGGCGCCTGGCTCGGCCGTTTCTGGTTGCAGGGGAGGTCGATGGCCGTTCCGCTGCTGGCCTGCGTCCTCGTCTTCTTCCTGCTCGGGCTTGCCACCGGACGCTTACGCGACGCCCTGTGGCTCGGCCTCCCTTGCACGCTGCTGGTGATCGCGACCTTGGAGCTCGAACGCAGCAGCGCTTTTGCGCGCCCTATCGTCCCGCTGCGCTTCCTTGGCGACGCGAGCTATTCGATCTACCTGTGGCACATCTTTGCGATCATGGCGGTCGACGTGGTTTGCCGGCGGATCGGAGCCCCCGGCTGGACGATCGCTCTCGCCGGCACCATTGGCGGCGTTGCACTGGGCGTGCTGAGCTATCTATTCCTGGAAGCTCCGCTGCTGCGTGTCCTGCGACGCAGGCGCTTTCGGCACGCCATTGCAGTGCCGGCCGGTCCGTGAACGCACGTTCCGATCGATGTGACGCGTGTATTCAGACGATTTGCCGAGGAGGCGCGTCGCCAAATACCATTTCCTGACCACTGCGTGTGTCCATATATTCGCGTATTCTACTTACCTTCCCATCGCTCATTTCGAATACGAAGACATAGTCATTCCTGTAGGGTCTCCCGTTCGCCAAAACCGCTATGTGCCTTTGTTCAAAGACGACGCGATCACCCTCTGCGGTTACGGAGATTGGCTCGATTTCGAGACCGCTCGAGAATAATCTGCGCATGTCGTTGAGCAGGAACGACGAGATCGCCTCCTTGCCGATCATGTGATCGGTAACGCCGAGGGCGACCGCCGTCGAATTCCGCTTCGGCGCTATCCACTCGACATCGTCCGTCAGCACGGCGTGTATGCTCGCGGCATCGCGCGATGCGAACGCGCTCCACACATTCGCTGCCGCCTGTTTTGCATCCATCGTCATCCCTCCCTTGACTGTCCTGGATCAGTTCCAGTCACGCGCCATGAAGCGCTCTCTTGCGCCGCCAAGGATGCGCATCAGGCGTTCGATGTTTCTTGTCTTCGCCGCGTCGGATTTCAGCCTCGCTAGGTAGCGTAGCACCTCTTTCTGCAGGCTTGGCGCAAGCGATATCCACCGGGCCTTGGCCGCAGGACTGATCTCCAGGCCGGCTGCGAACGCGGGAGGGATGGTGTGCTGAGGCCCGGTCTCATAATCGGGATCGAAGCTGACACAGACCGTCACGACGTCGCCGACCTTTGCTCCGGCCTGCTCGCGCAGGTCGGCGTTCAGGTAGAGGTAGAAGCTCCCGTCGCCTGCAGGCATCATATTGATGCGCCGCGCGGGGACTGGTTTGTCGTCAAGCTGGACCAGCACCGGCATCGGCTTGCGCCAGCCAAGTCGGATTCCCTGCGCACGCTCAGCGCTCACCAGCACGAAGGGATTGATTCCGCGAATCTCGATCAACGCTTCGAAGAGCACTGGCAGCACTCCTCTCGGCGGCATTCCCTGACGCTCACTCGCGCGATGCTCTGATCGACCGCAGGAACGGCCGGATCAAGCCTGCGACCTCGTAGAGGTGCGTTTCCAACAGCCAGTGCCCGCCGCCCAGCAAGTGCAGTTCGGCTTCGGGGAGATCGCGCAGGTAGGCTCTGGCAGAGCCTTCCGGCATGTAGCCGTCGTGCGGACCCCAGACGATCAACGTCGGCGGCCGGTGCTCGCGCAGATACGCCTGATACCTTGGAAACCAGGCCAGGTTTTCCTTCAGCCCCGCGATCAGTTGAACCGCGATCGCCCTGCGCTGCGGTGTCATCACCGACCAATGCAGTTCCCAAAGGTCCGGCGGGATTCGGGACGCGACATCGTCTGCCACTTCGTTCAGGAACTCGTCTTTGAAACCGTCCTTCGTGACGGCATCGCCGAGCCTCTCTTTCGCCTCCGGCGACGGATCTTCGAAATAGGCCTGGAGGGGAGCATATTTGGGGCCGAGCTGATCCTCGTAGATGTCGCCATTCTGAATAATCAGCCCCGTGATCCCATGGGGATTTCGGATCGCGAAGCGCAATCCGATCTGCGATCCGAAATCATGGAGGTAGAGGGCCAACCTCCCCACGCCCATTGTTTCGCAAAACCGTTCCAGGAAGCGGGCATACCCATCGAAGCTGTAATCGAAGTCGGCGGGAGTATCGCTGTAGCCGCAGCCGGGGAAATCAGGCGCGATCAGGCGCCACGCATCGCCGAGTAGCGGCATGAGATTTCGGAACTCGTAGGAAGAGCAAGGGTAGCCGTGCGGCAAAAGAAGCACGGGCGCATCCTCCGCACCGCACTCGCGGTAGAAGATGGTACAGCCATCCACGGTCAAATAGCGATGCCGCACGGGGCTGGGGATCACTTCGAAATTCATCATCGGCGTCTTCTTTCGCTCCTCCGTGCCTGATCAGCTGCAGGCAATCGCATCGATCTCGAGCAGCCATGCCTCCTCGAAGATTTCTGCGATCACCACGGTGATTGCAGGCGTGGCAGACCCCAGCAGTTCAGCCCTGATACGGGTATTCTCTTCGCGAAAGCGCCGGTCGCTCAGGTAGATCGTGACCTTGGCGAGGTCCGCGACGTGCATGTCCGCACGGCGGAGCTGCGTCAGAACATTGGACCAGGCGAGGCGCGCCTGCGCCGCGAATTCCCGCGGCGCGTGCCCGTCCCCGTCCGTCGGTGTCTGGCCGCTGATGAACAAGATCCGGGATGCGCCTTCGATCCGCCAGGCCTGAGCATAGCTGGTCGCAGCAGGATCGATCGGCTGCCCCCTGTGCGGCCGCGCCGCCGCGCATCCGGCCAGCGAGAGCATTGCGGCGGTGGCGGAACGACGGGAGATTTCACCGGTCATAAGGCCCCTCGGCGCAGGGCGATGGCCAAGATCGCGAGCCCTTCGGGTCGAGACTGTGGCGGAAGATCTCGCCCGACCGATCCCGAGTGGCCTGGGCAAAGAGGAGCGCGCCTGAATCCGGCGAAAGCAGCGGCCCAACCTGGAAAACGTGCGGATCGGCCGGGACCCGCCCGACTTCCCTCCACCCGCTCTTCGTTGCTTTGAACCGGTACAGGTGCGATCGATCACCGCGATCGGCGACCAGGATCAAGGTGCGACCGTTGCGAGATATCTCCGCTTCATATTCATTCCCGGGGGTATTGACGGGCGCACCCAGGTTGCGGACGCCCCAGCGGCCGCCGGGACTCCGTTCGGCGACATAGATGTCGCTTTGACCATGTCCGCCGGGTCGGCTCGAGCCGAAGTAAAGACGACCGGACAGGTCGGCGCGCGGCAGAAGCTCGGCGTTTGGAGAATTGACCGGCGCCGGCAGGCGTTCAGGCTCGCCCCAAAGCCCCTCGGACGATCGTGCAACGTACCAGATGTCGAAATCCTCGTTCTCAGGATCATGCCGGGCCGAAACGAAATAGAGCCCCTTGCCATCTGGAGTGTAGCCGGGATCTGCCTCGATTGCCGGTGCGGGCGCGGCAAAGGGAGGCGGAGCAGGCGGCGTCCAGCGCCGATGTTCACAGCGCGACATCAGCAGGCGCCACTTCGTGAAGTTCTCGTCCGCAGACAGGTAGACGAGTTCCCGTCCGTCGGTCGAGAATGTCGGAGTGGCTTCATAAGCGGCAGTCGACAGCTGGGGCGGAGTCCAGATCACGGGGGCGGCTTTGCTGCCGGCCAGTGCGTATGCCGCAGCTGCCGAGAATATCCCGGTAAGCGCCGCAGCCGGCAGGCCCCTCATATTGCAGCTTTCAGGCCGGCGAAGCCACGGGCCATGCACGCCACGATGTCGCGCGCATAGGTGCCGCGCGGATCAAGCTCTGGATCGAAGATGGCGATATCGGCGCCAATCACGCGTCGCTCCCCGACCAGTCCGGAGATAAGATCTGCCAACTGTGAGAAGGTCAAGCCGGGAGAGCCCGGCGAGTCAACCGCCGGCATCACGCGTTGGTCGAGCACGTCGAGATCGATGTGCAGCCACATCGGCCGGCGCTCGCCATCTACCGGCGAAAGGGCGCCGCGAACGGTCTCGGCTATGCCGCGCTTCAGGACGCCCCTGACCGGGAATCGCCGAACCTGCGTTCGAAGGATATCGCCATAATCGGCATCGGGCCTGAGCTTCTCCCGCTCGCCGATCTGGATGACAAACCGATCTTCGACAAGCGCCTCGCCATTCCAAGGGGCGAGCAATGGCTCTCCTCGTCCGGTTGCCAGGGCGAGATCCATGCCGGCCGCGCTGCCTAGCCGTCCCTCGCTGTCGTAATTGCCGGGATGATAGAAGTCGCTGTGTCCATCGACATGAAGGAGACCGATCTTCCCGATCGATCGCCCGCCCAGCAGGCCGCCAAGCATGATGCTGCAATCGCCGCCGACTACCAGGGGGAACGCGCCGCTCCGCAACACGCCTGCGACCTGCGCACCGAGCAGTTCACTGAAGGCGCGAATGGCGTGGCCATTGCGGATCCGGGTGCCGGCCTCCTCGTCAAAGCGATAGGAAGGACGATCCATCTGGATGGTCCGGCTCGCCCCGATAGCGTCGGCTAACCCGGCAGCCTTCAGCGCCTTCGGTGCTCGCCAGGCTCCAGGTTGTTGATTGGCCACGAGCGGGCGCAGGCCGAGATTGCTCGGCGCCATGATGAGATGCACTCTTTGTTGCGGCGCTTTCGCCACGACGGCACTCAGCGCGGGAACGGCCACAAGAAAGGTGCGGCGAGTCAGGGCAGCGGTGAGCACTCTCATCGCACTTTGTTTAGAGCTGCGGGGAGCACGGCCATAACGATGATAGTGGCTGTGATTTCAATCTGCGCTTAAGATGGCTGGGATGAGCTTTCGATCCCCACCGCTGGAGACGCTGCGCGTGTTCGAGGCTTGCGCACGACATGGAAGCTACACGCGTGCGGCCGCTGAACTCGGTTTGAGTCCCGCCGCGGTGAGCCAGCGGATGCGGAACCTCCACGCTGAACTCGGTACCGCGCTGTTCCATCGGAGCGGGCCGCGCGTCGCCTTGACCGATGCGGGGCAACGGCTTGCGGGAAGGGTCCGCGAAGCGATGGCGCTACTCGCGGCCGCGGTGGCGGAATGCGCCGACCCGAGGATCCTCAGGGTCAGCGCCACGCCGACCTTTGCATCGCGCTGGCTCGCGCCTCGCCTGACGAGCTTCACCGAACCGCACGGCCTTGCGGTCGCGATCGATCCCGCGATCGACCTGCGCGCGCCCGGCAGTTTCGATATCGCGATCCGCAGCGGGTTCGGAGATTGGCAAGGCTATTCGGCGACGAAGCTTTTTCCGCTCGATCGAACGCCCCTGTACAATCCACGAAGCTATCGGGACCAACAGATTGAGGCTCCCAGGGATCTGCTCGAGTGCCAATTGATCGAGAGCGACGACTGGCCTTCATGGTTCGAAGCTGCTGGAGTGCCGTTTTCGGGCCATCGTCAGGGGACCGGAGTACGGTACCCGACCCAGGACCTGGCCGGCACGGCAGCGATCGAAGGCGGGGGTGTTGCCCTGCTTTCGCCGCGATTGTTTCAGAGCAGCATTCTCGCAGGCCAGCTCGTTCAGCCCTTCGACGTCATCCTCAGCGGACCCGAAGCCTATTGGTTGCTGATCGAAGAACGGGAAGCGAGGCGATCAGTCCTCGCCTTTCGCGATTGGCTTGCGACTGCTTGCGCAGCGAACCGGATAGAATGATCGCCGCCGCACCGCCAGGTCGGAACATTGGAAGCCCGGTTGGCCTGTGAACCTCCGAGGGACCGGGGTGAGACGGTCTAGAACGAGGTCTGGTGGGCCCGCCGGGACTCGAACCCGGAACCTCTCGATTAAAAGTCGCTTGCTCTACCGATTGAGCTACGGGCCCGCGGGCGTCCCCCCTAGGAGGGGCGGCAGCCGCGGTCAACGGGGGAGGCGCGGCGGAGGCGGTGAAACAGCTGCCGGACCGTCGCGCCGGTCAGCGGATCTCGCCAAGCTGGCGCGACCGCGGCGAGCGGCGCGAGCACGAAGCTGCGCTTACGGAATTCGGGATGGGGAATGATCACTGCACCGTCGGCCCACCAGCCTTCGGACCAGAGGATGATGTCGAGATCGAGCACCCGCGGCCCCCAGCGCCGTCCGGCCCGGCGGCCGAAGGCGCGTTCGACGCTCTTGAGCCGCCGCAGCAATTCGGGCGGTGCCAGATCGGTTGTAACGCGCGCGGCGGCATTGGCGAAGCCGCGGCCGGCCGGGCCGAGCGCCGGGGTGGAGCGGATCCGCGACAGACCGTCGACGTCGAGCCCCTCCGCGGCGAGCGCGCGAACGGCCGCCTTCAGCGTCTCGGCCGGTGCGCCATATCGCCCATGCCGCCGGTTCGAGCCCAGCGCCACCAGGTAACTTGTCTTCGCCATGAGGCGCCGCGTAGACGAGCGCGATGATCCCGCCTAGCCCCGCCGCCCTCCCGCGAAGCCCCGTCGCCGACGTCGAGCCGCCGCACGATTGTCCGTTGTGTCCGCGCCTGGTCGCGTTCCGCAACGGCCTCCGCGCCGAGCATCCGGACTGGTGGAATGCGCCGGTGCACGCCTTCGGCGATCCCGACGCATGGATCGCCGTCGTCGGACTCGCGCCCGGCATGCACGGTGCCAACCGCACCGGACGGCCGTTCACCGGCGATTTCGCGGGCATCCTGCTCTACGAGACCCTGCTTAAATTCGGGCTGGCGGAGGGGGTCTACGAACAGCGGCCGGACGACAGCCTGCGGCTGAAAGGGGTGG
Organism: Sphingosinicella sp. BN140058; assembly: GCF_004135585.1. Taxonomy (NCBI): domain Bacteria; kingdom Pseudomonadati; phylum Pseudomonadota; class Alphaproteobacteria; order Sphingomonadales; family Sphingosinicellaceae; genus Sphingosinicella; species Sphingosinicella sp. BN140058. Next base: position 5,650,507 of record NZ_CP035501.1, on the reverse strand, counting down.
CGATCGTCAACGCCGTGCGCTGCCTGCCGCCGCAGAACAAGCCGACGCCGGAGGAGATCGCGACCTGCCGATCCTATTACAGCCTGGCGCTCGACCGGCTGCGCAATGCCCGCATCCTGATCGCGCTCGGCCAGATCGCCCACCAGTCGGCGGTTCGAACCGCGGGCGGCCGTCTTGCCGACCACAAGTTCGGCCATCTCGCCGAACATGCGCTTCCCGATGGTCGGCTGCTGATCGATAGCTACCATTGTTCCCGCTACAACCAGAATACCGGTCGCCTCACTGCCGACATGTTCGAGCAGGTCTTCGAACGGGCGCTGGCCGTGCGGGACAGGCGCTAACATCGGCGCATCAGATTTCCGGTAGCTCCGGCAGGATCTTGTCGAGGGTCAGCGGATAATCGCGCACCCGCACGCCGCAGGCATTGTAGACCGCGTTGGCGATTGCGGCGCCGGCGCCGGAAATGCCGAGTTCGCCAAGGCCTTTGGCATGAAGCGGGTTGGAATGCTGATCGCGCTCCGGGACGAAGAAGACTTCGAGCTGCGGGACGTCGGCATTCACCGGCACGTGATATTCGGCAAGGTCGCGGTTGACGAGCTTGCCGTTGCGGCTGTCGTGCACCAGCTCCTCGGTCAAGGCGGCACCGATGCCGAAGGTCATGCCCCCGAGGCATTGCGATCGCGCCGTCTTCTCGTTGAGGATGCGGCCGGCCGCGAACACGCCGAGCATGCGCCGCACGCGCACCTCGCCCGTGACGGCGTTGACTCCGACTTCGGCGAAATGGACGCCGAACGAGGCCTGTGTCACTGCATCCTTCTGTTTGCCCGGGCTGATCGTGCCGATCGCCTCGATGCCGTCGCCGACCAGTTCGGCGAGCGGCGCCGACCGGCCCCCGCCACTGGCGACGCCGTCCCTGAGGCTGATCGCTTCGGGCGCGACTCCAAGCTTCTTGGCGAGCTGGCGGCGCAGCTCTTCGCAGGCGAGATAGACCGCCGAGCCCGAACCGCACGCCCCCCAGGAACCGCCGGAGCCACCCGAGGCCGGCATGTCGCTGTCGCCCATGCGGACGTCGATCGATGCGGGATCGAGCCCCAGCAATTCGCCCGCGACCTGCGAGAGGACCGAATAGGTGCCCGTGCCGATATCGGTCATCGCCGTTTCGATGATGGCGCGGCCGCCGGCATCGATCCGCACCTTCGCTTCCTCGCTCTGCAACAGGTTGCTGCGCGCAGCGGCGGCCATGCCCATGCCGACCAGCCACTCGCCTTCGCGGCGTGCGCCCGGGCGCGGGTTGCGCGTGTCCCAACCGAAACGCTCCGCGCCGAGGTCGAGGCACTGGCGCAGGGACCGCGTCGAGAAGGGCACATTCTTTTCGGGATCGACCAGCGGCTCGTTGCGCCGGCGAAGCTCGACCGGATCGATGCCGATCCGCTCGGCGAGCATGTCCATCGCCGCCTCGAGCGCAAGCATGCCGGAGCCTTCGCCGGGCGCGCGCATCGATCCGGACAGAAGCAGGTTCAGGCGAACCTGATCGTGGGTGATGGTCCGGTGCTCGCCGGGGTAGAGAAAGTGCGTGCCGATCCCCGCCGGTTCGAAATAGTCCTCGTCGGGCAGGTTGGACACCAGGCTTTCGTGGCCGATGCCGATCAGCCGGCCATTGGCGTCGGCGGCCAGACGGATACGCTGCTCGGTGTTCGAGCGGCGTACGGTGGCGTCGAACACCTGCTGGCGCAGCATCACCGCCTTGATCGGGCGGCCGAGCCGCCTCGCGGCGATCGCCGCCGCGGCGCTTTCGGGCGAGATGCCGAGCTTCGAGCCGAAGCCGCCGCCGACGAAGTGGGATATGATGCGAACCTTGTCCTTGGCGACACCAAGCGCGTCTGCGAGCTGCATCGCGTCCTTGGTCGGGATCTGATAGGAACCGTAGAGGGTAAGCTTGTCGTCTTCCCACATCGCCACGGAGGCATGTGGCTCCATCGCCGCCGAATTCTGGCTCGGGGTGGTGAAGGTTTCGTCGAGGGTGAATGCCGCCTGGGTCATCGCCTGTTCGAGGTTGCCCTGACTGAAATGCGCCGGCGTGTTGTTTTCGGGCGGAACGTCGGTCTCGTGCTTGTGGGCGGCGAAATCGAAGCGGCCTTCGCCATCCTCGTAGTGAACCGGCAGCCGGATCGCGGCGTCGCGCGCCGCTTCATAGCTTGTTGCAAGCACGATCGCGATCACCTGGCCGAAATAGGCGATCTCCTCCACCCCCTGGGTGGGCGCCTGGGTCTCGCCGCCCTGCCCGGGATTGCGCAGGAAGGTCTTGAAGTCGGTTACGACGTCCAGCACGCCGGGAAGCGACGCCACCGCATCGACGTCGATCGAAACCACCCGTCCGGCGCCCTGGCGGGTGCCGACCAGCACGCCGTAGGCCATGCCGGGGAAGCTGTATTCGGCCGAGTAGAAGGCGCGGCCGCTGACCTTGAGCGGTCCTTCGTAGCGGTTGAGCGGCTTGCCGATGACGTTCTGCGCGCCGATGTCGAGCAGGCTGGTCGGCTGCGGCTTGTCCATCCGCAGGCTGTTGGTGTGGCCCGATCCGAACATCAGGATTCCTTCGTCAAATCGTGGAGGGTGGCGATCAGCACGCGTCTAGCGAGCGGGATCTTGAAGTCGTTATCGCCGAAGCCCTGCGCCGCCTTCACCAGAACATCGGCCGCCGCTTCGAACAGGCCCCGTCCGGGCGCCTGACCGACGAGGATCGCCTCCACGGCGGGATCACGCCACGGCTTGTGCGCGAGACCGCCGAAGGCGAGGGCGGCCGCCGCGATCCGGCCGTCGCGAATGTCCAGCACGCCGGCGACGGAGACCAGGGCGAAGGCGTAGGACGCGCGGTCCCTGACCTTGCGATAGACTTGCCGGCCGGGGGGCGGCGGCGGAAGCTCGATGTGGGTGATGAGTTCGCCGGGTTCGAGAATGGTCTCGATGTGCGGCGTGTCGCCCGGGAGCAGATGAAAATCGGCGATCGGGATGCGTCGGCGGTCACCATCGGGCTCCAACGTAACCACGGTCGCGTCTAGCGCGCGCATCGCCACCGCCATGTCGCTCGGATGGGTGGCGATGCAGTGCGCGCTGGTGCCGAGGATCGCATGGATCCTTGTGGCACCGCCGATTGCGGAGCAGCCGCTGCCCGGCGCGCGTTTGTTGCAGGGCATGGCGATGTCGTAGAAATAGTAACAGCGGGTGCGCTGCAGGAGGTTGCCGCCGGTACTTGCCTTGTTGCGCAGCTGCCCGGTGGCGCCGGCGAGCAGCGCCCGGCTCAGCACCGGATAGTGGCGTAGGACGTGCGGATCGGCGGCGAGATCGCTGTTCGGCACCAGCGCCCCGATGGTGAGGCCGCCGTCGTCGCGGAGCTCGATCCGGGCGAGATCGAGCCGGCTGACGTCGATCAGCCGCTCCGGGGTCTCGATCTGCAGCTTCATCAGATCGAGCAGATTGGTTCCGCCGGCGATGAAATGCGTGTTCGGCGCCTGAGCGCTCGCGACCGCCTGCTCGGGACTGTCGGCGCGCTGATAGTCGAATAGCTTCATGCGCTCTTCTCCGCGTCGATCCCGCTCACTTCGGAAATCGCATCGACGATGTTGGGATAAGCGGCGCAGCGGCAGAGATTGCCGCTCATCCGCTCGGAAATCTCCGCCTGATCGAGCACCACCTGCTCGAGATCGGCCGAGACGTGGCTCGGCCAGCCCTTTGCGACTTCGTCGAGCATGCCCACCGCCGAACAGATCTGCCCCGGCGTGCAATAGCCGCATTGAAAGCCGTCATGGCGCAGGAACGCGTCCTGCATCGGGTGCAGCGCGCCGGGCGCGCCAAGCCCCTCGATCGTGGTGATTTCGTCATCCTGGTGCATCACGGCAAGCGAGAGGCAGGCGTTCACCCGCCGGCCGTTGACCAGCATCGTGCAGGCGCCGCACTGGCCATGGTCGCAGCCCTTCTTGGAACCCGTCAAGGCGAGGTGCTCGCGGCAGAGATCGAGCAGGCTGGTGCGGATGTCGGGCTCCAGCTCGTAGGCTTGTCCGTTGATGGTGAAGTGCATGCGTGTCCCCGAGCTTGCGCGCTCGGCCCGAGCGGCTTTCAAGGCAAACTCGCGACTGCGGACGGAGTTGCTATGGACGTTCGGTCAGGTCGCCGTCCGGGGGGCGACGGCGCCTATCCTGCGCGATCTCCGGCACGCCGCTTCAGCGTCCGCACACTGCCGCATTGCGATTTGAGGACAGTCGCGTCGCTGCCGCGGAAGGCGCCGTGCTGATCGTCACGGACTGCGCGGCACAGCGGCGCAGCTGAAAGCGTGCCTTGCGGTCTTTGAAGTCCAGCGAGACTCGTCGGAATGTCTCGAGCAGATCCGATCCCAGCAGCAAAGCCGGCTGCTTGGACAGGCCGAACACTTCGAAGGGCGGCACGTCGGCAAAGGCCATAGGTACGTTGCGCAGGGTCACCGCGCCGAGCTGAAGCTCGGGGATCGTGGCGAAATCCAGTTCCACGTCGGTGCCGGTGACGCCCGTCGCGGTGACCTTCTGGATCTTGCCGCGCATGCGCCGGACGAACTTGTCGCGAAGCGCAAGATTGCCGATCGTGACCTGGGTGCCGGTGTCGATCACCGCATCGAGGGCGAGACCGGCGGCCTTGACGTGGGTGAGGATCAGCTGTCCCCGCCGCAACCGGCCGGTGACCACGATCTCGCCGGGCTGCGCTTTCCACTTCTTGGTCGCATCCTCGACCCTGATCTGGCGCTTCTCGAAATCCATCATAAGACGCTGACGAACGAGCGCGTCGATCCCGATCATGCCCGCGCCGCCAAGATCCCGCTCGCGCAGGGCCGGTAGTTCGAGATCGGTGATCGTGGTCGATCCGAGCGTCAGCGCCGCCACCTTGACCCGGTCGACCACGTTGCGATCGGTCATGTTGTTGAGGAGCACCGGCCGTCCCAGCGGCAGCTCGAGCTCGCGGGCGATGCGCAGCCCGACGACCGACGTGTCGGCGCCGCTGTCGACGATGAAGTGATAGGGGCCGCGGCCATTGACCCGCACCTCCACCGTCAGCCGCGTCTCGACCTTGCGGGCCTCGATTTCCTCGCCGCCGATTTCGAGACCGTCGTCGATCGCCGCGGGCGGGAGAGGCGGCATGTTGGGAGGCGTCGCGGGAGCGGGACGTGGCTTGCCGATCCGCGGCGGCGCGGCCGTTGCGTCGCACGGGCCGACCAGAATCGATCCAGCCAGCGCGAATCCGAGGACGAAGACGTTGCGCGCCATGTCGCTTTCCCTGTGGGGACGCTCGGGTCGAGAATATCCCTATGGGCGTCTGCCCGCCACCTTTAATCCCGTCCCATCGGCTTGTTCAGCGTCCCTGGAGCGCGCGGACCAGCCGCGGGAAAGCGGCGGCTCCGGCGAGGAGCGAACGGCGGCGCATCATCATGGTCTCCCGCGATCAAGGAAATCGGCCGGCGCCAGTGCCCGCGGCGTGAACCGCGCGGCGAGGATCGCGCCCTTGAAATAATCGCGGCGATTGATCCGGGTACCGATGGAGGCGAGTCCCTCGGCCTGCGGTGCGAACGCGATCTCCGCCTCCGCTTGCAAAACGCCATCGACATACGCGCGGTAGGTCCGGCCGTCATAGACCTGGGCGACATGGTACCAGCGCCCGACCGGAAAGGTCTTGGCGGGCGCGACGAGCGCCTGGCGGTACTTGGGTCCGGTAGCGAACGCATCCAGGTACCAGCGGTCGCCGGTCACGCGAATTTCGAACATCAGCCGCGGTCCGTTCGGGTCCGGCGGCGATGTCGCTGCTTCGGCGAGGTGGAACCAGCGCTGCTCGAAGGCGCCGCCATCGGGCCGGAACACGGCCTCGAACGTGAAGCGGCCCGCGCCGGCGAGCGGATGACGTTCGACGAACAGCGCATCGTCGACACCGTCGAACAGCACCGCAAGGCCTCGATCCGTTTCGACGACCTGCGGCGTCCCTTCGCTCCGTACCTTCAGGCCGCCGAGCGTGTCGAGGCGATCGAACCGCCACAATGTCGCATCGCCGTCGCCGTGCGGCATCCCGGCGCAGCCGGCGAGCCCCAGCAAGAGAAGGACGACGGCGATGGCGCGCCGCGTCATCAAAGGTGCGCGCCTACCGCCTGAGTCTGGCCGGGCGCGAAGGCCAAGGTGCGGACATCCGGCCCGTAGGCGAATTCGCGCTCCACCGCGCCGGAGGCGCGAACGGTCGCCTCGGCCAGCGCTCCCTCCTGCCAGGCGAGATCGAGGATGAGGCCGCCGCGGAGGCGAACACCGGTGAGCCGACCGCGCGGCCAAGCCTTGGGCAAGGCCGGAAGCAGCGTCACCCGATCGGGCTGATCGCGGACGATCATCTCGACGATCCCGGCGGCACCGCCGAAATTGCCGTCGATCTGGAAAGGCGGGTGTGCGTCGAAGAGGTTGGGGTAGGTGCGATCGGGGCCGAGCAGCTTGCGCAGGACCGTGTAGGCGCGCTCGCCGTCGCCCAGCCGCGCCCACAAGTTGATCCGCCACCCGATTCCCCATCCGGTCGCATCGTCTCCGCGGATCGAGAGCGAACGCCGCGCGGCTCCGTAAAGGTCGCCGCGACCCGGTTCGATTTCGTGCCCCGGATAGAGCGCGTAAAGGTGCGAGACGTGGCGGTGCTGGATCTCGGGGGCGTCGAGATCCCAATCCTCCAGCCATTCCTGCAGCTGTCCGGCCTTGCCGATTCGATCGGCCGGGATGCGGGACAATGCTGCCGCAAACTGCTTGCGCATCCCGGCATCGCGGCCGAGCCGCTCGGAGGCCGTGATGATATTGCCGAACAATTCGCGCAGGATCTGCCGATCCATCGCTGGCCCCGCGCAGATGCTGACACCGGTGTGATGGGCATTTTCCGGGGATATGGACGGGGAGGTGACCAGGCCGCCGCCATGTTCGACGAGCGTGTCGAGGAAGAACAGGCCGCAGTCGCGCATTACCGGGTAGATGCGGCCGAGCAGTTTCGGATCCCGCGAATAATCCCAGCGGTCCCAGAGGTGCTTGCAAAGCCAGGCCCCGCCGGTCGGCCACATCCCGTAGAAGGCGCCGTCGATCGGCGCGGTTGCGCGCCAGAGATCGGTGTTGTGGTGCGCGACCCAGCCGCGCGCGCCGTAATTCGTCCGCGCGGTTCGGGCGCCGCTTTCCGCCAGATCCTCGACCATGGCGATGAGCGGCTCGACGCATTCGCCGAGCCCGGTCGGCTCGGCCGGCCAGTAGTTCATTTGGGTGTTGATGTTGATCGTGTACTTCGAGCCCCAGGGAGGGCTGCGGCTCTCGTTCCACAGGCCCTGCAGGTTCGCCGGCTGCGCGCCCCGGCGTGACGAGGCGATCAGCAGATAGCGGCCATATTGAACGTATAGGGCGGCAAGGAAGGGATCGTCGCGGCCGGTATCATGGCTGTAACGGATGCGCTCGTCGGTGGCGATGCCGGGGAAGGGATCGGCGCCGAGATCGAGCTCGAAGCCGCGGAACAAACGCCGGTGGTCGGTCTGGTGGCGGGCGAGCAGGGCGTCGGGCGCATGGCGTGCCGCCTTGTCGAGATCGCCGAGCACGGCCGCTTCCGGATCGCCGGAGACGTCCCGCCAGTTGCGGTAGCTGGTCCGGGCCGCGATCAGCAGAGTGACGGCGCCGTCGCCTTCCGCGTGCAACGTGCCGTCGGCGATGCGTCCATGGCCGCCCAGGGCGCGCACCCCGACCGCGTAGCGAAGCGCGCCGGCAACGCCGTTCGCGTCGCCGTTGCGTCCGGTGTGGACAAGGGTGTCGCCGCGGCTCTCGGCGCTTTCGGCCGCAAAGCGCAACACGGCGGCAACGGCCCCGCCGCCTACGGCCTCGATTCTGACCGCGATGACCTGATCGGGGGCCGACGCGAAGACGGTCCGCCGAAACAGCCGATTGCCCTGGCGCCACTCGGTGACCGTGGTCGCGGCGTCGAGATCGAGCCAGCGGCGATAGCCCCCGTCGGCCTCTCCGGGCAGGTCGATCAGCAGCTCGCCGAGGGTCTGGTACGACATTTGCCGGATCGGCCTTGCCATCATTTCGGCCTGAGCCAGATCCTGCGCTTCCTTGAACCGTTCCTCCTCGATCAGCTTGCGCACCCGGGGCAGAGCGGCGCGGGCGGACGGGTTGGACGGATCATAGGGGCCGCCGGCCCACAGGCTGTCCTCGTTGAGCTGAAGGCGTTCCCTGGTCGTCCCGCCATAGGCCATTGCCCCGATGCGGCCGTTGCCGACGGCGAGCGCCTCCACCCAGCGCGTCGCCGGCTGGCGGTACCACAGGGTCCAGCGCGAGGTGGCTTCGGGCGCCGCCATCGGCGCCTGGGCCTTGCCGCCGGCGGCGACGAGGCCGGTTCCGGCGAGACCGGTGAGCAGTGCCTGCCTGCGGCTGAAATCGATCATGGGATGAGGTTCCGGCGGAGGGCGGGCACCGCACGTGCCAGCTCCTCGACGACAAGGGCGGCGAAGAAATCGGCGCCTTCGGGGCCGACATGGGTGTAATCGAAGGCGAGCCGTGCCTGCCCCATCGGCTCGGCCGCCGCGTTGGCCGCGGCACTGGCTGCGGTGTGGCCGACGGGTGCGGCAGGCGCCTGGCCCGTAGACGCCTCGATCGTCGTGCCCGTCGCGGCCGCTGCCCAGATCTCGGCGGAGGGCGGCCGCTGCGCAAACTGGGTCGCGGCCGCGGCGCCGAGTGCCTGGATGGCTTTCGTGCTGCGGGCGTGAAGATCGACCAGAGGTGTGCCGGTCTCGGCCGCGACCCGCCGGGTCGCCTCCGCCCAGGGTGCAAGGTCGTCGATCAGCATGCCGTCCTTGAACTGGCGCCGGGTCAGCGGCGTGACCAGCACTGGAACGGCACCGGCGGCGCGCGCTTCGGCAACGTAGCGTTTCAGATTGGCGGGGAATTCGGTCGCGAGATCAGTCGAGCGACCCGGCTTGCCGGGCTGATCGTTATGGCCGAACTGGATCAAGACATAGACCTGCTCGTAGGGCGCCCGCCGCAGTTCGGAGAGCGCGATCTCCCATGATCCCTCGCTCCGGTAATTGCCCGAGCTGCGGCCGCCGCGGGCGAGGTTCACGCAGGCAAGGAAGGAGGTGACGTGGCGCGCGCAGAAGCTCGGCCCCCAGCCGCCGAGCACTGCGACCGTGGAATCGCCGACCAGCACGATCTTCGACGCGCGGATCTTCTGAACCGCCGGCGGGGCCGGTGCCGGCGCCGCGGCCAACATGGCGGCGGCGATCAGCGGCGCGATCACGCCCGCGCCTCGAAGCGAAAGTTGCGGAAGCGCGCATTGCCCTGGCCGGCCGAATAGAGGCCCGGCCGCAGCATCAGGAAGCCGCCGCGGACGTTGTGGTGGTAGCCTGAGACCTCCATGCCGCGATCGAACCGCTTCCAGGTATGGCCGCCGTCACCGCTGGTGTCGTAGGTCACGATGTGGCGATCGTTGGTCACGCGCATGCGCATGCGTCGCCCATGCGGATTGGCCGGGCGTCCGCGCTCGATGCCATATTGATGGGTGACGAAGCGCGTGCCGTCGAAGCCGAGGCCTGCGTAAAGCTTGTCGTCGTAGAACAGGATAAGGCCCGCAGTGCCGCCTTCGTCGATTTCGATGTCGCATTCGAAGCGATAGGCCTGGTCGCCGGCGATCAGCAGCAAGGGCGAGGAATCGCTGGGCGCCTTGCCGCGGGCGGCGAGGTGGAGGGTGTTGCCTGCCACACGCGCACGCTGTGCCTCGTCCGCGGCCGGCTTGAAGAAGTTCCAGGTCTGGCCAAGCCGGAGTCGGCTGAAATCGTCGGACAGAGGCTGGCCATGCCGCACGGCCGTACCGCCCCTTGGTTTGGCGATCGGCCGCGACAGATCGCCGCCATTCATCCGGAACCAGCCGTCGGGCATCCACTCGACGGGATCGAGCAGGGTCTGTCGGCCGAGAGTCCAATAGCCGTTCTCGAAGCCGTGATAGACCGACCACCAGCTTCCGTCGGGGCCCTCGACCAAGGTGGCATGGCCGCGCGACCACCATTTCTCGTCCAGCGAGGTGGTGCGGACGAGCGGATTGTTCGGGCAATTCTCCCAAGGCCCGTTGATCGAACGCGATCGTGCGGCGATCACCATGTGGCCGGTCGGCGGGCCGGCGGTGCCGCCGACGGCTGTGATCAGGTAGAAATAGTCGCCGCGGCGGGTGATCTTCGGGCCTTCCGGCGCGAAGCCTTCGACCACCCAATTCTCGGGGTAGCGCCACGGGTCGTAGACATGCTCGACCGGACCCGCCTTGGCGAGGCCGTCCTCGGACAGCCGCACCCGATCGCCGCCGGACAGGAACAGCCAGCGTGATCCGTCTTCGCCGACCGCATGGCCCGGATCGATATGGTTGGGAAGATCCAGATCGACCGGATCGGACCAGGGGCCCTTGATGTCGTCCGCCCAGATTACCCACGAGGTCGTCTTCGATCCCGGCGCCGGCGTCTTCTTGGTCGGTATGTAGAGATAGTAGCGGCCCTTGTGGCGGGTGAGCTCGGGCGCCCAGACCGAGCCGATGTTGCGGGTGAGGGCGGCGGTCACCGGCGTCCAGTTCACCAGATCGCGCGAATGCCAGATGACGAGGCCGGGGTAGGAATCGAAGGTGGAGAAGGTCATGTAATAATCCGAACCGTCCTTGAGGATGGTCGGATCGGGATGGTCGCCTGCCATCAGCGGGTTGAGAAAGGTGCCGTTGCCGAGATCGGGGACGCGCTGATTGTCGTAGCCGCGCTTCCAGTCCGTCGCGGCGCCGGCCGGGGTGCGGCGCGCCTCGGCGAGGGCGCCGCCGAAGCCGCCGAGCCCGCCAAGTGCGGTTCCGCCGATCACTACGGCACCGAAAGCATCACGCCTGCTGAAATCCACCTCTATCCTCCTCGTTCGGGCCTACGTCCCGCGCCACGTTGGATCGCGCGCGCCATCCGGTTCTGTCGACCCGGGTGAGCGCGATTCCGATCTCGATCGCTTTTTGTTGCACGGCACCGGTCGAGCGGTGAAGCCGAACCGCCGCCTCCGGCGCTGATATTCCTTGCTCCGCCAGCTGACGCAGCCGGCGGAGTTCCTCGTCGGTCCAGTGCTTGTTCGGGCCTCCGCCGTTCCCCGCCATCTCCAGTCTCCGGAGTCTGGGATCAGAAGCGCGCCCGAAGGCCGAGGCGATAGATCGGCCCGGAGCTCGCATATTGGGTGACCACCGGCGAATCCTGGTAGCCGAAGCGTTCGCTTGGCTGGTTGGTCAGGTTCAGCCCTTCCGCCGTGATCGAGATCCACTTGGTGATTTGGTAACTGAGCGATGCGTCGATGTTGGTGGTGGAGCGGCTGAACACGAAGTCGTTGATCAGCGGACTGTCGCACGACGTGCCCTCGGTCGCCGGGTTGCTCGGCAGCGGGTTGAGGCCGGGACTGCAATTGCCCGCGGCGATCGGATAAGCGGTGCTGTAGCCCTTGCGATGGGCAACCGAAACGCGGGCGCGGAACTTGTCGGTCTCATAGTAGAGCGTTCCGTTGAGCGCCTGCGGCGAGACGTTGAGGAACGGCGCCTTGCCCGTCGTCTGCGGCGTCGTCGCGGTGCCCGGATCGAGAATGTAGTTCAGCTCGGACTTGATGTACGTGTAGTTGACCAACGCACCGAAATTCTTGAGGAAACCGGGCAGGAACGTGAAGTCCTGCTGGTAGCTGACCTCGAACCCGCGCAGGTAGCCGCCGGGTGCATCGCGGAACTGGCGGGCCGTGAACGGCGCGTCGGCGTCGATATAGGCGAGCTGGTTGGCATTGGTGAATTGCTGCCGAAGCGCATCGATATTTTCGGCATCGAGGAAGGTCGACAAGGGCGCGGCGTACAGCACGGTCTGCGGGAAGGAGCTGATATTCTTCTGGAAGCCGGCCACCGAGAGCAGCCCGCCCGGCGCAAAATACCATTCCAGGCTGACGTCGATATTGTTCGAATAGAAGGGCTTGAGCTTGGGATTGCCGACGGTCAACGAACCGCCTTCGAGCGAGCCGTTGTTCGGGATCGAGATTGCGGTGATCGACGGCGACAGGTTGCCGAGAAGCGGACGCGACATCACCCGCGAGGCTGCGAAGCGCACGAACAGATTGTCGATCGGCTCGTAGTTGAGGTTCAGCGACGGAAGGAAATCGGTATATTTGTTGGTGCCGACGATCGGGCGGCCGGCGGTGGTTCGCCCCTCCGAGCGCACGTCGGTGATCGCTACCCGGGTGCCGACATTGCCGCGCAGCGGCCGGCCGGCGATTTCGGTGTTGAAGTCCGCCTGCAGGTAGAAAGCGGTGTCCTTCTCCTCGACGCCGAAGCCGGCCGAATTGTTGCGTTTGTCGGTGATCCGCCAATCGCCCCACTTGTTCACGCAATTGCAGGTGAAGTCGAACAATTGGTCGAACTTGGCGATGTCCGGCACGTAGAAGCTCGTCACGGTACCGTCGGGAACCGTCAGGCCCTGGCCGAACTCGATCACCTTGCCGACGTTGGCCGCACTGGTCCCGGCTTCCTTCAAGGTCGGATTGAGCAGATCGTTGTTGCGCTCGAACTGGCTGGTTTCGAAGCCGAACTTGCGCTGGGTGCCGCCGAACGCAATCGAGAATTCGTCGTTTACGCGGAGATCGAAATCGGCCTTGAACGCTTCGTAGGTGTTCTTGACCGTGCGCTGATAATGGCGGATCGCCGAGAAGCCCTTGACGGTATCCCAATTGGCGGCGTCGGCGGCATCGAAGCCGAAATCGATCACCGGCATCGGATCGTCGCCGCGCTCGTCGTAGATGAACGTGCCGGGTGAATCCATGCGGTTGAACTCTACCAGCAGGCCGGTCGAGACATTGGTCGACTTGGACTGGCCGTAGGTCAGATCCACCTTGAAATTGTCCGTGAATTCGTGGGTCAGATTGCCGGAGACCTGGCGAAATTCGGTCGTGTAGCTGGCCTGGTCGACGGCCGAGCGGAAGTCGACGTTGCGCAAGGCGAGATAGTCGGCGACGCCGTCGGTAACGTTGGCATCGAGCACGTCGACGCCTGGGCGACCGATCAGCGAACCGCGGAAGGCAAGCCGGTTGGACGAGGGAATGTAGCCCACCGACGCGGGGTTATTGTAATAATCGTACGGGTCGAGGTTGAACGGATTGACGCTGAAGATGTTCGCGTTGGTCGAAGTGACGCCGCCCGGAATCACCGCCGCCGAACCGAGCACCGACGGGCCGAGCGCGCCGGACTGGTTGAACGCGGTCGCAAAGGCGGGCGTGGTGCCGTACAATTCCTGACCGCAATCCTGCGCGGGAACGATTTCCGAGCCCGCGTTCGGGACGCACAGGCCGGGATAGAGCGCGCGCGCCGCGCTTGGCGTAAGGCTGCCGCCGGCGGTGTTGTAGACGCTGTTGGTGTTGTTGCGGTTGAGGCCGACCGACGAAATCTGGTTGTTGCGGCTGGTGTTCTCGAACCTGGAATAGAGGCCATCGATGCTCAGAACGGTGCGATCGGTGATCCGCCACTGATAGGCCGCGGTGACTCCGATCCGCTCGTTCTTGACGTCCTGCTGCTGCAGGGCGGCAAGGGCCGGGATGCGGACGAGTGAATCGTTGAGCCGGCCTTCGGTCGCATAGCCCGCCGGGTACAATTTCGCATAGGCTTCCGGGTTCGAGCCGGTGAGGATGTCGATCGCTTCGGGATTGGTGATCGCGCTGCCGAAATTGGTGCCCACGGGCGCCGAGAAACCGGCACGCTGGGGGAATTCGTTCCCCTGCCATTGCGTGCCGCGATAGAGATAATCGGAGGAGCCGGCGGTGCGGGCATATTGATCGAGCTCGTTCTGCGCCTTGCTGTACGCGCCCGACACCAGGATGCCCATGCGACCGTCGAGGAACCGAGTCGAGGCGAGGCCGGCGATGCGCGGGCTCGTTTTGCCGCTGTTCTTCTGATAGCTCGCTTCGGTCGAGAGCGCGAACTGCCGACCCTTGTAATCGAACGGACGGCCGGTGGTCAGATCGATGGTCGCGCCGAGCGATCCTTCGTCCGTTTCCGCCGACGGCGTCTTCTGCACCTTCAAGGAACTGAACAGCTCCGACGCGAAGGTGTTGTAATCGAAGGAGCGACTGCGATTGGGCGCGCTTCCGGCATCGTTGGAGCCGGCCGTCGAAAGCGCTTCGAGGCCGTTGAGCCGGGTCCGGTTGAAGTCGCCGCCAAGCCCGCGAACGGTGATGCCGCGGCCTTCGCCATTGTCGCGGTCGATAGAAACGCCGGGCAGACGCTGGAGCGACTCGGCGAGGTTCGTGTCCGGAAAATCCGCGATGTCCTCAGCCGTGATCGCGTCGACCTGCACGTCGGACATGCGCTTCACATTCAAGGCGTTGCGCAGCGAACCTCGAAACCCGGTAACGACGATGCCCTCGTCCGCTGCGGCGGCTTCGGCACCGACGCCAGCATCCTGTTCCGAGGTGACAACGGTGTCAACGCTGGCGTCAGTTTCGGATGCGATCGGCTCCTGAGTTGGGTCAGGCGTGCTTTGTGCGGCTGCCGGGACGGCGGTGAACGCCGCGATGATCAGGGCTGCCGACGAGACCGTGCAGGCAAATGGCGCTCTACGGGCGTGAGTCATCGTTCCTCTCCTCTGGTGCTGCCGGCGTTTGCGCCGGTCGAATGCGAATCGGTGTTAGCGTTACCTTGACACCGGTGTCAACATAACTCAGACCGGATTGAGCAGTCCGGGCCGGCGGGACTCGGTTTCCTCCGGCTGCTGGGGAGTGACGTCGATGCGGCCGAAGAGCCGGCACGACGGGAGGAGATGCAGGTGAAGGGTTTCAGCCGTCGAACTTTCCTTGGCGCCGCTGGTATGGGGCTGTCCGCAGCCTTCATCCCGTCCGTTCACGCGGCACCCATCCTCGGAGAAGTGCCGGACGATGGCTGGAAGATGTGGATCGACCGCGCGGCCGGCTATGCCGACGATCGTCTCTATCTTCCAGGCGAGGTCGCGCTGGCGGCGCTGCCGGTCAACCCTCCGACCGGCGGCTGGGCGGCACTGTGGAAGGCCCAAGCAGTCGACGTCAGCCTGCCGTCCACGGTCGAGGAGCATGCCTGGGGCGCGTTCGGGCTGAGACCGTATAATGGTGAAGAATACCGCTACGCAGAGGACGATGCGGTTCCGCAGAACGGCGCCTATCGGGGCGTGTCCTGGTGGTATCGTCCCATCGACATTCCGGCGGCGGCGGCAGGCAAGCGCGTGGTGTTGCATATCCGTGGCGCACGGCTGAGGGCCGAAATCTTCCTCAATGAACGGCTGGTGGGCTATTCGATCACGTCGGAGCTGCCGATCCACTGCGACCTCACCGAGGCGATGAAGCCCGGTGGCGCGAACCGACTGGCGATCCGGATTACCAATCCCGGCGGCCGCTACGATTGGCGCGACTCGACGACGATGACCTGGGGCAGCGTCAAGCTGTTCGCTTCGCACGGTTTCGGCGGGCTCGATCGCGGCATGACCCTCAGCGTGCATCCTCGCGAGGCGCATATCGCAGACGCTTGGGTGCTCAACACGCCCGATCCCCGTGAGGTCACCGCGCACATGGAGATCGCATTCGCGGACAGGCTGCCGTCGGAGCGGACGCTGCGCCGCAAGGCCACGCTGGCGTTACTGGATCCGCAGGGACGGGTGCAGCCCGCCGCCGCAACCCTCGAGGAGGTGCGCGTCGACGGCCAGCGCGCGACGATCGTCTTCCGCCTACGGGCGGAAGACGCGAGGCTGTGGGAGCTCGACAGTCCGAACCTCTATCGGCTGCGCTTCGGCTGGGGCGAGGATGTGCGCCTTGCCGAGTTCGGCTTCCGATGGATCGGAGTCGAGGGCGTCGGCACCAATGCCATGCTCCGGCTCAACGGCCGCCGCATCAAACTCTATTCGGCCATTTCCTGGGGCTATTGGGGCTATAACGGGCTCTGGCCGACGCCTGAACTCGCCGGACGGGAAGTCGCTTCGGCGAAGGCGCTGGGCCTCAACTGTCTCCATTTCCATCGCAACGTCGGCAAGGAGGAGGTTTTCGCGGCCCAGGATCGTGGCGGCCTGCTGCGGGTGATGGAGCCCGGCGGAGGGCGCCATGCGATCGGGCGTGATCTAAAACCCGGCGAGAGCTTGTCGCCGGCCGACCGGTTCAGTCGCGACTTCATGCGGGCCAAATGCGTGGAGATGGTGCGGGCGTTCCGCTCACACCCGTCGCTGGTCCATTATACCTTGCAGAACGAAATCGGCGCCGACCTCGCCAACCCCGACGTGCAGGCGGTGCTGACGGCGATGCATGATGCCGATCCGAGCCGCGCCGTGCTTCTCAACGACGGCTTCGTCGAGCGGGGCGCCGCTCAGGCGATGTACCTGCCCTATGACGATCACTACTTCCGCTCGGACGTGGAGAAATGGGGCGGCTGGTGGGTCAACCATCAGGGGGCCGGCGATCAATGGTATGACCGTTTCTACCAGTCGCCGGATTCGTACATTCACCGGCAGACGGGCAAGCCGTTCATTGTCGAGTTCGGCGAGATGCAGGGCTGCGCCGTCGGCGACAATCATGCCGGGATCGTTCGCGACATCGAAGCCCGGGGCGGCAAGGCCTATGACGTGGACGATCACCGCGAGATCCTGCGCGGCACCGAGGCTTTTCTCGACCGCTGGGGATTTCGCGGCGCGTTTCCGACCGCCGAGGCGCTGTATCTGTCGATCGGACGCAAATGTTACGAGGCCTGGGAAAATTATCTCGAGAACATCCGGATCGGCGACAGCGTCGACATCGCGGCGATCAGCGGCTGGGAGACCACCGCGATCGAGAACCATTCCGGGATCGTCGACAATCTGCGGCGCTTCAAGGCGGATCCGGAGATCGTTCGCCGCAGCCTGGTGCCGGTGCGACCGTGCGCGAAGCAGCGCCGGCTCGTCTATGCGCCGGGCGAGCGCGCCCTGGTTGATCTCTATTTGTTCAACGACAGCGGCCGGCAGGCGCCCGGAACGCTGGCGCTGTCGCTGCTGACCCCGGGCGGCACTGCGCTGCCGGTGGGAAGCTTCGAGGTTCCGGCACAGGATCCCGACACGTTCCGAACTTTGATTGCGGACGCGGTCGCGTTGCCGCCGTTCACCGAGGCCGGATCGTACCGGGTCAGGTTCACCCATTCCGCTTTCCCGGACGCCGGGTTCGAGCGCGAGCTCTGGGTGGTGGGTTCCGGGCCGCGCGCTGTCCGTCCGCTCCGCATCGCGCTGTCGGGTATTGCCCAGTCGTTGCGACGACAGCTCGAAGCGACCGACACTGCCCGGTTCGAGGATTTCCGCGCCGGGGTTGATTATGATGGGATCATCGCCTCGGGGCTCGCGGCCGACGAAATTACCCGGCGCCAGATCGGCGAGCAGACCGGATTGGAAGCCCAGCCGGCGAAGGGGGAAAAGCCGAAGCTCGTCCCCGGCAATCTTCCCGACGCGATCCTCGCCGCGGTTCGTTCCGGAACGCCTTTGCTTGCGATGGTCCCGGAAGACGGGCTCGCTGACGGGGTGGCGCGACAACTCTCCGCTTTGGGGCTGTTCCGCTATGAGGGGCAGGTCGGCAATTTGCGGGCGCCGTGGATGGGCAATTGGAATTATATCCGTGCCCATCCGCTGTTCGGTGGAATTCCGGTCGACCAGGCGACGAGCGTCCTTCATCAGATCGAAGGGCAGCCATCCAACGGCTTGCTCGTCGAAGGCCCCGGCGTCGAGATCATCGCCGCCTATAGCCGCGATCACGACCGCAAAAATGGTGCAGCGACGATGATCGCCCGGAGCGGCGACATGCGCGTTCTGATTCATCGGCTGCCGGACATGGTCGCGCCCCTGCAGCGTCGCTTCCTCGAAAACGCAGTGAACTGGCTTGCCGCCGATGCGCCCAATCTCTCCTCGAAAGGTCATTGATGAAACGCGCCTCGACCGCGATCCTGTTCGCTCTTGCCGTCATCGCGGTGCCCGGTGAAGCGCGGGTGATCGGCACCGCTACGTCGGCTCTGCCCGTGACAAGCACCCGGATTGCGGCTCTGCCGGCTGCGGAGCGAGCGCAATGGCAGAGCTACCTGGCCCGGTCCCAGGCCCTGATGACGGCGGACAAGGCGGCTCTTGCCGCGGAGCGGCGGCAGACGGGAGCAGGGACACTGCCTGAACGGCCTCATGGTGGCGGCGACGGCATGCCGCTCGATCGGGACGACGCCTTCTATCGGTCTGCGGAGGCGCGTGGCATCGCCGACAATATCGTCAGCTTTCAGACTCCGGCCGGGGGCTGGGGCAAGAACCAGAACCGGTCCGGACCGCCACGGGTGTCGGGGGAGGGGTGGGCGATCGTCGAGAAGCTGCCGCCTTATGCGGCGGGGGACATCCAGGCGGCCGATGCCGGCTGGGCCTATGTCGGCACCATCGACAATGGGGCGACGACGACCGAAATGCGCTTCCTCGCCCGGGTCGAGACGCAGCATCCGGGCAGAGACGGAGACGTCTATCGCGCAGCCTTTGCAAAGGGTGTCCGATATCTCCTCGCTGCCCAATATCCGAATGGCGGCTGGCCGCAGGTCTACCCGCTGCAGGGCGGTTACCATGATGCGATCACCTACAATGACGATGCCGTGGTGGAGGTTGCGCGCTTGCTGGCGGAGGTCGGCGCCGCCGGCGCGCCTTACGGGTTCGTCGCGCCTGAAATCGCTGCTAAAGCCCGTGCGGCCGCGAACAAGGCACTGACGGTGCTGCTGCGCAGCCAAATCGTGGTGAATGGCAGGCGCACTATCTGGGCGCAGCAGCACGATGCGCTGACCCTGGCGCCGGTCGGCGCGCGGGCGTTCGAGCCGGTGGCGCTCTCGTCCGCCGAGAGCGCCGGCATCCTGCGCTTCCTGATGGAACAGCCCGCTCCGTCGCCTGCGGTGATCGCCGCCGTGGAGAGCGGCATCGCCTGGCTGGCCGCCCACGGCTTGCGCGACGTCGAGTGGAGCCGAGCGGACGCGCGGCTGAACCCGAAGCCGGGCGCCGGACCGATCTGGGCGCGGCTCTATGATGTCGAGACATTCAAACCGGTGTTCGGCGATCGCGACCACAAGATCTACGACGACGTCAGCGAGATCAGTCAGGAACGCCGCCGCGGCTACAGCTGGTTCAACGCCGCGCCGTCTGCCGCACTCGCACGGTACCCCGCATGGAAGCAGCAAACGGCGCGCTGACCGCCTCTTCGACAAGGACAGGATTTGACATGAAGGCTTTGCTTGCGGCGATCATGATCGCCGGCTGTCTGCTGACCGGAGCGGCCCCGCCTGCGCAAGCCCGCGATCTGATCGTGTCTGCCTCGGAACGCGGCGCCTATCGCAGTGTCCAGGCAGCGATCGACGCGCTGCCGGCGGACGGTGGGGTCGTGAGAATCGCGCCGGGAACCTGGCGCGAGAAGTTGACGATCAGCGGACCCGGCGTGACCCTGATCGGCACCGGCAAGCGGCCGGATGCGACGATTCTCGTCTACGGAGATTCCGCCAAGAGCGCCGGCGGCACGTTCAACTCGGCCACGGTGACGGCGAGTGGCGATGATCTTCGAATCGCCAATCTCACCATCCAGAACGATTGGTGGCTGGTGCCCGGGAACCCACCCTCCCAGGCGGTGGCTCTGTCACTCACCGGCGACCGCGCTGTGGTCACCCGCGTACGCCTGCTCGGCCATCAGGACACCTTGTTTGCCAACAAGGGCAAGAACGGCCGCATGGCGCGACACTATTTCTCGAATTGCTATATCGAGGGGCATGTCGATTTCATCTTCGGCAACGCCAAGGCCTACTTCCGCGAGTGCCGGATCCATGGTCTCGCGCATGGCGACGTCTGGTACACGGCCCAGAGCCGCGCATCGGCCGAAGAGGATAGCGGCTACGTTTTCGATCGCTGCACGCTCACTGCCGATCCCGCAGCCCGCAACGTCTCGCTTGGTCGGCCATGGCGGGATTATGCGAGCGTCGTCTTCCTGCGCACGCGGATGGATGCGCAGGTGATGCCGGAGGGCTGGCGCGAATGGTATCCGGGCACGTCCAACCGTCTCCCGACGACTCGTTACGCCGAGTACCGCTCCTTCGGCCGGGGCGCCAACCCCGCCGCCCGTGCGGCCCCGGCGCGACAGCTGACCCGGGAGGAGGCGGCCGGATGGTCGCTGCGACGTTTCTTCGATGGCGATATTGGCTGGATCGATGCCGGCCTGAAACAGCTGCGACGGGGCTGAAGAGGGCTGCTCAGCGGCTCGGTGCGCTGCGACCCCGGACAGCCGAGCCCGAATTGCAGCCGCGTGCGGCCAGCAGATTGGTTGGTTCGGTTGCTTCCCGGACGATCTGGGAAAGCGACCTCTCGCCGGTCGTGGCGCAACTTGCTGCGGGGCGCGGCGCGGGTTTGGCGGGAAAGGTCATCCTCGCGGCGGTGCGAACCCTCGGGGTCTCGGCGTCGAAGGCGTCGTAGATGGTGCGCGCGGCCGAGGCGATCACGGCGGGGCGATTGACGCCGCCGCGCGCGAACAGCGCCACCGCGATGCGCCGCCCGTCCGGGAGTGTTACGAAACCGACATCGCCGGTATAGCCGGACAACGTGCCGGTCTTGTGCTCGACCTTGGTGCCGGCGGGCAGCAGCGCCCGCATCCGATTGGATCCGGTGCGGCAGCGGCTCATCATGTCGAGCAGGATGCGGCGGCTGGCCGGCGACAGCGCCTCGTCACCGTCGATGGTCCGGAGCAGACGCAGCATGGCTGTCGGGGTGCTCGAGTCCCGAACGTCGCGCAGGTCGCGGCGCGCGGCGAGCAACTGGGCGATCGTGCGGTCGACACGAATGCCGCTCAAGCCGTGGGCACGCAGCCAGGCGTGGATCTCCGCCGGGCCGCCGAGCCGCGCAATCAGCAGGTCGGTCGCGCGATTGTCGCTGCGCGTGATCATCTGCTCCATCAGCGTCCGTGCACTGACGCCGGCGATGACATCGTCGAGCGACCGACGGCCGTCGTCGACATCAGACAAATAGGCGGCGGCCACCGCTACCTTCATCGTGCTCGCCATCGGAAACGGCTCGTTGCCGTTGAAGCTGATCGTCTCGCCGGTTGCGAGATCGACGGCGGCAATGCCGTATTCGCCGGGATTTTCCGCGGCCATCGCGGCGAGCTTCTGCTCGGCCAGCCGATATTGCGGCGACGCAGCGGCAGGTGCGGCGACCAAGGCCAGCAATGGCAAAAGCAAAGCAAACACACGCATCGGCTACGCTCCAACTCCAGCCGCCATTATAGGACGGATACAGTCCGGCGGCGTGAAAAGCCCGCTCTTTTCCGTTCCCTGCTCCGGCAAGCGTAAAGATCAGGTTGCTTCAGGGCTCTCTGCCGGCGGTTCGTAATGGAACTCGACGAAATAGATGTTGCTGCCGCTGCCGTGGCGGGCCGTTTTCAGCAAATCCACGACGCCCGCGAAACCGGACCGGCGGGCAAGATCACCCGTGACGTCACCAAGCGCGATCGGACGAATAGCATCGACGACGACGTAGCCGCCTTCCAGCGAATATCGGCCGCCGACCTTGACGTGCGGCCGGGTCCAGATCCGGACGCTGCACGTGATCCGGCCGTCGCGTACGCCCTCCCGAAGCTGCTTGGCGAACATCATGCGGCCGAGCGTATCGCAGACCGGCGGTCGCGGACAGTCTGTCGCGACCGTCCGTTCGTCAGATGTCCTGGCTGATGCGGCCGTAGAGTTCCGGCCGGCGATCCCGGAAAAAGCCGAACGCGGCACGATGGGCACGGGCCTGCGCCAGATCGAGCGTTGCGACCAGCACGCCGGTATCGCTTGCACCGAACTCCGCCTGGATGTCGCCCCGTTCGTCGCAGATGAAGCTGTTGCCGTAATAACGCTGGCCATGCTCGGTGCCGATGCGATTGGCGGCGACCACCGGTACGACGTTGGAGACGGCATGGCCGATCATCGCGCGGCGCCAGAGGCGGCTGGTGTCGAGATCGGGATCGTGCGGCTCGGTGCCGATCGCGGTCGGGAAGAGCAGGATCTCGGCGCCGTCGAGCATCAGCGCGCGCGCGGTCTCGGGATACCATTGGTCCCAGCAAACGGCCGGCCCGACCTTGCCATACGGCGTCTTGAACGTCTTGAAGCCGGTGTTGCCGGGCCGAAAATAGAATTTCTCCGAGTAGCCCGGGCCATCGGGAATGTGGCTCTTGCGATAGACGCCCATCACCGCGCCCTGATCGTCGATCATCGCCAGGCTGTTGTAGTGATGATGACCGTCGGCCTCGAAGAAGCTGGTCGGAATGTAGACGCCGAGTTCTGCGGCAAGCTTCTGCATCGCCAGCACCGCGGGATGCTCATCGGCGGGCAGGGCGCGGGTAAAGTGGCCCTCGTCCTGGGTGCGACAGAAATAATGACCCTCGAACAGCTCGGGCGGCAGGATCAGCTTCGCACCCCTGGCCGCAGCTTCGCGGACCAGCTCGGATACGGCGGCGATATTCTCCTGGACATCGTCGGTGAAGGCGAGCTGGAGGGCGGCGACGGTGATCGTGGTCATAGTGCGTAGAGGGATCCTGAAGGCATCAGGCCGGCATTTGCTGGCTGATGCAGTGGAAGCTGCCGCCCCCGGTGAGAACATGATCGGCGCGCAGGCCCACCGCCTTGCGGCCGGGGAAGAGTGCGCCGATCGCCTCGACGGCGGCGTCATCGTTCGGCGCGCCGTAGACCGGGATCACGACCGCCGCATTGCCGATGTAGAAGTTCATATAGGAAGCCGGAACAATCTCGCCATCGCGCTCGACGGCTCCCGGGGAGGGGACCGGGACCACCTCGACACCCGCTGCCTCGGCCCGCCGGCGCGCGTCGGCATAGATGGCAGCATTCGGATCGTCGTGTCCCGCGGGGCTCGGCAGAGCAAGCCGGTTCTCGCCGATGAAGCGGGCGAGATTGTCGACATGGCCATCGGTATGATCGTTGAGCAGGCCTTCGCCGAGCCACAGGATGCGATCGGCGCCGAGATCCTCGCGCAGACGCGCCTCGATCGCGGCGCGATCGAGACCCGGGTTGCGGTTCGGATTGAGCAGGCATTGCTCGGTGGTGACGAGAAGGCCGGTGCCGTCGGCGTCGATCGCGCCGCCTTCGAGGATCCAGTCGTGAGCCCGCGGATCGAGGCCGGCGCTGTTGGCGAGCCGGAGGCCGATCGTGTCGTCGCCCTCCAGATCGTATTTGCCGCCCCATCCGTTGAACCGGAAGCAGCTCGGAACCCGATTTGCGCCACGGCCAAGGATGATCGGGCCCGTGTCTCGAAGCCAGATGTCGCCGAATATCTCCTGCACCACCGTCGCGAACGGCGCGAGCTCGGCGGCGCGGCGGGCGGCCGCGGGATCGGCGGCGACCAGTCGCACCTCTTCGCCAAGCCCATCGGCATGCACCGCCGCAGCGAATGCGGCGACCTCGGCCTGGGCGGCGGCGAGATCCTCGAGCCAAAGATCGGCGTGGCTCGGAAAGCCGATCCAGACGAATTCGTGCTCGCCCCACTCGGCGATCTGACGCAGGTTCATCGTGCCGCCGCTCCGCTGCGCGACCGATCGCGGATCGCGCGGAATTCGTCGCCTTCGTTCCAGTTCGGCCAGCTTGATCCGGTGGCGAGATCACGGCCGATCTGCCAGTAGATCTGCAACTCGTGGAGCGCGCCCGACCAGTCCCAATTGGGGTCGAACTCGTCATTGGGGCCGTGATACCGTTCCGCGCGATATTTCGCCTGCCACGCCTCGCCGGCGGCCGTGCCGCCATTGACGAGATCGTTGCCGAGCTTCGCGTAGAGCATCGGCACGCCCTTCTTGGCGAGGCTGAAATGGTCGGAGCGATAATAATAGCCTGCCTGCGGTGAAGGCTCCGGCTTGACTGTCAGGCCGTTGAGCGCACGGCCGAGATAGTCGTCGAGTTCGGATTTGCCGCCGCCGACGGCGACGAAGTCGCGTGCGTCGCCGGCCAGGCTGAGGCTGTCCATATTGATCCCGCCGACTGTGCTGGCGAGCGGATATATCGGGTTCTCCGCATAATATTGCGATCCGAGCAGGCCCGATTCTTCCCCGGTTACGGCGACGAAGACGATCGAGCGGTCGGCGGCGCCGGCCTTCTCATGCGCCTCGGCGAGCGCGATCAATCCGGCGGTGCCGCTGGCGTTGTCGACGGCGCCATTGCAGATGTCGTCGCCCGCCGGATCGGCGTCGCAGCGGCCGAGATGGTCCCAATGGGCGGTGTAGATGACATATTCGTTCGGGCGTTTGGCGCCGGGGAGGATCCCGACCACGTTGCGCGAGGCCTGGCGCTTGATCTGGTTGTCGAGACGGATCGAAACCTTGGTGCCGAGCGGGACGGCCTTGAAGCCCGGCTGCTTCGCCGCCGCGGCCAGCGCCGTCAGATCCTTGCCCGAGGCGGCGAACAGGCGCTGGGCCGCATCCTCGGTGAGCCAACCGACCAGCTTCGACTGGTCCATGTGGTTTTTGGGATCGTCCATATTGTACTGCGCGCCGGTCCAGGAGGACTGGACGACGTTCCATCCGTAGGCCGCCGGTTCGGTCTGATGGACGATCAGCGCGCCGGCGGCGCCCTGCCGCGCGGCTTCCTCATATTTGTAGGTCCATCGGCCGTAATAGGTCATCGCCTTGCCGCCGAAGCGGCCCTCGAGGCCGGACTCCTGCCAGTCGGGATCGTTGACCAGAATCACCACGGTCTTGCCGCGCACGTCGAGGCCGGCATAATCGTTCCAGCCACGCTCCGGCGCATTGATGCCGTAGCCGACGAAGACGAGCTCCGAACCGGCAAGCTCGGTGCGCGGCTGCACCTGATAGGTGTTGGCGACGAAGTCCTTCCGATAATCGAAGGTGAGCGGTGCGCTGCCGCCGGCGATCGTCATCTGCGACGGCGTGGCGGTATTTTCGACCAACGGTACGTTCTGATACCAGCCACCCTTGTTGCCCGGCTTCAGCCCGGCCTTGCGGAATTGGTCGGCGATGAAGGCGACCGTCTTCTCCTCGCCGGCGGTGGTCGGCGCGCGCCCTTCGAAGCTGTCATCGGACATCGTCCGCGTCGCGGACCGGACGGTTTCGAGCGAGATCGGGACCAGTCCAGCCGCGGACGCGGGCGCACCCAAGGTGGCGGCGGCGGTGCCCATCAGAAGGAATGCGGCAGCGGTTCGTGGCAGGCGTTCGGCGAACATCGGGCGACTTCCTCCAGGCGGCTTTGTGCCCGCGCTTTGGCATTCCGGCCGAAGCCGCGCAAGCATGCGTCCTGACGAGCAGCCGTGTGGAGAGATCCAAAGCAAAACGGCCGCCCCCAAGGGGACGGCCGTCGGTAGCTTCGAGGTCGAGCCTGATCAGCGCGAATAGAATTCCACGACCAGGTTCGGCTCCATGCGCACCGGATAGGGCACCTCGTCCAGCGTCGGGACGCGGGTGTAGGTGACCTTGGCGGCGCCATCGGGGCTGACGTAATCGGGGATCTCGCGCTCGGCGAGGCCCTGCGCTTCCAGCACCAGCGCCATCTCGCGCGCCTTCGGACCGAGCTCGATCACGTCGCCGACGTTCACGCGGCGGGAAGCGATGTTGCACTTCACGCCGTTGACGCGGATGTGGCCGTGGCTGACGATCTGACGGGCGGCCCAGATGGTCGGCGCGAACTTGGCGCGATAGACGATCATGTCGAGGCGACGCTCGAGCAGGCCGATCAGGTTCTGCGAGGTGTCGCCCTTCATGCGGGCGGCTTCGGTGAACGTCTTCTTGAACTGCTTCTCGGTGACGTCGCCGTAATAGCCCTTGAGCTTCTGCTTGGCGCGGAGCTGGATGCCGAAATCGGACATTTTGCCCTTGCGGCGCTGACCGTGCTGGCCGGGGCCGTATTCGCGCTTGTTGACCGGGCTCTTCGGACGTCCGAAGACGTTCTCGCCCATGCGCCGGTCGAGTTTGTACTTGGCGCTGCTGCGCTTGCTCATGTGTCGGTCCAATCTGCTTGGTTGCTGTGTTCCGGAACCGCACCGCCCGGCATGCACCGGACGCGGCCACCGCTTCACCGGAGTGCGGGGCCAATTGCGAAGGCCGGCACATGGCGGCGAGGTCTGGAGAAGTCAAGCAAAAGCGGGTGGATGCGTGGCCATCGACCGCTCTGCGCGTCGGAAGCCGCGAAGCCCTTTCCCGTCGGCCGAACTCGTTCTAAGCGGCCGCCATGGAATTCGATATCACTCCGCCGGCAGAGTGCCGGACCATGTCCGAAGTACGCGCCGGCGTCGACAGTCTCGATCGCTTGCTCGTCGAGCTGATAGCCGAGCGCTTCCGCTACATGGACGCCGCCGCGCGCATCAAGACGGAGCGGGAAACGGTTCGCGACGAGGGCCGCAAGGCGCAGGTGCTCGGCAACGTGGCCGATCACGCCCGCGAGCTCGACGTGCCGGTTGAGCTTGTCGCCAATCTGTGGGAGCGGCTGGTCGAGAGCTCGATCGCCTACGAGCTAGGCCGCTTCGACGCGACACCGGCCGCACAGGCCTGATCCGGCCTCTTCTCGCGGGAAGAGGCCGGAAGACCGTTGCGCTCAGTCGCGCGGTGGCCGCGGATTGACCAGGGCGCGGACCATGCCGCGCATCGCCTGCACCTCCCGGTTTGACCATCCGGCCTTGGTGATCAGGGTGCGGATCGTGTTCTTGGTCGCCGGGGTGCGATCGGGCGGGTAGAAATAGCCGGCGGCATCAAGCGAGTCCTCGAGCTGCCCGATCAGGCCTTCGAGCTGACCCTGCGTCGCTTGCGGTTCGTGCTCGTCGCCCTCGGTCGGGATCAGCAGATCGCCATGCTTGGACCATTCATAAGCGAGCAGGATCACCGCCTGGGCGAGGTTCAGCGAGCGGAATTCCGGGTTGATCGGCACCGTGACGATCTTGCCGGCGATGGCGACCTCGTCGGTCTCGAGCCCCGCACGTTCGGCGCCGAACAGGATCGCCGAAGGCTCCGCCTGTTTGCGGATCTCGCGGGCGACTTCCTCCGGTGTGACGACCGGCACAACCAGGCCGCGCTTGCGCACCGTGGTCGCATAAACGTGGACGCAGTCTCCCACCGCTTCGGCGACGCTGTCATAGACGCGCGCCTGCTCGAGCACGATGTCGGCGCCCGATGCCGCCGGGCCGGCCGCGGGATTGGGCCAGCCGTCGCGCGGTGTGACCAGCCGCAGGTCGGTGAGGCCGAAATTCAGCATCGCGCGCGCGGCCTTGCCGATATTTTCGCCGAGCTGCGGACGGACCAGCACGATCGCCGGGGGAGGGGCGGAGGTCGTCACTCGCGGCCGATCTCGCCGACCGAGCCGGCAAATTCCTCGAAGTCGCGTGCTTCGGTGAAATCCTTGTAGACGCTGGCGAAGCGGATGTAGGCGACCGGATCGAGCGCCTTCAAACCGTCCATCACCATCTCCCCGATGCGCGTGGAGTCGATCTCGCTCTCGCCGCTCGTCTCCACCTGGCGCTGGATCGAGGAGACGAGACGATCGATCCGTTCCTGCGGCACCGGCCGCTTGCGGCAGGCGATGGCGATCGAGCGATCGAGCTTGGTGCGGTCGAACGGCTCGCGCCGACTGCCCGATTTCACCACGTTGAGCTCGCGCAACTGCACGCGCTCGAAGGTGGTGAAACGGGCACCGCAATCCTCGCATTGGCGCCGGCGCCGGATGGAGGTGCCGTCCTCGCTGGGACGGCTATCCTTCACCTGGCTGTTTTCATGGGAGCAGAAAGGGCAACGCAAAGCCGGGCTTAATCCTGGTAGATCGGGAAGCGGGCGCAGAGTGCACGCACCCGCGCCTTGACCTCGGCCTCGACCGCCGCGTTGCCGTCATGGCCGTTGGCCTTGAGGCCGTCGAGCACGTCCGCGATCATGTCGGCGATGTCGCGGAATTCCGGAACGCCGAAGCCGCGGGTGGTACCGGCCGGCGAGCCGACGCGGATGCCGCTGGTCTTGATCGGCGGGAGCGGATCGAACGGAATGCCGTTCTTGTTGCAGGTGATCGCCGACCGCTCGAGCGCCTCGTCGGCGTCGCGGCCCGTGATGCCGAGCGGGGTGAGGTCGACCAGCGCGAGGTGGGTGTCGGTGCCGCCGGCGACGAGCGCCGCACCACGCTCCTGAAGCCGCCCGGCAAGCGCCTTGGCGTTGGCGATCACCGCCTTCGCATAGGTCTTGAAGCCCGGCTCCAGCGCTTCGCCGAAGGCGACCGCCTTGGCGGCGATGACGTGCATCAGCGGCCCGCCCTGCAGACCCGGGAAGACGGCCGAGTTGATCTTCTTGGCGATGTCCTCGTCATCGGTAAGCACCATGCCGCCGCGTGGACCGCGCAGCGTCTTGTGGGTGGTGGTGGTGACGACATGGGCGTGGCCGAAGGGCGTCGGGTGCTCGCCGGCGGCGACGAGCCCGGCAAAGTGGGCCATGTCGACCATCAGCAGCGCACCGACCTCGTCCGCGATCGCGCGGAAGCGGGCGAAATCGATGTGGCGGGGATAGGCCGAGCCGCCGGCGATGATCAGCCGCGGCTTGTGCTCCTTGGCGAGGCTCTCGACCTGATCGAAGTCGATCAGATGATCTTCCTTGCGAACGCCATATTGGACGGCGTTGAACCATTTGCCCGACATTGCCGGCTTGGCGCCGTGGGTGAGATGGCCGCCGGCGTCGAGCGAGAGGCCGAGGATGGTGTCGCCCGGCTTGGTCAGAGCGAGCATCACGGCACCGTTCGCCTGTGCGCCGGAATGCGGCTGAACGTTGACGAAGCCGCAGCCGAACAGCTGCTTGGCGCGCTCGATCGCAAGCGTTTCGACCGAGTCCGACGGCGCGCAGCCCTGATAGTAACGGCGGCCGGGATAGCCTTCGGCATATTTGTTGGTCAGCACCGATCCCTGTGCTTCGAGCACGGCGCGCGAGACGATGTTTTCGGAGGCGATCAGCTCGATCTGGTTCTGCTGGCGGTCGAGTTCGGCGGCGATCGCATCGGCCACCGCGCTGTCGGCGCCACGGAGGCGCTGGGTGAAGAAGCCGTCGGGCTGAACGTCGCTCAGATCGTTGGCGGGCAGATCATTGGCTGGGCGGGTGCTCATGCGGGCTCCTTCGCGAAATCGGGGTTGGTGAGCTTGTCGACGCGGCGCTGGTGGCGGCCGCCGGCAAAGGGGGTGGCGAGAAATTGCGCGATGCAGTCGCGCGCCGTCTCGATGCCGATCAGCCGGGCGCCGAGTGCCAGCACGTTGGCATCGTTGTGCTCGCGGGCGAGGCGGGCAGACAGCCCGTCGGAAATGAGGGCGCAGCGGCACTGGGGATGGCGGTTGATCGCGATCGAGATGCCGATGCCCGATCCGCAGAGCGCAATGCCGCGCTCCACCTCGCCGCCGGCGATGGCGCTGGCCATGCGGTAGCCGTAATCCGGATAATCGACGCTGTCGGTCGAGGCGGTGCCGAGATCGAGCACGTCATAGCCGAGCCTACGCAGATGCTCGGCGAGCTCGACCTTCATCGGATAAGCTGCATGATCGGAAACGATGGCGATACGCTCAGCCACGCCGCGAGACTCCGCTTTTGAATGAAGACGCCTCTCTAGGCGAACGGGTGTTCGCCCGCAATCGCGAGTTCCGACACGAAACGCGAGAGCAGGGGAGCGCTCGTGCTGGTTAGGCAGCCACCCTGAGTTCGAGCCGGTCCCAAATCTCGACGAGGGCCTCGGCGAGTTCGCGCATCATCGCGGTGTCGTGGCTTGGGCCCGGGGTGAAGCGGAGGCGTTCGGTGCCGCGGGGGACGGTGGGATAGTTGATCGGCTGGACGTAGACGCCGTATTCGGCGAGCAGGATGTCGCTGATCTTCTTGGCCTTGACCGGATCGCCGACCATCAGCGGCACGATGTGGGTGGTCGATGCCATCACCGGCAGCCCGGCGTCGGCGAAGATCGTCTTCAGCTGCGCGGCGGCGGCCTGCTGGCCCTCGCGCTCGGCGCTGGACGCCTTGAGGTGGCGGACGCTGGCGAGCGCGCCGGCGACCAGCACCGGCGACAGCGACGTCGTGAAGATGAAGCCGGGCGCATAGGAGCGGATCACGTCGACGATGTTCCTGTCGGCGGCGATGTAGCCGCCCATCACGCCGAACGCCTTGCCCAATGTGCCTTCGATGATGGTCAGGCGGTGGGCGACCGCGTCCCGCTCCGAAATGCCGCCGCCGCGGGCACCGTACATGCCGACGGCGTGGACCTCGTCGAGATAGGTGATCGCATTATACTTGTCGGCGAGATCGCAGATGTCGGCGATCGGGGCGACGTCGCCGTCCATCGAATAGACGCTCTCGAACGCGATCAGCTTGGGCACGTCCGGATCGGCGGCGGCGAGCAGCTCTTCGAGATGCGCCAGATCGTTGTGGCGGAAGATCTGCTTCTCGCAGCCCGAGGTGCGGATGCCGGCGATCATCGAGGCGTGGTTGAGTTCGTCGGAAAAGATCACGCAGCCCGGCAGCAGCTTGCCGAGCGTCGAGAGCGTCGCCTCGTTCGAAATGTAGCCCGAGGTGAACAGCAGCGCCGCTTCCTTGCCGTGGAGATCGGCGAGCTCGGCCTCGAGATCGACATGATAATGGGTGTTGCCGCCGATGTTGCGGGTGCCGCCGGAGCCGGCACCGACATCGTGCAGCGCCTCCTCCATCGCCGCGATCACCGACGGATGCTGACCCATCGCCAGATAATCGTTCGAACACCACACGGTGATCGGCTTGGGGCCGTTATGCCCGGCAAAGCAGCGCGCGTTCGGAAAGGCGCCCTTGTTGCGCAGGATGTCGATGAACACCCGATACCGGCCCTCGGCATGAAGCCGGTCGATCGCCTGCGCGAAAATCCGCTGATAATCCAAAAGTCCGCTCCCCGGGGCTCGTTGCCAACCCATAGCGATTCCGCTCTCACATGGCTAGCCGAAGCCGACCTGCAAGAGCGATGATTTCAAAGTGTTTCTACGCGGGTCAGGCCGAAGGCGGCGAGGCCCGTGCGGTAAGGCTCGATCGCCGTCGTTCGGCCCGTGAACACGGCGCGCCCTTCCGGCGCCTCCGCCGGCCAGACGTGATCGCGGGTGAGCCAGGCGGTCCGGCGGGCAATTCCCTCCTTGCCGTCCACGAAGCGTATCGGCCGCGCCGAGGCGGCGGCGAGTTCGTCTTCCACCAGCGGGAAATGGGTGCAGGCGAGCACGATCGTGTCGATGCGCGCGCCACCTTCGCTTGCATAGAGCGCGTCGAGGATTCGGGCGAAGGCGGCGGGATCGGTGCGCTCGCCGCGAAGTTTCGCTTCGGCGAGATCGACCAGTTCCGCCGAACCATGTCGCACGACCGTACAATCGGCGGCGAATTCGGCGGCGAGACGATCGACATAAGGCTGTCGCACCGTCGCTTCGGTGCCGAGAACGCCGATAGCGCGTGTCTGAGAGACGGCCGCAGCCGGCTTGATCGCCGGCACGGTGCCGACGATCGGAAGATCGAGCGCCGCACGGACGACGTCGAGCGCGATCGTCGAAGCCGTATTGCAGGCGATGACGATCAGTTCGGGGTCGAACCGCTCGGCAAGGCGGCCGAGCAGGGCCGGCACGCGCGCTTCGATCTCGGCCGCGTTCTTGGTGCCGTAGGGGTAGCCCGCGCTGTCGGCGACATAGACGATCGGCGCGGTCGGCAGCAACGCCCGAAGCGGGCGCAGTACGGAAAGGCCGCCGATTCCGGAATCGAAGACGAGGAGCGGCCGGGGATCACGCATCGCCGCCCGCTACAGGGCGAACCCGCACAAGCGCAAGCGGCGGCCGATCGTGCCCGAAAATGTTGCGCCCCCGAGGCGATCCGCTACATTCCGGCGCCTTCGGGGAGTAGATGGTGACGATCGATACGGCAGCCGGTCCATTGCTGGCCTTCCTCCTTGCGTATCTGCTGGGCGCGATCCCGTTCGGCATCCTGCTGACCCGCCTCACCGGCGCCGGAGACCTGCGCAAGATCGGCTCGGGAAACATCGGCGCGACGAACGTTCTGCGGACCGGCCGCAAAGGGCTGGCAGCGGCCACTCTGCTGCTCGATCTCTTCAAGGGAACCGCGGCCGTTCTGCTGGCGGAGCATTTCGTGCCCGGCACGGCGCAATTGGCTGCGATCGCGGCCCTGCTCGGCCACATGTTTCCGGTCTGGCTGCGCTTCGCGGGCGGGAAGGGGGTCGCGACCTTCATGGGCCTGGTTCTCGCCTTCGCGATCCTCGGCGACCTCCATTGGGTCGCGCCGCTCAGCTACGCCCTGGTCTGGATCGGACTGCTGGCGGTGACTCGCATCTCCTCGCTTGCGGGCATGTCGGCAGGGCTGAGCGCGCCGATCGCCGCGGCTCTGCTCGGGCGCTACGATCTTGCCCTGATGTTCCTAGGTCTGGCGCTGCTGGTCTGGTGGAAGCACCGCGACAATCTGCGCAGGCTGCTGGCCGGGACCGAGCCCCGCATCGGCGCAGCCAAGCATGGCTGACACGGGCGCCTACGAGGACGAAGTCGCCCGGCTCCGCCTCATCCGCTCGGACAATATCGGCCCGATCACCTATTTCCAGCTGCTCGCCCGCTTCGGCTCGGCGGGCGCTGCGATCGCCGCAATTCCGGATCTCGCCGCGCGTGGCGGCGGACGCGCGCCGAAACTTGCGAGCCGTGCCGCGATCGAAGCGGAGATGGAGGCGGTGGCGAAGCTCGGCGCACGCTACCTCTTCGTCGGGCAGGGGGCCTACCCGGCCCTGCTCGCCGAGACCGAGAGCGCCCCGCCGGCGATCATCGTCCAGGGCCATCTCTCGCTGCTCGATCGCACCCTGGTGGCCGTGGTCGGGGCGCGCAACGCGTCCGCCGCAGCCTGCCGATTCGCCAGGATGCTGGCCCAACGCCTGGGCGAGCTGGACGCGGTGATCGTCTCGGGGCTCGCCCGCGGCATCGACACTGCCGCCCATGACGGGGCCCTGGACAGCGGAACGATCGGCGTTGTCGCCGGCGGCATCGACGTCTTCTATCCGCCGGAGAACGAGGCACGGCAGCGCGCGATCGCCGAACGCGGCCTGCTCGTCGCCGAGCAGCCGCCCGGTACCGAGCCGCGCGCCCGGCACTTTCCCTCGCGCAACCGGATCATCGCCGGGATCGCCCAGGGCACTGTGGTGGTGGAGGCGGCGCCGCGATCGGGATCGTTGATCACCGCGCGCTTCGCCGCCGATTTCGGCCGCGAGGTGATGGCGGTGCCCGGATCTCCGCTCGATCCCCGGGCGCAGGGCTGCAACGGCCTGATCCGCGAAGGCGCGACCCTGATTCAAAATGCCGACGATGTGCTGGAAGCCCTGAGCCCGGGCCGGATCGGGCCGTTCCGCCAGCGGGATCTGCCCTATGACCCGCCGGCGGCGGCGATCGATGCCGACGACCAGGCGCGAAGCGCGATCGCGGGCCTGCTCAACGCGACTCCGGTTCCGGTCGACGAACTGATCCGCCAGACCGGCCTTCCGCCGGCGGTGGTCCACACCGTCCTGCTCGAACTGGAGCTTGCCGGCCGCCTGGAGCGGCATGCGGGCGGAAAGGCGAGCGCAATCTGATAGGGGAAGGGGAAGAATGAGCGAGATTTCCGTCGGGGCGATTCTCGGCAGGACCGCCAGGTTGATGCGGGCGAATGCCGGCCTGTGCGGGACCGTCGTGCTCCTGCTGACGGCGGTGAGCGTCACTCTGGACGCGGTCGCCGCCAATGCCGAGTCGCGGCCGACCTTCATCGACAGCCTCGCGGCCTTCGCCGCGCAATATTACCTGACTCGGCGCCTGATCGATCAACGCTGGGCCGCGGGCGAGCGGAGCGGCGCCCTGCCGGTGTTCGTCCTTCAGCTGGTGTCGACGCTCGGGATCCTGCTCGGACTGGTGCTGCTGGTCATCCCCGGTCTGTACCTGCTGACCCGATGGTTTGCCGCGGTGCCGCTGCTGATCAGTCGCAATCAAGGAACGGGGGACGCATTGCGCGAGAGCTGGCTTTCGACCGAGGGCCATGGCCTTGCGGTGTTCGGTGCAATGGTGATCGTCTACATCCCGCTGCTTCTCAGCCTGGTCGTCGCCTTCCTGTTCGACGAAGCCCTGATCGGGGGCTTCGGCGCGATCGGGGTGGCCACGAATTTCATGATCAGCCTCGCCATGGTCGCCGGATGGTGCGCGGCAATCGGCTATTGCGAGTTGCGCGGCGGCGATCGCCACACGCTCGAAGAGGTCTTCGCCTGACGCGCCGGCTCAGCCGAGCGCCGACGCTTCCGCCGCCATGTTGCGCCGGGCCTGCGCGCCGTAGCGGGCGTCGAGCGGCGCGTGCGGGTAAAGCGGGTCGGCCGCGAGGAAATGCGCGAGAACCTGCTTGCGACCCGCGCGATAGAGCGGCTCGGCCACGTGGCGATATTCCTCGCGGATCGCGCGGGCATAGGCCTCGTAGCGGGCCGGTTCCGCGCCGAGGATCGAGAGGTCGATCGAGACCAGGATCGCGCCGAGCCGGTCGCCCGGCGCCACTTGGTGTCCCTTGGTCAGCTGGATCAGGCGCCCTATCTCCTGCGCGTCCTTCGCTGCGGCGCCGTTCTTCGTCAGCTCCGCGACCGCGCGTGCGGCGCTGCGTTCCTCATTGTCGCTGCGGGTGGGATCGTAGATCGAATCGTGCCACAGGATCGCGAGGCGGAGGAGGGACCGTTCGCGAGGATCGAGATCCACGACGTCGTCCAGTTTCGTCAGGCAATCCTCGACGTGGCTGAAATTGTGGTAGGCGCGTGGGGGCATGTCGTGGTCGAGGCGCAGCTGCGTCTCGAGCCTTTCCAGGGCGGCAGGATCGATCGTCATGCGTCGTTCCTAGCCGCATCAGAGGGTCGCCGACAGGCGCTTGACGGGCGGCGGAGGCGATCCCCACTCTCGCGCGTACGTATGAAGGATCGAATTGCGCAATGAAGCTCGTCGTCGTCGAATCCCCGGCCAAGGCCAAAACCATCGAGAAGTATCTGGGCAGCGGCTACCGCGTGCTGGCCTCTTACGGTCACGTCCGCGATCTGCCCGCGAAGGACGGTTCCGTCGATCCCGACGCCGGTTTCGCGATGGAGTGGGAGACCTATGCCGACAAAGCGCGGCAGCTGAAGGCGATCAGCGACGAGGCAAAGGGCGCCGACGCACTGATCCTCGCCACCGACCCCGACCGCGAGGGCGAGGCGATCAGCTGGCACGTTCAGGAAGTGCTGCGCAAGCGGCGGGTGCTGCCCAAGGACGTCGAGCGCGTGACCTTCAACGCGATCACCAAGACGGCGGTGACCGAGGCGATGCAGAAGCCGCGGGCGCTCGACGAAGATCTGATCGATGCCTACCGGGCGCGCCGCGCGCTCGACTATCTGGTCGGCTTCACTCTGTCGCCGGTGCTCTGGCGCAAGCTGCCGGGCGCGAAATCGGCCGGACGCGTGCAGTCTGTGGCGCTGCGCCTGATCGTGGATCGCGAGCGCGAGATCGAGCTGTTCAAGGCCCAGGAATATTGGAGCGTCACCGCCTTCATGGAGGCGGACGGCCAGGAATTCATGGCGCGGATGGTCCGCTTCAACGGTGCCAAGCTCGATCGGCTGAGCATCGGCGACAAGGGCATGGCCGACGCCGCCAAGGCTGCGGTCGAGGCCGGCCATTTCACCGTCACCAGCGTCGAGACCAAGCCGCTCAGCCGCAATCCGCCAGCACCCTTCACCACCTCGACCCTGCAGCAGGAGGCGGCGCGCAAGCTCGGCTTCTCCGCAAGCCACACGATGCGGGTGGCGCAGGGGCTCTACGAGGACGGCGCGATCACCTACATGCGGACCGACGGCGTGCAGATGGCGCCCGAAGCGATCTCCGCGGCCCGCAAGGCGGTCGCCGATCGCTTCGACGCCGGCTACGTGCCGGACAAGCCGCGCCATTACGAAACCAAGGCCAAGAACGCCCAGGAAGCCCACGAGGCGATCCGGCCGACCGATTTCGGCAAGGACCGCGCCGGCTCGGGCGATCATGCCCGGCTCTACGACCTGATCTGGAAGCGGGCGCTCGCCAGCCAGATGGCGTCGGCGCGGCTCGAACGCACCACGGCCGAACTCGCCGACGGCACCGGTCAGCATGCTCTTCGTGCGACCGGCCAGGTCGTGCTCTTCCCCGGGTTCCTCGCTCTCTACGAGGAGGGCCGGGACGACGAGCAGGACGAGGATGCGCGTCGGCTACCGCGGCTGCGGCAGGGCGACGCGCCCGCCAAGAAGCGGGTCGCCTCCGAGCAGCACTTCACCCAGCCGCCGCCGCGTTATTCGGAAGCGAGCCTGGTCAAGAAGATGGAGGAGCTCGGCATCGGCCGTCCTTCCACCTACGCGGCGATCCTCCAGACCTTGAAGGATCGCGGCTACGTCTTGCTCGAGAAGAACCGCTTTACCCCCGAGGAGAGCGGACGGCTGCTGACCGCCTTTCTGGAGCGCTTCTTCGAGCGCTACGTCTCCTACGATTTCACTGCCCACCTCGAGGATGAGCTCGACGACGTGTCCGGGGGGCGTGCGCAGTGGCAGAAGGTGCTCGAAGCCTTCTGGCGCGATTTCAAGCCCAAGACGGTCGAGATCATGGAGCAGAAGCCGTCGGAGGTGACGGCCGCACTGGACGAGTTCCTGGCGCCCTGGCTGTTCCCGGACAAGGAAGACGGCAGCGATCCGCGCGTGTGCCCGGCCTGCGGCGAGGGTCGGCTGGCGCTGCGTGGCGGTCGCTTCGGCGCGTTCGTCGCCTGCTCCAATTATCCCGACTGCAAGTTCACCCGCAAGTTTGGCCAGGGCGGCGATGAGGCTGGTGCCGCCGATGCCGGGCCCGCGATCCTCGGCACCGATCCGGAAACCGGGCAGGAGGTCAGCCTGCGCACCGGCCGCTTCGGCGCCTATGTGCAACTCGGCGATGGCAAGGAGGCCAAGCGCGGCTCGATCCCCAAGGATATCGGCCAGGCCGCGGTGGATCTCGACCAGGCGCTGCGCCTGCTCTCGCTGCCGCGGACGATCGGCCTGCATCCGGAGACCGGCAATCCGATCACCGCCTCGATCGGCCGCTACGGGCCCTATCTCGCTCACGACGGCAAATATGCCCGTTTGAGCTCGACGGCCGACGTGTTCGAGACGGGCATGAACGCCGCCGTGGTCAAGCTCGCCGAGGCCGCCGCGGGCGGTGGGCGCGGTCGCGGCGCCGCCCGGGAGCCGCTCAAGATCCTTGGTCCGCACCCGCGCACCGAGGCCGAGATCAAGCTGATGGAAGGCCGCTTCGGAGCTTATGTCACCGACGGCACCACCAACGCGACCCTGCCCAAGTCCGTGCAGCCGGATGCCCTGACCCTCGAGGAGGCCGCCCAGCTGATCGACGATCGTGCGGCCAAGGGCGCACCCGCCAAGAAGGGCCGCAAGGCACCCGCCAAGAAGGCTGCCGCGGCCAAGGACGGCACCAAGAAGGCACCCGCCAAGAAGGCGCCGGCGAAGAAGGCCGCGGTCAAGAAGAAGGATTGATGCGCGGCTGGAGTTTCGCCCGGGCGAGCGGGATCGGCACCAGCGCCGGTCTCCTCGCAATGCTGCTGTGGCCGTTCTTCCGCCGCTTTGGAGGCGCACTGACCTGGCCGTTCGCGATCCTGGCCGCGATCATGGGCCTTTGCGGCCTCTCCATCCTGCTGGTGACGTTGATCGACATGCTGGTGAGAAGGCGCGGCGCGCGGATCCGCCCCTTGCGCGGCTTCGATCTTGCGGTCGGCATCGCCATGGTCGGGCTCAGCCTCCTGCAATTGCAGGATGTGGAGGGTCAGCTGCCCGTCTGAGCGCCGCAGCCGGAGCAGGCGGGATCCTTGACGATCCGGATCGTCCGCATTTCGGGCCGCAGGCCGTCGAAGATGTGGAGCTTGCCGGCCGCACGCTCGCCGAAGCCGGCGATCTCGCGCATCGCTTCGAGCGCCGCGAAGCTGCCGGCGATGCCGGCCATCGCGCCGAGCACGCCGAGCGCCGAGCAGGTGTCGCAATCGTCGGCGTCGAATGCGTCGCCGACGAAGCAGCGGTAACAAGGCCGCTCCGTCTCCCAGCCGCGGAAGGTGCCGATCTGCGCCTGGAACTGGCCGATCGCGGCCGACACCAGAGGAATTCGGGCCCGCGTGCAATGATCGGAGACGATCAGCCGGGTGGCGAAATTGTCGCAGCCGTCGAGCACCAGATCGGGCGTTCCGATCAGTGCCGCGACGTTCGCGGCCGTCAGCCGCTCGGCCAGGCCCTCGAACCGAAGATCCGGATTGAGCCGGGCCAGCGCTTCTCCGGTGACGGCGATCTTGCCGCGTCCGACATCGGCGGTTCCGAACAGGATCTGGCGCTGGAGGTTGTCGAGCGAAACGGTGTCGTCGTCGATCACGCGCAGCCTGCCGATGCCGGCGGCGGCGAGATATTGCAGCGCCGGCGCGCCGATGCCGCCGGCGCCGATCACCGTCACCTCGGCCCCGAGCAGTCGTTTCTGCCCGTCGCCGCCAATCTCCTTCAGGACGATGTGGCGCGCGTAGCGATCGAGCTGATCGTCGGTGAGGCTCACCGGCCGGTCGAGCCGAACCCGCCGGCGCCGCGGGCGGTGGCCCCGAGCGCCTCGACCTCGGCGAACGACGCGCGCAGGACGGGCGCAGGGACCAGCTGCGCGATGCGATCACCGCGGGCGATCTCGAACGGCGCGTCCCCAAGATTGGCGAGGATCACCTTCACTTCGCCGCGATAGTCGCTGTCGATCGTGCCCGGCGTGTTGAGGCAGGTGATGCCGTGCTTCAGCGCAAGTCCCGACCGTGGCCGGACCTGGATCTCGTATCCCGGCGGGATGGCGACCGCGAATCCGGTCGCCACCGCATGGCGGGCGCCCGGTATGAGGGTCAGGCTCTCCGCCGCGACCACGTCCATTCCGGCCGCGCCTTCGCTGGCGTAACCGGGCAGGGGAAGGTCGGCTCCATGCTGAAGTCGCTGGATTTCAATCTCGATCATTGTTCCTCGCATTCGCCGGTTCGGCCTGGTGGGATCGGTGGACGCCTCGGCGAAGACCGCTACGAAGCGACATCCCACTTAGCAACCTCGCTCACGCGCCGGTTTCCGCCGGAAGCGCGAAGGCGGGCAGACCCAGGCCGACGCGCTGCTCGTTGGCGATGCGAAGGACGTAGTCGCTGGCATGGCGGCGTTCCACCGACGGCGCCTCGGCCAGGCGCCAGTCGGCGTTCGGATAATAACGGTCGAGATAGGGTTGGAGGAGAGGCTCCAGCTGCGGAATGTCCTCCGGCGTGAACCAGTTCCGCCACGCGCCGGCGCCGCGCGTCCGCAACACCCGGCCGAGTTCGGGCGTCACCGCGTCCGTCCCGCCGAGCGGAAAGCCCAGATAGGCTTCCAGGCCGGCAAAGCGGTTCGCGACCAGATCCTCGTAGCGAAAGACCTGAATGTCGGGCCGGCGGTCGTGGAACTCGAACGATCGCTCTATCATCGCGAAGCGGTAGTGAGAGGCCCATATGGAGAGGTCGAACCGTTCGGATGGACGTTGGGGAAAACAGCCGATCAGCTCGGTAAGCGGCACGGAGAGCGGGTTCGCCTCTTTGGCGCGCAGGCGTTGGATGAAGCCGGCGAGCGCCCGATCGGATGCGGCGAACTCGGGTTTGTACGCGTCGTAAAGGAGGCGGCTGACCAATCGATCGCGGGGGTCGCGAACCAGGAGGATCTGCTTGTCGAAGCGGTCGAAGCGCTCGACCGCCGGGGTCATGACGCCGAGCGGAAGCACCTTTGCGAGCACGTGCGGGGACAGATCGCCGCGCAGCGCCGCGATGAGGCGTCCGCGCAGGATGATGCTTCCCCGCAGCGCGGTCGGCTCGAACAGGCAGATGGCG
Organism: Sphingosinicella sp. BN140058; assembly: GCF_004135585.1. NCBI lineage: Bacteria > Pseudomonadati > Pseudomonadota > Alphaproteobacteria > Sphingomonadales > Sphingosinicellaceae > Sphingosinicella > Sphingosinicella sp. BN140058. Next base: position 5,610,542 of record NZ_CP035501.1, on the reverse strand, counting down.
GTCGGAGGGAGCGAGTTGCGGATCTTCGAGAACAAGGCGGTCGTACCCGTTTTGGCGAGTCCGTAGATGACGATCCTCATCTCGCCCGTTCAGCTGCCGGCATAATCGATCAGGCGGTGCTTCTCGCCGGGCGGCCACATCGTGCTGATCGAACCCGGCAGGTGGAAGATGACGTTGATGTTCTTGCGCGACGTGCGGCAGCCGCGCGCCACCGGCGATACCGAATGCCAGGAATCGTCCGATCGGACGAGCAGGGCGGAACCGCCGACGATCGGCAGGATCTCGGCCTCCCGATCGGCATCGTCGCGCGAGCGCAAGACTTGCAGGCAGCCGCCGTCGGCGGAATCCCAATCCTCGTTGAAGTAAAGGATGTGGGTCGCGATCTTGTCCTTGAGGTCGACATGCGGGCCAAGCCAGGCGCCGGCGCCGAAATGGATCGCGTTGATCTCCATCGGCGCCTTCCCGAGGTCGAGGCCGGTCGCCTCGGAGAGCGCCTCGCGGTAGCGCCTGGAGAGCAGATCGCCGAGCAGCGCCCGCCATGCCGGGTGCAGGCGCTCGGGACGGGTGATTTCGGAGGCGCCCATGTGAACCAGGGATCGCGACAGATATTGGTAGCTCTTCTCGCCGTCATTGCCGGCGACCCTGCGAAAGCTGTCGCTTGGGAACGCCTCCGCGAGCGTTCGCGCGTCTTCGGGTGCGAACAGGTTTTCGATGTGCGCCCACCGATAGGGTTGGGTGGCGATCGCCGCAGTCTCGATCGCGGCGATGTCGAGGATCGCGCCGCCCCCGTCACGCGCCGTGGATGGCGACCACTCGGCGGCGCCGCCTTCCTTGGCTGGATCGCGCGTGCCCCGACCGAATGCACCGCCGACTGTCTGCTTCAGCCGGTCGTTGAGCAAGAGCAGGTTGTTGCGCCAATGGGCGCGCCGGCGCTTCAAGAACATGATCGGCTCCGTGGCTCTGGTTTGCAGGCGTGACGCGGCGGTGCCCCGCTGGCGGTCGGCGCACAATTGCGCGAAGAGGGCGAGGGTGCGAAGCCTTGCCGCTTCGTCGCGCTCCTTCGAGTCGCCAAGCGCGGCGGCGGCAACTTCGTCCCAGTAACGATCCAGCCGGTCCGCATAATCCTGCGCCAACGCTTCGACGCCGCGGCGGCCGTGCGCCAGACGTTGCATCGCGGCAGGCTCCTCGATGTCGGCGACGCCCTCGAACAGACGCAACTGCTCGAACTTGCGTTCGCTATATTGCACCCCGCGGACGAGAGGCACGCCATAGCTGATTGCGGTGATCGAGGCGTGAAGGCTTGACCCGAAGAGGATCTCCGAGCGCGCGATGATCTCCCGGATGAGATGCGGATGCAGCCAGGCATAGCTGCGCAGAATCCTCGTTTCCAGCCGCGGTGCGTGGTCGGCACGGTCGCCATGACACCAGCAGACCGGCAGGATCACTGCCGCCGGAATGTCCATCAACCGCAACTGGCGCTGAATCGCCTCGGCATGAAGCGGCATGGCTGCATTCGCCTGGACGACGGCATAGCGGCCTGCGAGCCCGAGCGCCTGCCGCCACGCGCGATAGTCGGTGCTTTCCTCGCCGAGCGGCCACAAACGGGAGAGGCCGAAGGCAGTGTCGGGGACGAACCTGGTGGCAGCATCGGGAGCGATCCGCGCGAGATGCCGAAGCGAGGCTTCGTCGCGCAGGCCGACCAGGCGGCTGGCGGCGAACGCCTCCTGAACGATGTGGTCGAGCCCGGCGGCCCGCGGGGAATCGGTCCATGCGCCGATGCCGTTCCAGAAGACCGGCTTGCCGCCGATTGCACCGGCAAGCGCCGGAAGCAGCCAGTAATCCAGCGGTACGCGGCTCCCGGGCGGGACCGGAACCGGATAGGCATCGTCGAACCGCACGAGCTGCCCTCCGCCGATCAACAGCGCCCGCAGATCGGGAATGCGCTCCGGCAATCGCGCGATCGGCTGCACATCATAAGGCCAGTCGGCGGCACTTCGCGAATTCAGCGAGAAGGGTATAAGGTTAAGGCTCTCGTCCCGCTGGTGGAGAGCTTTTTCGGCGATCAGAGGGAAAAGCAGATCGCCGTAATTCTCGACGTCGAACGTGCCGACAATGCCAATCTGTCGCCCATGCGCAGCCTTTTCTACATCGACGTTCACGATCGGCATGCGCTCCTGACGAAGCGCGGCCATAATCCCTGAGTAAGGCATGACAAGCGCTTCTTGTCATGGACGCATCATTCATCGCGCAAGGACCGGCGCGAGGCGTCTAGCGCAACGCAGTCTTTCCGGTGAGTTGCTCCGCAATACGCTGCGCCAGCCGCGCCGCAACCGCCGCCTTCGGCGCTTCGTCCCAATGCTCGACGCCTTCGGCGGTGACGAGGTGGATTTGGTTGCGCTCGCCGCCCATGACGGTGCCGGAAACGTCGTTTGCGACGATCCAGTCGCAGCCCTTGCGCTGCCTCTTGGCGATCGCAGCTTCGACAACGTCATTCGTCTCTGCTGCAAATCCGATCAGCAGGGGAGGGCGGCTTCTGCCTGCCGCCAGCCCCGCCAGGATGTCTGGATTTTCCACCCAGTGCAGTTGCGGCGGGCCGTCGCCCTTCTTGAGCTTCCTGTCCGCGGCTTCGACCCGCCAGTCGGCGACGGCGGCGACCAGCACCGCGGCGTCGGCCGGCAGCGCCTCGTCGACGGCAGCCGCCATCTGTGCTGCGGTCTCGACATCGATCCGGTCGATGCCGGCCGGGGTCGGCAACGCGACCGGCCCAGCAACGAGGGTCACCCGCGCCCCGAGCCGGGCAAGCGCATCGGCGATCGCAAAGCCTTGCTTCCCCGATGAGCGGTTGGCGATCACCCGCACCGGATCGATCGGCTCGTGGGTGGGGCCGGCGGTGACCAGGACGTGCCTTCCGCGCAGCGGCGCCGGTGCGCGCGCGGCGAAATGGTCGCTGAGCGCCGTGACGATCGCGTCCGGCTCCGGAAGCCGGCCCGGCCCATATTCGCCGCACGCCATCGCGCCTTCGTCAGGTTCGATCACCGTCAGTCCATCCGCACGCAATTGCGCGACGTTGCGCCGCGTGGCTTCGTGGAGCCACATGCGCACGTTCATCGCCGGCACCGCAATCACCGGCTTGTCGGTGGCAAGGAGCAGGGTGGTGGCGAGATCGTCGGCGATGCCTGCGGCCATTCTGGCGAGCAGATCGGCGGTCGCCGGGCAGACCAGGACGACATCCGCTTCGCGGCTGAGCTGGATATGCCCCATCTCGACCTCGTCCTTGAGGTCCCAGAGGCTGGTATGGACCGGCTGCTCCGACAGAGCGGCGAGAGTCATCGGAGTCACGAACTGGGCGCCGCTCCTGGTCAGCACGCAGCGGACGCTGCCGCCGGCTTTGCGGATCAGGCGAATGAGTTCGCAGGCCTTGTAGGCCGCGATGCCGCCGCCGACGATAAGGAGAATGCGTTTGCCGTTCACGCCGCCTATGTGGCGAGCGCCGCCCTGAAAGTCGAGGCAGGGCCTTCCGCTGAGCGCAGCAGCGTCGATCGGAAGAGGCGGTCCGCTTCGTGTTTCGCCTCGGCCGACGGCGCGGCGGGTGTGGCCGGGAAGGCGCGCCGCGCCGCCTCGAACTCGCCGTCCACGAACGCCTCGATCGGGCGCGGCAATGGCGCGGCGCCGAGCTCCCGAGTCTCTGCCTTGCGCGCGATCAGCGCGCTGGTGATGGCGGCGACATCATGCGGCGGGGCGCACTCGGCCATCAGGGTGGGGAAGTGCATGGGCGCGATCTTCCGATCGGGATGCAGCCGCAGCCAACGCAGCGCGGCGGCGGGACGAAGCGCGTAGAACAGCTTCTTGAGCTGGACGTCCTTGCCGTCGGCGAAATAGGTGCGGCGCTGCTTTTCGCCGAGGTGCAGGTAATGCTGCGCGATGCCGTTGCGGCTCGCGAAGCGTTCGGCAAATGCCCTGAGGTCCTCGACGGTCTGCGCGTCCGCGTCGTAGACGATCGGCGACATCAACCATTCCACGATCACCGCATTGCCCTTGAGCAGCAGCTTGAGCGCCTTTCCGAGATCCCAGCCGTTGACGTCGAGCAGGCCGTCGAGCGGAGTTTCGATGACCTCGCGCAGCGGCCAGGGCGACAGATAGGCATTCAACGCGCGCACGAACACGAAGCGGCAATCATGGTCGCTGTCCGGCGACGGGAAGCCCCACGCACGGCTGCCGCTCTCGATCGCGAAGCAGATCGTGACACCGTGGTCGCGCCGGACCTCCGCCAGCCGCGTGTCCACATCGGTGACGGCCGCCGCATCGAGATCGGCAGGAATGGCGCGCAGTCGGTGCGCGGCCTGCGCGCTCACGTCAGCAGCAATGTCGCGCCGACGGCGAGCGCGGCCGAAACCAGGCCGGTGAGAACATAGCCGCCGTAGCGGCGCGGCTTCACCACGAGGGCGATGTCGGCCATCGGCGGATCGGGCGGGGCCGCCCCGGGCGCCGGGTAGTAATAATCGATCCGGCGGATGAGATCGGGGATCATCGCCAGGGTCCGCATGTCTCGCACCAGGCGATCGGCCAGCTGCGCTTCGGGGCCGAGCTCGCCGCGAACCCATTCGCGCAGGAACGGCTCCGCCGTTTCCCACATGTTGATGTCCGGATCGAGCGTGTGCGCGACGCCTTCCTCCATCACCATCGTCTTCTGAAGCAGCAGCAGATGCGGCTGCGTCTTCATGTCGAAATCGCGGGTGATGGTGAACAGCGAATCGAGCATCTGCCCGATCGAGATGTCCTTGACGGGAAGGCCGCGGATCGGCTCGCCGGCGGCGCGTAGAGCGGTGGCGAATTCGTCGACGCTGTGGTGCGACGGCACGTAGCGGGCCTCGAAATGGATCTCGGCGACGCGGCGATAATTGCCGGTCAGCAGCCCATAGAGGATTTCGGCCAGCCAGACGCGTGCCTGCCGATCGATCCGGCCCATGATGCCGAAGTCGATCGCGGCCAGCCGCCCGTCAGGAAGCGCGAAGAGATTGCCCTGATGAAGATCGGCATGGAAGAAGCCGTCGACCACGGCCTGCCGAAGAAAGGCCCGGACCAGGGTGGCGGCCATTGCCGGCAGATCATGGCCTGCATCGATCAGCGCCTGGCGATCGGTGAGCTTGATGCCGTCGATCCATTCGAGGGTCATCACCCGCCGCGCGGTGCGGCTCCAGTCGATCTCGGGAATGTAGAAGCCGCTTTCGGCGACCAGATTCTGGCGCAGCTCGGAAGCGGAAGCGGCTTCACGCCTCAAATCGAGTTCGCGCGCGGTCCATTGCTTGAAATGCGCGATCACCGCTCGCGGCCGTAGCCGGGCCGCATCGCCGCCCATGCCTTCGACCTGGGCCGCCGCCCACTGGTAGGTATCGAGCGCGCGCGCGAAATCCTCTTCGATGTTCGGTCGCAGCACCTTCACCGCCACCTGACGGCCCTCGGTGGTGACCGCGCGGTAGACCTGGGCGATCGACGCTGCGCCGATCGGCTCCTTTTCGATATGGGAGAAGATCTGCTCTATCGGGCGCTCCAGGCCCTGCTCGATCGCGGCACGAACTTCGCTGAACGGTGCCGCCGGCAGATTGTCCTGCAGGAGCTGGAGGTCGTTCGCCGCCTTGGCGCCGACCAGATCGGGCCGCGTCGCCAGCGCCTGGCCGAACTTGATTGCCGCAGGCCCGAGCTCCTGGAACGCATCGCCATAGGTCGGCACTGCGGGGATTCGGGCGCCGAAGCGCGCTATCCGAGCCAATCTTCGAACCGGGGCCGGGGTGTTGGGGTCACGCTCGATACCACGCAGCGCGCCGTGGCGGGCGAGCACTCGGCCCCATTTGAGGAGCCGCCAGACATGAACGACTGGGTGGGTCAAATCAGACCTTCCAGCCGCTGTGTATGGCGACGAGGCCGCCGAGGATCGGCTCGACCCGGGTCTGCACGAAGCCGGCTTTCTCGATCATCGCCTTGAACTCGCCCATCGGCGGGAAGCGGCGGATCGATTCGACGAGGTAGCGATAGCTGTCCTCGTCGCGGGCGACGACCTTGCCGATCTTGGGCACCACCCGCATCGAGTAGGCGTCGTAGATCTTGTCGAAACCGGGCCAGGTGGTGGTCGAGAATTCCAGACAAAAGAAGCGCCCGCCGATTTTGAGCACGCGATGCGCTTCCCCGAGCGCCTTCTGGATATGGGTGACGTTACGGATCCCGAACGCGATCGTGTAGGCGTCGAACTGACCATCGCCGAAGCTCAGCTCCTCCGCATTCTGCGGGATCCAGCGAAGGCCTTCCAGCCTCTGCTTCGTCGCACGTTCCTTGCCGACACCCAGCATGTCCTCGTTAATGTCGGACACGGTTACGTGGGCGCCCTGCCGCGCCATTCGAAATGCGATATCGCCGGTGCCGCCCGCCATATCGAGGATCGATTCGCCGGCGCGCGGCTTCACCCGGCGGACGAACATATCCTTCCAGGGGCGATGCAGCCCTGCCGACATGAAGTCGTTCATGATGTCGTAGCGGGCGGCAACCCGGGAGAAGACCGTGCCGACGCGGCGGGTCTTCTCCTCCGGAGCGACGTCCTCGAAGCCGAAAGAAACCTTGTCCATCGCCGCCGCCTCTAGCAGGGGATTGCCCGCATGTGCACTTGCCATCTTAAGAGGATCGCCCTTGCCTGAATTGCCCGAGGTGGAAACCACGGTCCGCGGGCTGGTTCCCGTGCTCGAGGGCCGGCGGCTGGTCAGCGTCGAAGCCCGCCGCGCCGACCTGCGCCGAGCCTTCCCGCCGGATCTGCGTCAGCGGCTGACCGGCGCCACCGTGACGCGCCTCGGCCGCCGCGCCAAATACGGCCTGATCGACACCGATCGCGGCGACACGATGGTCTTCCATCTCGGCATGTCCGGGCGATGGCGGATCGATCCGGGCGAGATCGGCGCCCACGACCATCTGCTGCTCGACACCGACGCCGGCCGCCGTCTCGCGCTCAACGATCCGCGGCGCTTCGGTTCGGTCGATCTGGTGCGCACCGATGCGGTGCCGCTTTATGGGCCCTTCGTCGCGATGGGTCCCGAGCCGTTGGGAGAGGAATTCACCGCCGAGTATCTGGCGGCCGTGCTCGACGGACGATCGGCGCCGATCAAGGCGCTCCTGCTCGATCAGCGGATCGTCGCCGGGCTCGGCAACATCTACGTCTGCGAAGCGCTTCACATGGCGGGCATCGCGCCCTCGCGCGCTGGCGGGCGCATTTCAACGATGCGGCTGCAGCGGCTGGTCGATGCGGTGAAGATCGTGCTTGCGGCCGCGATCGAGGCCGGCGGATCGACTCTGCGCGATTATGCCCGGCCCGACGGCGAGCTCGGCTATTTCTCCAAACAGTGGCGGGTCTATGGCCGGGAAGGGGAGGCGTGCCAGTGCGGGGCGCCGATCCGGCGGCGTAGCGATTCGGGCCGCTCGACCTTTTTCTGCGCGCGCTGCCAGCGTTCCTGAAGGCGCCCGACAGCGAGTTGACCTTTGAGATGCTCTCGCGTAGAGGGCTCGGCGAGCGGGTGCGGTTCGATTCCGCGCCCTTTTCGTTTACAAATAAACACCTTTAGCGAGGCCCTTGGAAGATGGCGAACACGCCGCAAGCAAAGAAACGCATTCGTCGCAACGATCGTCGCGAGCTGATCAACCGCGTGCGCGTCAGCCGCATCCGCACTTTCGTCAAGCAGGTCGAGGCGGCGCTCGAAGCCGGCGACAAGGCGACGGCGCTGGCGGCGATCAGCAAGGTCCAGCCGGAGCTCCAGCGCGGCGTCGCCAAGGGTGTGCTGCACAAGAACACCGCAGCGCGGAAATTCTCGCGTTTGACGAAGCGTATCGCAGCGCTCGCTTAAGCCTTTAAAAAGGTTCAAAATGGACCCGTCGGCGCCTCGCCGGCGGGTTTTTTTGTGTCTCGAAACCGTCACAAAAAATTCAATAAACTCCGCGATTCGCGTGATGCTGCAGCGCAACAAACCGCAGTTTTCTGCCATTCTCGGGCAAAACCGCGGGAATCCGATGTCAAATGCTTTATTTGCCGATCGGGGATTTTCCGGCCTTGATCCAAGCCAGCCCCCCTACCTAAAAAGGTCGCTCCAGCGGGGCGAATCTCCCGCCGGACGCACACAGCAAGAGTGGCTTTCGAATCGGCGACGCCGGGGGGCGTTGCCGTGGGAGCTCAGTCTTGTGCCAGTTTCCGGGCCCTGTTTTTGGCCGCAATAAGAATAAGGGGGTGCCTTGGTGTCGAACAAGCCGATCAAAGGAGAAGCATATGCGTCTCCGGGTCAGCAGGCGGCCGATCCGCTTCAAGCGGCGTGGGAATCGATTCGTGCAGGGCTGCGCCGCGATTGCGGCGCGCGCACGTTCGACGGCTGGCTGCGTCCGATCGCGCTCGGCAATTTCGACGTCGACCACGGCACTCTCCGGCTGGAGCTTCCCTCCCAATTCATGGCTGAGTGGGTGCAAACCCATTTCGCCGAACGCCTGGCGCTGGCCTGGCGTGCGGCCGTGCCGACCATCCGCCACATCGTGATCGGAGTTGGGGCCGCTGCGCCGAAGACGGCCGCCGTCGTCGAAATCCCCGCGCCTCCGGTGGAGGAAGAGCCGGTGGTCGAGAAAGACGGCCTCTATGCGGTCGCCCTCGAGCCCCGCTACCGCTTCGACAGTTTCGTCATCGGCAAGGCGAACGAAGTCGCCTTCAACGCGGCGCGGACCCTCGCCACGGCCGAGAATGTCGCCTTCAACCCGCTTTTCCTTCATGGCGGGACCGGTCGCGGCAAGACCCATTTGCTCCACGCCATCGGGCATGAATTCCATCGCCAGCGGCCGCGGGCAAAGATCATCTACATGTCGGCCGAGAAGTTCATGGTCGAGTTCGTCGCGGCGCTTCGCGCCAACGAGACCATCCAGTTCAAGCAGCAGCTGCGTTCTGCCGACCTGCTGATGATCGACGACGTCCAGTTCATCGCCGGCAAGGAATCGACCCAGGAGGAATTCTTCCACACGATGAACGAGATCATCTCGGCCGGTCGCCGGCTGGTGATCTCGTCGGACCGCGCGCCGCAGGATCTCGACGGCATCGAGCCGCGCATCCTCTCGCGTCTGTCGTGGGGTCTCGTCGCCGACATCAACCAGGCGGACCTGGAACTCCGACTCAACATCATCCACAAGAAGCTCGAGGCGCTGCCGGACGTGCAGGTGCCCGAGGATGTGGTGATGTTCCTTGCGAAGCGGATCAACTCCAACGTCCGCGAGCTCGAGGGCGCGCTCAACCGCATCGCCGCTTATGCGGCGATGACCAACCGCGCGATCGACGTGGATTTCGTCAGCGAAGTGCTGGCATCCACCTTGCGCGCGAACCAGCGCCGGATTTCGATCGACGAGATCCAGACCCGGGTGTCCGAGCATTACCGGATCCGTAAGGCCGAGATGACCTCCGCGCGCCGGGCCCGCGAGGTCGCCCGCCCGCGCCAGGTGGCGATGTACCTGTCGAAGCAGCTGACCCCGCGCTCGCTGCCGGAGATCGGCCGCCGGTTCGGCGGGCGCGATCATACTACGGTGATCCATGCGGTTCGCCAGATCGAGAAACTGCGCGCCCAGGATCCGGAGCTCGATTCCGACATCCGCCTGCTGGTTCGCCAGCTCGAAGGCTGATTTGGGCGCATTGAACCCGCTGGTCGCCCTCGGTGTCGTGCTGGCGCTGGTCAGCGGGACGTTCGTCGCGCTGCAGCCGCCGACGAACGCGCTGATGGGGCGCGCGGTCAATTCTCCGGTCAACGCCGCCTTCGTGAGCTTTGCGGTAGGAACCGTCGCATTGCTGACGCTAGCGTTGGCGCTGGGGGTGCGGCCGAGCCTGCCGGCAGTCCGCGCGCTTCCCGTCTATGCCTGGTTCGGCGGCCTCTACGGCGCCTTTTTCGTGTTCGCCGGAGTCTTCGCCGCGCCGCGGCTCGGCATGGCCCTGTACATCGCGCTGCTGATCGCCGGTCAGCTCGGCATGTCGCTGCTGCTCGACCATGTCGGTGCGCTCGGCCTCGATCGTCAGCCGATCAGCGTCACACGGGTGCTCGGCGTCGTCGTGATCCTTGGCGGCGTGCTGCTCATCCGTCGCTGAAGGCCGAACGCGAAGAGGGCCGGTTTCCCGGCCCTCTCGTTGTCCAACTCTGTTCGGTTCAGCCCTTGCGCGGGGGCGGCGGCACCGTGATCTTCACCTGCTCGCCATTGTTGCCGGGGAAGCCGGTGAACATTGCCTCGACCAGGTTGGGAACCAGGGTCCGGAGGTCGTCGGTTCGCGAGCGCGCCTTGGCGGTCCCTTCGAACACCTTCTGGCCGTCCGATGCACGCCGGATGTCGAGATCCAGGAAGCTGTTGTAGACGGTGTAGACGTCGATATCGTCATAGCCGACGCCCCAGAAGGGATCGTCCCAGCCGAAATAGAAGGGGCTGCGACGGCCGTAATAGCCGAAGCGCGAATAATAAGGACGATAGCCCCAGCCGCCGAAGCCGCCCCAGCCGCGCCCGACACCGAAGCCGAAGGATGAGCGGAAGCCCGGCCGCTCGACGACCTGCTGACGACCGTCGTCGACGCCGTAATCGAGCGAGACGACGAGCGTGGCGGAGTCGCGCGAAGACGCTTCGCTATAGCCCTGCTCGATCAGGCTGCGGCGAACGAGATCGGCATATTGCGCGAATTCGAGGCCGCCGCGATCGGCGGGATCGGCGGCTTCGAGCACGAAGCTCTGACCCTGCGGGGCGGGCATTTGCTGAAATCGCGAGACCTTGGCGGGAAAGCCGGTGGCACACGCGCTCAGCGCCAAAAGCGCCGCCGGAGCGGCGAACGTGAGCAACTTCTTCGAGACAGACATTGAGACGCGACCTTTCAGACCGGAGCCGTATCGGTAACTCTATAGGAAACCGAAGCTTTTTAGAAGGTTCCGGCTGAATGCAGGCTGAAGGTATCAACTGACGCGGACACCCCGGGCGCAGTGCTCCGGAAAAGCCTTATCTTTGAAGGCCAAGCGCTTCATAGGCGCCCGCCAGAGTCGGGGCGCCGAGCGCCGCTGCGCGCGCGGACCCCTGCACCAGAATCGAATCAAGCTCCTCGGGGTTGGCGCGAAGCTCGTCGAGCCGGTTCTTGATCGGCCGCATCGTTTCGACCAGCAGATCGGCCAGCGCCGGTTTGAACGTGCCGAAGCCCTGCCCGGCGTAGCGATCGAGCACCACCTGGGCATCGCTGCCGGTCAGCGCCGCGAAGATCGCGACGAGGTTGCGCGCCTCGGGACGCCCCTCGAGACCATCGACGCTGTCGGGAAGCGGTTCGGCGTCGGTCTTGGCCTTGCGGATCTTCTGCGCGATCAAGTCGCTCTCGTCGTTGAGATTGACGCGGCTCATGTCCGACGCGTCGGATTTCGACATTTTCGCGGTGCCGTCCCGAAGCGACATCACTCGCGCGCCTGCCTTGCCGATCAAGGGCTCGGGCAGGGTGAAGAGGTCGACTTCGAAATCAGTGTTGAACTTGGCGGCGACGTCGCGGGCGAGTTCGAGATGCTGCTTCTGGTCCTCGCCGACCGGCACGTGCGTCGCCTGATAGAGGAGGACATCCGCGGCCATCAGGACGGGATAGGCGAACAGGCCGACGCTCGCCGCTTCCCGGTTCTTGCCGGATTTCTCCTTGAACTGGGTCATCCGGTTGAGCCAGCCGATACGGGCGGTGCCGTTGAGCAGCCAGGCGAGCTCGGCATGGGCGGGCACGCGAGCCTGGTTGAACAGGATCGAGCGGGCGGGATCGATACCGCAGGCGATCAGCGCAGCGGCCATCGCGCGAACGTTGTCGCGCAGCTCGGCCGGCGAGTTGTGCACGGTGATCGCGTGCAGATCGGCGAGGAAGAACAGGCACTCGCCTTCGGCCTGCATCTCGACCCAGCGCTTGATCGCGCCGAGATAGTTGCCGAGGTGCAGATTGCCGGTGGGCTGGATCCCGGAAACGATGCGCATCGGGCGAGGGGAGGGATCAACCGGCATCTTGAACGGGCCTCTTACGGCGAAGGAGAGACTTGAAGGCCTGCTTGTCGACACCTCCGAGCATCCAGGCCAATGGGAAATAGACGCCGAGCCCAGCGCCGACGATCGCTACCACGCCGATCATCCGCTGCGCGACGTTGCCGGTGAACCAGTCCGCAAGGGCGAAGTGCACGGCCAGCAGGGCGGCAACCATCGCCGCGGCGGCGATCAGCTGCCGCGCGATCCGGCTCGCGAGCCACGCCTCGATCCGGAAATGCCCGCGACGATGCAGGATCACGTAGAGAATGACGCAGTTCAGCCAGCTGGCGATCGCGATCGCGGCGGCAAGGCCTGCGATCCCGAAGGGCGGGATCAGCACGAAATTGAGAACGACGTTCGCGATCAGCACGAACGCCGCCGTCTTGACCGGGGTCGCCGTGTCCTGCCGCGAGTAGAAGCCGGGCGTCAAAACCTTCACCAGCACGTAGGCCGGAAGGCCGAGCACGATGATGCTGAGCACGAGCGCGGTGATCCGGACGTCCTCCGGGGTGAACTCGCCGCCCTGGAACAGAGCGCCGATCAACGGCCCCGAAGCCACGCACAGCGCCAGAGCCGCGGGAAGGCAGAGCAGCATCGCCAGCTCGGCCGCTTCGCCCTGAATGCGCGCGGCCTTGGCCGGCTCGCCTGCGCCCACGTAACGGCTGACCTGCGGCAGGATCGCCGTACCCAAAGCGGCACCGATCACGCCCAGCGGGAGCTGGTTCAATCGATCCGCATAGTTGAACCAGCTCATCGCGCCGGTGCCGATGCGCGTCAGGAAGAAGGTGTCGATGAAGGCGCTGATCTGATAGACGCCGGCGCCCAGCGTAGCCGGGATGACCACGCGCACGAACTGGCGCACGCCCGGCGTGACGCGAGGGCGCCTGAGCTTCAGCGCGATACCGGCGCGACGGGACGCGACGATCAGCAGGGCGAGCTGGATCACGCCGCCGACGGTGACCCCGATCGCGAGGGCCGTCGCAGTCAATGCTCCGCCTTCCGGCACCAGAAGCATTGCCGCGAGCATCGACAGGTTCAGCAAGGCGGGGGCGAAGGCGGCCGCGGTGAAGCGTGCCAGGCTGTTCAGGATTCCCGAGAACAGCGACACCAGGCTGATCAGAAGCAGATAGGGAAAAGTAATCCGGGTGAGGAAGGTGGCGAGGGCCAGCTTCTCGCCGGAATAGCCGGAGATCGCCGCCACGAAGAGCGGCATGATGATCTCGAACGCGAGCGTGAACAGCACCAGCGTCGGCAGAAAGACGCCGAGCACTTCTTCGGAGAACTTCCGCGCCTCTTCCTCGCCGGCTTCGCCATGGTAGCGTTGACTGAACAACGGCACGAAGCCGGCGGAGAAGGCTCCCTCGCCGAACAGGCGGCGAAAGGTGTTCGGCAGCCGGAAGGCGACGAAGAAGGCGTCGGCCGCTGCGCTGGCGCCCATGATGCGAGACATCAGCATCTCGCGCGCGAAACCAGCGACGCGGCTCACCATGGTGAGCCCGCCGATCGTGCCTACGGCTTTCCAGATATTCACTGGGCGTACGTCCGCGTTGCGATCAAGCCTCGCCGCCGATCTCGTCCGCGGTGACTCCGCCCTCGCCGGCGAGATGCTGCGCCATGCGTTGCATGAACAGGGCGCCGAAATCGATCGGCTCGAGCAGCAGCGGCGGGAAGCCGCCATCCTGAATCACATGGTTGACGATCTGGCGCGCGAAGGGGAACAGGATCCGCGGCGCTTCGGCGAGCAGGAACGGCTGGACCTGCTCGGCCGGGACGTTCCGCATGCCGACCAGGCCGGCATAGAGCAGGTCGACAACGAAGGCGGTCTGTCCTTCGAAGGTCGAGCGAACCTCGATTTTAAGAGCGACTTCGTGGATTTCGTCGTTGAGCTGGGTCGCACCGATGTTGAAGTCTACGCCGATCTGCGGCTGGCCCTGCCATTGGTAGACTGCCGGGGCGTTCGGATTCTCGAACGAGAGATCCTTCACATATTGCGAAATGATGCCCGCCTGCGGCGTTTCGTCGGCACCGTTCGCCAATTGGTCAAACGCGCCTTCCGCGCCCTGCTCTTCGGCCATGATGTCTTGCTTTCGATTACGGATGGATGCCGTCCGCGAGCGCCGCGGCCGTGCCGGGGGCGGGTAGCAGGAGCGCAGGAGCCACGCAACATGAGGAACGTTCCCGTGGCAGGCGGCGATATGGAACCGCGACGCATTTGAAACCTTCAGCTTGTGTGCCTATGTAGGACGCTGTTCTTCCCGGAGATGAGCGTGACGATCGAGATTGTGCTTCTGGCGATGGTAGCCCTGTTCGTGGGGCTGCGCCTCTATTCGGTGCTCGGGCGCCGCACGGGGCACGAGCAGCAGCCGATCCTGCGCCCGGCCGACACTGCGCCCGCCGCCGAGGCTTCGGTCCCCTTGGGCGAGCAGAGCGCCGAGCGTCCCGAAACGAGCGGCCTCGTTTACGAGGACACGGCAGCTTCGGGGATCCGGGCAATCGTCTCCGCCGATCCTGCGTTCGACGTGAGTCGCTTCGTCGAGGGGTCGCAAGCCGCCTATCGGATGATCCTGGAAGCGTTCTGGCGCGGCGACCGCGAGGATCTGCGCTTCCTGACCGGGCCCGAGGTGTATGGCACGTTCGACTCGGCGATTGCCGCCCGCGAGGAATCCGGTGAGGTTCTCGACAACCGGCTGGTGTCGATCGAGCGTGCGGTCATCCAGGACGCGCGGTTGAGCGGCCGCACTGCCGAGATCGACGTCCGCTTCGACGCCGACATCGCCGCGGTGACTCGTGATCGGGAGGGCAACGTCATTGCTGGCACGCTGACCGATGCTATCCCGACGCACGACGTCTGGACCTTCCGTCGTACGCTGGGCAGCCAGGATCCGAACTGGCTGCTGGTCGAGACCGACGAAGCCTGAGGTCGACGCCTTCCGGCAACACGCACGCTTTCCTTGAAGCAGCGGGGAGGGTTATGCCTTTCCCGTGTCCATGTCCGAATCGCAGCGCCGCCCAGCGGCTCCTCCGCGCCGACGGCGCGCGAAACCAATCCGCCATCTGCCCTCGCTGATTGCGATGCTGGTTGCGCTCGCCAGCTGCAGCCCGCGGATCGTGCCGCCGGTGACCACGCCGCCGCCGGCGGAACCACCCAAACCACAAACGGCGGCCGAGACCGGCGTCAGGGCGGGTCCGGCGATCGACACGGTGGCCCCAACGGAGATCGAGGCGGCGCACGCCGCATTCCGGATATCCTGCCCGGCGGTCAGCAAGCGACAGGACGCGAGCGGCCTAACACGACCTCAGGACTGGGCTGCCGCGTGCGCCGGTCTCCCGGCTCCCGGGAATGGAGCGGCCCTTGTGGCCTGGTTTCGATCGGCCTTCGAGCTGATCGAAGTCGCCGACGGTACCGCCTTCGTCACCGGCTATTTCGAGCCGGAGATTGCCGGATCGCGCGTATCCGGACCGGGGTTCGAGGTGCCGGTATACCGCAAGCCGCCGGATCTCGTGGAGGTGGACGCGGCTGCGGCGGCCGCCGCCGGCACGTTGCGGCGCGGACGGCTCGAAAACGGGGTGATCGTGCCTTATTACGATCGCACCGAGATCGAGGACGGCGCGCTGGCCGGCCGCGGCCTCGAGATCGCCTGGGCCGCCGACCCGATCGACTTCTTCTTTCTTCAGATCCAGGGCTCTGGTCGCCTGCGCCTGCCGGACGGCGGCGTCATGCGGATCGGCTATGCCGGCCAGAATGGCCGCGACTATGTCGGTATCGGCAAATTGATGAAGGACCGTGGACTGCTCGGCCCGGGTCAGACCAGCATGCAGGGGATCGTCGCCTGGCTTCGGGAGCATCCGGAGGAAGGGCGCGCGATCATGCGCGAGAATAAAAGCTACGTCTTCTTCCAGGAACTGACCGGACCGGGGCCGCTGGGCGCGCTCGGCCTGCCGGTGACACCGCGGCGGACCGTCGCCGCCGATCCGAAATTCGTGCCTCTGGGCGCGCCCGTCCTGCTGCAGCTCGATCGCCCGGAAGCGAGCGGCCTGTGGGTCGCCCAGGACACCGGCGGTGCGATCAAGGGCGCCAACCGTTTCGACACGTTCTGGGGGGCCGGGGCGGAGGCGGCACGCGTCGCGGGCGGGATGCAGGGAAAAGGGCGCGCGCTCATCGTCGTTCCCAAGGGTACATTGGCCAGGCTCGGTGCGCCGGCTCAGCCCTGACGAGCAGCAGCTTTGGGCCAAGGTGGTGGCGAGCGTTCGGCCGATCCGGCCGAAGCCGCTCGGCGCCGTGCCCGGGCCGGCCGCCGCGGCGACACCCGTCGAGCCGGTGCCGGTGGCGCCGCCAAAGCTGCCACGCGGCCGGCGACCCGCCGAGCGTCCCGCAGCGGTGGCGCGGCCGGCGCCAACCCCGACGCCCTCGCACGAATCGACCCTGGACGGGAGCTGGGATCGACGCTTGTCACGCGGACTCGCGCAGCCTGATTACGTGCTCGATCTCCACGGCCACAATCTGGCGACCGCCTATGATCTGCTCGACAGCCGCCTGGAAATGGCGATCGGCGCCGGAGCCCGGCTGCTCCTGTTGATCACCGGCAAGCCGCCGGGCCCGGCACGGCCCGTGCAACGCGGCGCCATCCGGGCAGCCGTCGGAGACTGGCTCGCATCCTCGCGCCATGCCCGCGACATCGCCGCGGTGCGCAATGCGCATCCCCGGCACGGGGGCGCCGGCGCGCTCTACATCATCCTCCGCCGGAGGCGCTGAGCGGCTGCCGGCCATCGGCGCTCACCAATTGGTAACCGGAGCAGCCTATGCTCAGCCTGTAGACGTGTTTCCGGGAGAGAGCGCGTCCGAGGCACGAAGGGGCCGGCGGCAGCATGCGGGGGAGCTTGAGCAGGATCGGCAACGGCTTTCTCGCGATCTTCGCGGGGATCGCCTCTTTCGTCCTGACGCTGCTCGGCTTTCTCCTGCTGTCCCGAATCGATCAGCAGATCGTCGGATCGCTGTTCATCGGATTGTTTGCGCTGCTCATCGTGCGGATCGCAACCGAGCGGCCGAACACGCGCCATGCCAAAGCGGTGGCGGCCTTGATCGATCGGCTGCTCGCGGTCGGCCGCGGCGATCTGAATTCGCCCGCGCCCAATATCCTGCGCACCGAGATGCCTGCGCTCGCCGGTGCCGTCGACGGCCTGTTCGAGCAGGTTCGCACCAGCCTCGACAATTTTCAGACGATGGCGATGTACGACCCGGTGACATCGCTCCCCAACCGACTGCACTTTCGCAGAGAAGCGGAACGGATGCTCGGTGTCCGGCGGCCGGATCAACTGTCGGCCCTGCTGTTTATCGATCTCGATGGCTTCAAGGAGGTCAATGACCGTCTCGGTCACGCCCAGGGCGATCAGGTGCTGACCATGGTCGCCAATCGCCTTCGCGACGTCGTCACCAGCGAGACGATTTCCGGCAGTCTCGTGCCGCCGTTACTCGCCCGGCTCGCGGGGGACGAATTCACCTTGCTGCTCCCCGCCGTACCGAGCCGTGAGGAAGCGCTGCGGATCGCCGAGAAGGGATTGCTTGCGCTCTGCGAGCCGTTTCGCTGCGGCGGGCAGACCAGCCAGATGGGTGCGTCCATCGGCATAGCCCTCTGTCCGGACGACGTACCGGATCTGACCGGGTTGATGAAGGCCGCCGACCGGGCGATGTACCATGCCAAGGCCAGCGGGCGTTCGCGGGTCTGCTTCTACGATGCCGACCTGGCCAAAGCCGCCCGGGAGCGAGACCGGATCGAGGAGGCTCTCGCCCATGCGATCAAGCGTCGCGAACTGGAGCTCGTCTTCCGGCCGGAATTGTGCCTCAGAACCGGGGCGCTGCTCGCCGGCGAAGCGCTGGTGCAATGGCGCGCAGCGGACCGCGCGCCGATCCTCGTTCAGGAATTGAGCGGACTGGCGGTCGATCCGATGCTTGCCGCGGCGATCTGCGACTGGACGCTCGAGGCGGCCGCGATGACGAGTGCGCGCTGGCGGGCGGCCGGCCTGGGGCAACGGCTCAGCATCGCTTTGCCGGGGAGCCTGATCGACGGCGATGATCTTGCCGAGCGATTGGAAGGCGCGTTCGCGCTCGCGGGACCCGAACCGTGGCTCGTCGAGCTCGAGCTCCCGCACGATCAATTGGCACGATGCCCGGCAAACATCCGTGCACAGCTCGAGCGGCTCCGTCGGCGCGGCATGTCCATCGCGCTTTACGGTCTGGGTTCGGGGGAGACCAACCTTGCCGCGCTCGGAGCCTTTCCGACGGAGCGGGTCAAGCTGGATGGGTCCCTCGTCGCCGATATCGATCTGTCCGACCGGGCACGTACGATCCTCGCGACCCTGGTGCACCTGCTTCACGCACTCGGCTGCGTGGTGGTTGCGGCACCGGTCGCGCGGCAGGAGCAGCTCGAGGTCCTGCGCGCCGTCGGCTGCGATGCTGTTCAGGGCTTCTTCGGGGCGGAGCCGATGAGCGAACAGGCATTCATCGACTGGATCGTCTCTCAGGAGGGCGCTCGCAACTTCGCTCAGGCGGCGGATGCGAGCGCGGCCTCGATGATGCGCGCATAGATCCTGGCCAACGCCCTTATGTCGTCGACGGCGGCGGCTTCGTCGAGCTTGTGCATCGTCGCGTTCGGCAGACCAAAATCGATCACTGGGCAGAGTGCAATGAGAAAGCGGCCATCCGACGTGCCGCCGCTCGTGGACAAGGTCGGTTTGATGCCCGTCTCGGCGCGGATCGCTTCGGAGACCAGCGTATGGAGCGGCCCCGGAGGGGTCAGGAAGGATTCCCCCGAAATCTTCGCCTCGACGATGGCGCCTGGTGCGACCTGCTCCGCAATCTGCCGAACTCGCGCGATCAGATCCTCGCCGCGATGTAGGTTGTTGAAGCGGATGTTGAGCTGCGCTGTCGCCGAACCCGGGATGATGTTGGTGGCGCGACTGGCGGTGTCGAGTGCGGTAATTTCAAGGTTCGAGGCCTGGAACGAGTCCGTGCCGTCGTCGAGGTGCAGCGCGTCGAGCGCGGCGATGATTCGGGCCAGCTTTGGCACCGGGTTGTCGGCATGCTGCGGGTAGGCGACATGGCCCTGGATACCTGGCACGGTGATCCACATGTTGACAGTGCCACGGCGTCCGACTTTCACCACGTCGCCAAGCCGGTTCTCGGAGGTCGGCTCTCCGATCACGATCATGTCCGGCCTGATCGCCCGCTCTTCCAGCCAGGCCATGATCGCCTTGGTTCCGTAGACCGCAGGCCCTTCTTCGTCGCCGGTGATCAACAGGCTGACGGTTCCCTTATGGTCCGTCACTGCGGCGCAGGCGGCGACGAAAGCAGCTACGCCGCCCTTCATGTCGACCACGCCGCGACCGTAAAGGACACCGTCCGCAATCTCGGGTTCGAACGGATCTCCCCGCCAGCCGTTACCCGGTGGAACCACGTCGAGGTGGCCGGCAAAGGCGAAATGGGGCGCCCCCCTGCCGCGGATCGCGACCATGTTCTCGACCGGACCTTCCGGCGGGGTGCCGGACACGAAGCGGTGCACCGTGAAGCCGAGCGGCGTCAGGGCCTCCTCCAGCACGTCGAAAACGCCGGCGGAATGCGGCGTGATGCTGGGGCAGGCGATCAGCCTTGCGGCGAGGTCCACGGGATCGATTGCGCGCGTCATCGCGGTTCGACTAGCAAGCGTGCATCGCCTTCACCAGTGAAAGACAGCCGATGCCGAAGATCGACCTCGACACGATCCCGCAGACCAACCGAACGGGTTATCCGCAGCCTTACGCCGCACCGATGGACAAGCGTCTGTACAGACGCGTGGCTCCGGCGGCGGGGATCGAGGATTTCGGTGTCAGTCATGTCGTGCTTAAGCCGGGCGGTATTTCGAGCCAGCGTCACTGGCACGAGGGGGAGGACGAGTTCGTCGTCATGCTCGCCGGAGAGGCGGTGCTGGTCGAAGAGGGAAACGAGACGATGCTTCGCCCTGGCGACTGCGCCGCCTTCCCGAAAGGCGTGGCCAATGGCCATCATCTCGTCAACCGCTCGGAGGCGGACTGCGTCTTCATCGCCATCGGCAAACCGGCGACGACCGATTGCCATTACCCCGGTATCGACATGCGGCTCGATGCGGCGAGCGGCCGCTACCTGCACGAGGACGGCACGCCTTATTGAGTGGCGTTGGTGGCCTCTTCATATTTCTCGATCACCCACGGCTCCTCCTGCGCGGCTTCGAGCCATTCCTGCAGCCAGGGGTGGGACAGCATCGCGTCCATATAGGCGGCGGCGAAGCGCGGCACCGGAATGGAATAGGTGACGAACCGCATCACCACCGGGGCGAACATGATGTCGACGGCGCCGAAAGTGCCGAACAGATACGGCCCGCCGCTGCCGTGACGCGCCCGTGCCTGGGCCCACAGCTCGAAGATTCGCACCAGTTCGGCGCGAACATCGTCGGAAAGCTGCTTGGCGGGAAGCCGCTTGCGCAGGTTCATCGGGCATTCGCGGCGCAGGTTCTCGTAGCTGGAATGCATTTCCGCCGCCATCGAACGCGCCATGCCGCGCGCGACCTCGTCCTTGGGCCAGTAGCGGTCCCGGTCGGTCTTGTCGGCCAGCCACTCGACGATCGCCAAACTGTCCCAGATGACGGCCTTGTCGTCCCACAGAATCGGGACCTTGCCGCCGGACGGCGCGAATTCCTGGCCGGCGCGACGCTTTTCCCATTCCTCGTCGAACATGGGGACGGTGATCTCTTCGTATGGCAGCCCGGACTGCCTGACCGCGAGCCAGCCGCGCAGCGACCATGATGAGTACGCCTTGTTGCCGATGATGAGCTTAAGCATCGTGCCTCCCACGCCTGACCTGCACACCGAGTGTTCGACCCGCTTTAGAGTTCCATCCGGCCTTCGGTCCAGTCGTCCGCGCGATCACCCGCGAAGGCCCGCGGGGCAAAAGAAAAGGCCGCCGACCCGATCGGGTCGACGGCCTCCTCCGATGCTTGGCGCGAAGGCTCAGGCCTGCGATGCGGCCTCGCCGTCGGCACCACCGGTGTCGTCGGTGTCGGTCGGGATCTCGCCCGGCTCGGCATTCGGATCACGCTCTTCGGTGAAGCCGGCTTCGCCGCGGTCGAACATCGCCGCCATGACGTCGACGCCCTGCGCCTGAAGCTCCGCTTCTTCCGGCGAGCGAGCAACGTTGACGCGGATCGTCACCGACACTTCCGGGTGGAGGGCAATGCGAACGTCCTGCATGCCGATCGCCTTGATCGGGCGATCGAGGACGATCTGGTTCTTGGCGACCTTGTGGCCGTCAGCTTCCAGCGCCTCTGCGAGATCGCGCGCGGACACCGATCCGTACAACTGCCCGGTGTTCGACGCCTGGCGGATGAGCTGGATGGTGACGCCGTCGATCCCGGTCGCATCCTTCTGGGCGACCGAGCGACGCTCGGCGTTCTGGGTTTCGATGCGCTCACGATTGGCTTCGAAAACCTTGCGGTTCGCGTCGTTCGCGCGCAGCGCCTTGCCGTTGGGAAGGAGGAAGTTGCGGGCAAAGCCGTTCTTCACCTTCACCACGTCGCCGATGGCGCCGAGCTTCTCGATTCTCTCGAGCAGAATGACTTCCATTGCTCGCGCTCCTTATTTCACGACGTAGGGGAGGAGGCCGAGATGGCGGGCGCGCTTGATCGCCTGGGCGAGTTCGCGCTGCTTCTTGGCCGAAACCGCAGTGATGCGGCTGGGAACGATCTTGCCGCGCTCAGAGACGAAGCCCTGGAGCAGGCGAACGTCCTTGTAGTCGATCCGGGGAGCGTCCTTGCCCGAAAAAGGGCAGCTCTTGCGGCGGCGGAAAAATGGGCGTGCCATGATGCTGGTCCTTCTCTCTTACGCGTCGGCTTCTTCGCGACGCGGGGCGCGATCGCCACGGTCGCCGCGGTCACCACGATCGTCGCGGTCACGGCCACGGCCGCCACGCTCGCCACGATCACGCTCGGAGCGCTCGTTGCGGCGCATCATCGCCGACGGACCCTGCTCGTGCTCGTCGACACGCACCGTCATGTAACGGATCACGTCTTCGTTGATCTGGGTCTGACGCTCGAGTTCGGCGACCACCGTCGCCGGTGCTTCGAAGTCGAGGGAGACGTAATGCGCCTTCCGGTTCTTGGCGATGCGGTAGGCGATGCTGCGCAGGCCCCAGGTCTCGGTCTTGACGACTCGGCCGCCATTGCCCTCGATGATGCTGGTGGCGGTTTCCGCCAGCGCGTCGACCTGGCTCTGGGCCAGATCCTGACGCGCGAGAAAGACATGCTCGTAAAGCGGCATGTATCTACGTCCTTATGTTGGCCGATCGCTGACGCCGCCCAATGCGGTCGCCCCTCCGGCTGTCGTCTTGTGTTCATTCGCTAAAATGAAGCGGGGCCGGAAAGCTGACGCTCTCCGCCCCGTGCGCCGCCCTTGGCCGATCGGGGCGGAAAAAGCAAGCGCTGCTTGCGCTCCGGGGCGCTCGTGTCCTAGCAGCTGCGCCGACAGGAGGCATCTATGCGCGCATTCATTTTTCCGGGCCAGGGCAGCCAGACCGTCGGCATGGGCAAGGCCCTCGCCGAGGCGAGCGCCGTTGCCCGCGCGGTGTTCGAGGAAGTCGACGAAGCGCTTGGGCAGAATCTCGCCCGCTTGATGGCCGATGGGCCGATCGACACGCTTACGCTGACCGAGAATGCACAGCCGGCGATCATGGCCAATTCGATCGCGGCCCTGCGTGTGTCGGGTGTCGACGTCGGCAAGGCGGATTTCGTCGCCGGCCACAGCCTGGGCGAATATTCGGCCCTGTGCGCGGCCGCATCGTTCGATCTCGCCACCGCTGCACGGCTGCTCAAGCTGCGCGGGCAGGCGATGCAGGCGGCGGTGCCGGTCGGGGAGGGCGCCATGGCGGCCCTCCTTGGTGCCAACCTCGGTCTCGCACGGGAAATCGCCGAGGCCGCGGCCGAAGGTGACGTCTGCAGCGTCGCCAACGACAACGATCCGACGCAGGTGGTGATATCGGGGCACCGCACCGCGGTCGAGCGGGCGCTGCTCATCGCCAAGGAGAAAGGCGCAAAGCGGGCCATCCTGCTGCCGGTGTCGGCGCCGTTCCACTCGCCGCTGATGGAGCCGGCGGCCCGCGCGATGGAGCAGGCGCTGGCCGATGTCGCGCTCGCGGATCCTGCGGTGCAGCTCTACGCCAACGTCGCGGCGGCGCCGGTCTCCGAAGCGGACGAGATCCGCCGACTGCTGGTCGAGCAGGTGACCGGGATGGTGCGCTGGCGCGAAAGCGTCGAAGCCATGGCCGCAGCGGGGGTGGACCACTTCGTCGAGTTCGGCGGCAAGGTGCTGGGGCCGATGGTGAAGCGCATCGTTCCCGAGGCAAGGGTGACGAGCGTGGTCACGATGGACGACATCGACGCGCTGGTGAAGGAGATCTGACATGTTCGACTTGAACGGAATGACCGCGCTCGTGACCGGCGCCTCGGGCGGGATCGGTTCGGCGATCGCGCGGGCCCTGGCCGAACGCGGGGCGCGGGTGGCGCTTTCCGGCACCCGCGAGGAGGCGTTGCAGGCTGTGGCCGCGGAGATCGGCGGCGATCCCGTCATCCTCCCTGCCAATCTGTCGGACGGCGCCGCCGTGGACGCCCTCGTCCCGCAGGCGGTGGAGGCACTCGGCAAGCTCGACATCCTGGTGAACAATGCCGGCGTCACCCGCGACAATCTCGCGATGCGGATGAAGGACGAGGAATGGGCGGACGTGATCCGCGTCAATCTGGAAGCCGGCTTCCGCCTGTCGCGCGCGGCGCTGAAACCGATGATGCGGGCGAAATACGGCCGGATCGTCTCGATCACGTCGGTCGTCGGCGCCACGGGCAACCCGGGGCAGGCCAATTATGCGGCATCCAAGGCCGGTTTGGTCGGCATGTCGAAGGCGCTCGCCCAAGAGGTTGCAAGTCGCAACATCACTGTTAATTGCGTCGCGCCGGGCTTTATTCGCTCGGCGATGACCGATGCGCTGCCGGAAGCTCAGAAGGATAATCTGATGGGCAAGATTCCGGCGGGGCGGCTCGGCGAGGGGATCGACGTGGCTGCGGCCGTCCTCTACCTGGCGAGCCGCGAAGCCGCTTACGTGACGGGCCAGACCCTGCACGTGAACGGCGGCATGGCCATGCTGTAAGGCGTCTTGCCGCCAACGTAACGTTACGCCACTTGCCAGCCCCCTTTGGGAGCGGCTAGGGCAATCGCAAACAAATCCTAGGGAAGGGTAGAATATGAGCGAGACCGCCGACCGCGTGAAGAAGATCGTCGTCGAGCATCTTGGCGTCGAAGCCGACAAGGTGACCGAGGATGCGAGCTTCATCGACGATCTGGGCGCCGACAGCCTCGACATCGTCGAGCTGGTCATGGCTTTCGAGGAAGAGTTCGGGGTCGAAATCCCGGACGATGCCGCCGAGAAGATCACCACCGTTCGCGACGCGATCACCTATATCGACAGCAACAAGGCCTGAGCTTTCCGGCCCACCGGCCGGCGGTGCTCGAGCCGCTTTGACGAACGGCTCCCCGTCATCGCCGGGGGGCCGTTTTGACTTTTTGACCCCGGGAGTTTCCTGATGCGCCGCGTAGTCGTCACTGGTCTTGGCATGGTGTCCCCGCTTGGGGCCGATGTCGAGACGAGCTGGAAGAACATCATCGCTTCGAAGAGCGGGGCCACCCGAATCACGCGCTTCGATCCGACCGATTATGCGTGTCAGATCGCGTGTGAAGTGAAGGCACCCGATCACGAGTGGGGGTTCGATCCGGCCAAGCGGATCGATCACAAGATCCAGCGTCAGGTCGATCCGTTCATCATCTACGGCCTCGATGCTGCCGGCCAGGCGCTCGAGGATGCCGGCCTCACCGACGCGAGCGAGGAAGAGCGTTATCGCATCGGCGTGTCGATCGGCTCCGGAATCGGCGGCCTTCCCGGCATCGAGAAGGAATCTCTGGTGCTCGCCGAAAAGGGACCCCGTCGGGTCAGCCCGCATTTCGTTCACGGCCGCCTCATCAATCTGATCTCTGGCCAGGTTTCGATCCGCTACGGCCTGATGGGACCGAACCACGCGGTGGTGACGGCCTGCTCGACCGGCGCGCATTCGATCGGCGACGCGGCCCGGATGATCATCATGGACGATGCCGACGTCATGGTCGCCGGCGGCGCCGAGAGCGCCTTGTGCCCGCTCGGAATCGCCGGTTTCGCCCAGGCACGCGCGCTGTCGACCCAGTTCAACGATCAGCCCGAACGGGCTTCGCGACCCTATGACAAGGATCGCGACGGCTTCGTGATGGGTGAGGGCGCCGGTGTGGTCGTGCTTGAGGAATATGAGCGCGCAAAGAAGCGCGGCGCCAAGATCTACGCCGAACTGATCGGCTACGGCATGTCCGGGGACGCGTATCACGTCACGGCGCCGCACCCCGAAGGCGCCGGCGGCTACCGGGCGATGGAAGTCGCCATGAAGCGCTCGGGGCTGTCGCTGTCCGACATCGATTACATCAATGCCCACGGCACCTCGACTCCGATGGGCGACGAATTGGAGCTCGGCGCGGTCCGCCGCCTGTTCGGCAATGCGATCGGCAATTTGTCGATGAGCTCGACCAAGTCCGCCATCGGCCATCTGCTCGGCGGTGCCGGCGCGGTGGAGGCGATCTTCTGCATTCTCGCACTCCGCGATCAGATCGTCCCGCCGACGCTCAACCTCGAAAATCCGAGCGATGGCACGGCCGGCGTCGATCTGGTGCCCCTGGTCGCCAAGGAACGGAGCGTCAAGGCCGTGCTCAACAACAGCTTCGGCTTCGGCGGCACCAACGCCAGCCTCGTCATGAAGGCGGTCTGACCCGCGCATGCGGAAGCTCCTCGTCCTCGGCCTGCTGGCCGGGGCCGCCATCCTCGTCGGCCTCTATTTCATCCAGGGATGGAAAGCGGCGGGGCCGTCGAGCCGGCCGACGCCGGTGCTGATCGCGTCCGGATCCAGCCTCGCAGCCGCGGCCGAGCAGCTGGAAGAGGCCGGCGTGATCGGCTCGGCCAAACGCTTCCTGTTGCAGGCCAAAGTGTTCGGTGGCAGCGCGCCGATCCAGGCCGGGGAGTTCGAGTTCCCGGCCCATGCCAGCCATTCGCAAGTGCTCGGCATGCTGCAGAACGGCAAGACACTGCAGCGGATGGTGACGGTGCCCGAAGGCCTGCCTTCGGTGCTCGTGCATGATCGCCTGATGAAGGCGCCGACGCTGACCGGGTCGGTGCCGGTGCCGGAGGAAGGCAGCATCCTTCCGGACAGCTACAGCTACCAGCGCGGCGAAACGCGCGCGGCGGTGCTGGCGCGGATGCAGCAGGCGATGGACAAGGCGCTCGCCGAATTGTGGCCGAGCCGCAGTGCGCGGAGCGTGGTCAAGACTCCGGCCGAAGCAATCGTGCTCGCATCGATCGTCGAGAAGGAAACCGGCAAGGCGTCGGAACGGCCGATGATCGCCGGTGTCTACTCGAACCGGGTCCGCATCGGCATGAAGCTCGATGCCGATCCCACCGTGATCTATCCGATCACCAAGGGGCGTCCGCTCGGGCGGCGCATCCTGCGTTCCGAGTTGCAGGCCAATAACGGCTACAATACTTACGCTCGGGCGGGGCTGCCGGTGGGCCCCATCGCCAATCCGGGGCGCGAGTCGATCGCTGCGGTGCTCAACCCGGCCGATACCCGGGCGCTCTATTTCGTCGCCGACGGCACCGGCGGCCACGTCTTCGCCGACAGCTATGCGGAACACACGGCCAACGTGCGCAAATGGTTCGCCATTCGCCGCGCGCGCGGCGAGATGTGACAGCGGCTTCGTCGGACACCCACCGCCGGCCCTGAACAAATCCGGGGCGCGGCCGTTTCCCGCTTGCAACCTGGGAGAGCCGCATGGCCGATGAAGACGAAGAAGGCGTGACCCTCGAGGAAATTCTGGTCGAGATCGTCGACGCACAACTCGAGCTGGTCGAGGCGATTTCATCGGGCAAACCGCTGACCGACAGCGAGGCGCTCAAGCTTCGCCTGAACGATATCCGCGATCTGCTCGAGAGCTACACCGGTGACGACGAAGGCTGACGTCGGGGCGATGGGTGGAGGATGCGCCGAGCGCATCCTCCACTTCCTAACGTGTCACGCAGCCGCTTCCGCGCGGCGCGGCAATACCCAATTGGGCCGCACGAAGTGACAGGTGTAGCCGTTGGGGAGGCGCTCCAGATAATCCTGATGCTCCGCCTCGGCTTCCCAGAAGTCCCCTGCTTGCGTGACCTCCGTCACCACCTTGCCGGGCCATAGGCCGGACGCCTCGACGTCGGCGATCGTGTCCAGTGCCACCGCCTTCTGATCCTCGTTGGTGTAGAAGATCGCGGAGCGATAGCTTGCGCCAATGTCCCCGCCCTGACGATTGAGGGTGGTCGGATCGTGGATCTGGAAGAAGAATTCGAGCAGTCGCCGATAGCTGGTCGCATCCGGATCGTAGCGAATTTCGATGGCTTCGGCATGGTTGCCATGGTTGCGATAGGTGGCGTTCGGAACTTCGCCGCCGGTATAGCCGACCCGGGTCGCGATCACGCCCGGCAGCTTGCGGATCAGATCCTGCATGCCCCAGAAGCAGCCGCCGGCGAGAATGGCGCGCTCTTCGCTCATGCGACGTCCTCCACCTGATCGAGATAGGCACCGTAGCCTTCGGCCTCCATATCGTCGCGATGGACGAAGCGGAGCGAGGCGGAGTTGATGCAGTAGCGCAGCCCGCCGCGATCCCGCGGCCCATCGGGAAAGACGTGCCCGAGATGGCTGTCGCCATGCGCCGAGCGGACCTCGGTGCGGATCATGCCGTGGGTGGTGTCGCGCAGTTCGCTGACATGCGCAGGCTCGATCGGCTTGGTGAAGCTCGGCCAGCCGCAACCGGATTCGAACTTGTCCGACGAGGCGAACAGCGGCTCGCCCGAGACGATGTCGACGTAGATGCCCGGCTCCTTGTTGTCGAGATAGGCGCCGGTCCCGGGCCGCTCGGTGCCGCTCTGCTGCGTCACGCGATACTGCTCCGGCGTGAGCGCGGCGATCGCCTCGTCGGTCTTGCGATAGGTACCCGCCATTCGATCCTCCATGTTCATCACGGATCGGAAATGGTGATCGGCAGGCGATTGTCCAAGACGGAGCCGGCACCGCGATTGACGCTCACCGCCTGCGATGCTGTGAAGCGGTCACATCTGGAGGTTCGCGCATGTCCATACCCTGGGATCAGCCCGCTACGCTCATCGACCTTGACGGCAAGGCTCCGATCATCGGAACCATCCGCGACTGTGCCATGCACTTCGCTTTGTTCAAACCGTTTGCCAAGGAACAGGCGCGGATCCTGTTGACCAAGCCCGTCGCACGCGAGGGCCGCAAGACCCGGACCTGGATCCTCGAGCCGTCCGAGATCGAGCAATTGGCGGCGCGGCTGGTTGCGGAGGGCTGACGCGCCCCAGCGCCGGCAGACCTTTTCAGATATTCAACCGGCGGCGCTCCAACCGCTCGGCGCTGTCGCCGCTGCGGGCGCAGTGGAACGGCTCGACCGCGACCTTCCGCGCTTCCGCGCTCACCTGGATTGCCATTTGATCGTCCACCATCAGCGCGACTTGGTCTCCGCAGAACAGGAGATCGCCGCGGTGCAGGGGCAGGGCGTCGGCCAGAGCTTCGCCGAGCGCGCGCTGGAAGATTGCGTCGCGCGGGCAGTCGATGCCGCAGAGCTGCAGCGAGAGCTGGACCAGACCCGCCCCGTCGATGCCGTGCGATGTGCGGCCGCCCTGGCGGTAGGGCGCGCCGAGCAGGCGCCGTGCGACGGCGACAGGATCCTCTTCATGCTCGTCGATGCGACGCAAATAAGCGGTGGGCACGCACCCGGCCTCGATGTGCAGCATCGCACCATGCACCTCGCCGTGGAGGCGGCTGCCCATCGGCAGGGTGGCGAGGGGCGGGGACAGGGGATCGCCGCAGGTCTGGATCGGCGCGGTCGGCTCAACGACGATGTGCGTCGGCTTCAGCGGATCGGCGAGTTCGATCGCCTCGACATAACCGACCCGGCGATCGAGCAGGCTGTAGCCCCAGGCCCAGCCGGCCGTCAGGTCGACCACCGCGAACTTCTCGCCCGGCAACAGTTCCGACACCATTTCCGCCTCGTCCGAGGGCTCGAGCCGCACCGGCGTCGGCAGCAGACCGCAATCGCGGACGAGCGGCGCGGCATAATGGGGTGCGAACAAACGGCCAGCGAGCGCGATGTCCGCGATGTCCTTGCGCCACGCATGGATGCGCGGGTCGAGAACGATCGACGGCCCGTCGAGCGAGAAGCGGTCAGTGCTGGAGGAGGATTCCGCGTTCCTTGGGCGCGCGGCGGCCAACGCCGTCCTGCTGCTCGATGTTGCGTTCGAAGCGCTCAAGGAACTCCTGCCCTATGCTGGTCTTGGCGACGAACACGTTGCGACGGTCCGCCTCGTCGCGCACGCGCCGCAGATAGCCGAGCGTGCCCAGTGTATTCAAGGCACGCGTGATCACCGGTTTCGACACGCCCAACGTCTGCGCGAGACCTCTGACGGTATGAGGTCCCGGCGTCATATAGACGATCATCAGGAGCGCCATCTGGCGATTGGTAAGATCCGGTTGACCCGACCGAACATAGCCGATGAGGGTCTGCATCCAAGACTTGAGGCCGCGCTCTGACACTGATTGTTCTCCGATTCCGAGACGCGTCTGTTTCGGACGTACAACCAGTCAGATCGCTTTTCGTTTCGTACATCATTGAGAATTCGGCGCAAAAAAGCCGGTTCCAGTCTTGTACGGATACCGACTTAGTCTTGAACGGGGTATCGGCGCGAAAGCAGCGCCCAGGCCGCGCGCATCCCCAGCGCGTCCCCGCCTTTGGGGCGGCCGGGCCTGCTCGACGAACGCCAGGCGAAGGTGTCGAAATGCGCCCAGGGCACCCCGGCCGGGACGAAGCGCCGAAGGAACAAGGCCGCGGTGACCGCGCCCGCCATCGGCGCGTCCGAGACGTTGCCGAGATCGGCGATGTCGGAGGACAGCATCTCGTCATAGCCGTCCCACAGGGGCATCCGCCACAGCGGATCGCGTACGTCATGGCCGCAGGCGAGGAGGCCTTCGGCAAGGGCATCGTCGCTTGCAAACAAGGCCGGCAGGTCGGGTCCGAGGGCGACACGCGCGGCGCCGGTCAGGGTCGCGAAGTCCAAAATCAGCTCGGGATCGCCTTCGCCCGCCTTGGTCAGCGCGTCGCCGAGGATCAGCCGGCCTTCCGCGTCCGTATTGCCGATCTCCACCGTCAGTCCCTTGCGGCTGCCGAGGATGTCGCCGGGACGGAAGGCGGCGCCGGACACGGAGTTTTCCACGGCAGGGATCAGGATGTGCAGCCGCACCGGCAGCCGTCGCTTCATAATCAGCCTGCCGAGTCCGAGCACGTGCGCGGCGCCGCCCATGTCCTTCTTCATCAGGCGCATGCCGCTCGACGGCTTGATGTCGAGGCCGCCGGTGTCGAAGCAGACGCCCTTGCCGACCAGCGCGATCCGCGGGTGGGCGGGGTTGCCCCACAGGACCTCGATCAGGCGGGGGCTTCGGTCGGGGGTCGCGCCCTGGCCGACGCCGGCGATCATCGGATAGCCGTCGGCAAGTGCTCGGCCGGCTGTGACGTTCAGTTCCGCACCGCAGTCGGCGGCGAGATCGCGCGCCGCGCTCTCCAACTCGGCGGGGCCGAGATCGCCCGCGGGCGTGTTGACGAGGTCCCGGACGAGGGCGGTGGCTTCCGCAAGCTGCACCGAGGCCTCTATCCGCGCCGGCTCGCTGCTGAGCAGGATACGCGGCCCCTTGGCGTTCTTCGGCGCCTTGTAGCGCTCGAAGCTGTACTGGGCGAGGAGCCAGCCGAGCGTCGCAACTCCAGCGTCTCCGCGGTCCAGCCGATAACGTCCCTCCGGCAGCATCTCGGCGGCCTTGGCGAGGCACCAGGGGCCAAGCTCCGCGCTGTTGCCCACGCCGAGAATGACCGTCGCCTCGCCCCCGCTATCCGTGCCGGGAAAGGCGATCTGGTTCGGCTCGCCGCGGAAGCCCTGCACCTGTACGGCCTGGCGGACTCGTTCCGGCTGGCTCCTGAGCCAATCGTCGAACCCGGCAGGGTCGATGAGGTGGAGGCGGGTGGCGGGCTCGCCTTTGTCGGCAAGGAGCAGGGCTTGGTAGTCGGTCATCATGATGCCTTATGTTCTAGACGCTGCTGGAGAACGCCACCCGCGAACGCCGCCTCGCCTCAAATGAAAAGAAGTCAATTTAAGTGGTTAGAGGTGTCCGATCAGACTCTGCAGCAGGCTGCGCGACTGGTGGGTTCGCCCGTATTGACCTGATGTCGTGATGCGGAAACAGACGGCACCCCACTGATTTGGCATTCTTTTCAATCCAGCGCATCGGTGCGCGCACCGAGCGGCGCACCGGCGACGTGGAGAATGCTCTTCAGGTTCATGAACTCGTGCATACCGAACGGGCCGAGTTCGCGGCCGTAGCCCGAGCGCTTGATCCCGCCGAACGGCGCCTCCGGGGCCGAGGCGAGCATCTGATTGATCGCGGTCATTCCGGCCTCGATGTCGCGGACGAACCGTCGTTGCTCCGCCGCGTCATTGGTCCACACGGAGGAGCCGAGTCCGAACGGAATGTCGTTGGCGATGCGGATCGCGTCGTCGATGTCGTCGGCACGGAACACCATCGCGATCGGCCCGAAAATCTCTTCGTGCATCAACGGGCTGTGGAGCGGCACCTCGGTGAGGATGCCCGCGGAAAGATAGGCGCCCGGCCCCTCCAGCGTCTCGCCACCGAAGAGAAGGGTGGCGCCAACGGATTTCGCTTCGGCGAGTTGCTGGAGGATGGTGTCGCGCTGCTCGGCGCTGGAGAGCGGTCCCATGTCGGTGCTTTCGTCGAACGGATCGCCGGCTTTGACCTTCTGCATTCCGGCGCTGAACCGCGCCATGAAGGAATCGTAGATGTCACGATGCACGATCATCCGCTTGGCGCAGATGCAGGATTGGCCCGTATTCTGGATTCGTGCCTTCACTGCCTGGGCGGCGGCCGCGTCGAGATCGGCGGACGGCATGACGATGAACGGATCGGAGCCGCCAAGCTCGAGCACGACCTTCTTCAAGGCTTTTCCGGCCGCCTGGGCAACGGACGCCCCGGCTCCCTCGCTGCCGGTCAAGGTGACGGCTGCAATGCGATCGTCTGCAATAATCTCTGAGATCTTAGAGGACTTTACCGCAAGATTCTGAAACAGGCCTTGAGGCGCGCCGGCCTCCATCACCATCTCCTCCAGCAGCCCGGCGACGCCCTGAACGATGCTGGCATGCTTGAGCAGGCCGACATTGCCGGCCATGATCGCCGGCGCGATGAAACGCACCGCCTGCCAGAAGGGGAAGTTCCAGGGCATGATCGCAAGCACCGGACCGATCGGCAGCCAATGGAGCTCGGCGGTGCCACCGTTGCCCAGCTTTTGTTGCTGTGGCGCCAGCATTTCCGGGCCATCCTTCGCATAGAGTCTGAAGGCAGCGGTGCATTTGTCCACTTCCGCCAGCGCGCTCGAGAAGGTCTTGCCCATTTCCAGCGTGGCGACACGGGCGAGCCGCTCGCGATTGGCTTCGAAGCGATCGGCGATTCGGGAGAGCAGGGCAGTGCGTTCGGCAAGGCTGGTGGTGCGCCAATGCCGATAGGCAGACGCAGCCGAAGCGAGCTTGGCCTCCAGTGCGTCGTCCTCGAGCTCGGGATAGGTGGCGATCTCTTCGCCGGTCGCCGGGTTGACGCTCCTGAACATGGTCTCTCCTTGTTCGGACCGTCGACGCCCCGGTTAGCCGACCGGAACGCCGAACAGGTCGTGTTCGTCCGCATCTTCGACGAGGACGCGCAGGATGTCGCCTGGTTTCGCATCGGGCGCATCGCGCAGATGCACTTCGCCGTCGATTTCGGGCGCGTCGGCCTTGGAGCGGCCCGAGGCGCCGCCTTCACCGTCGGCAAGATCGATGATGACGTCGATCTCGCGGCCGACCTTCGCCTGCAGCTTCGCGGCGGAGATCCGGGCGGTGGTCTCCATCAGCCGCGCGTAGCGCTCTTCCTTGACCTCTTCGGGAACGACGCCGGGCAGGGCATTGGCCGCTGCGCCGGTCACCGGCTCGAAGCGGAAGCCGCCGACCCGGTCGAGCTGTGCTTCCTCGAGCCACTGCAGCAGATACTCGAAATCGGCCTCGGTCTCGCCGGGAAAGCCGACCACGAAGGAGGAACGGATCGCGATGTCCGGACAGATGTCACGCCAGCCGCGGATCCGCTCGAGCACTTTGGCTTCGTTGGCCGGGCGCTTCATCGCCTTCAGCACCGATGGTGCCGCATGCTGGAACGGAATGTCCAGATACGGCGTCACCAGCCCCTCCGCCATCAGCGGAATGACCTGATCGACATGGGGGTAGGGGTAGACGTAATGGAGCCGCACCCAAGCGCCCAACGTGCCGAGCGCGCGGGCGAGATCGGTCATGTGGGCGCGGACCTCGCCGCCTTTCCACGGCCAGGCGGCATGACGGAGATCGACTCCGTAGGCTGAGGTATCCTGGCTGATCACCAGCAATTCGCGGGTCCCCGCCGCCACCAGCTTCTCGGCTTCGCGCAGGATCGCATCGGGCCGCCGGCTGACCAGATCGCCGCGAATCGAGGGGATGATGCAGAAGCTGCAGCGATGGTTGCAGCCTTCCGAGATCTTCAGATAGGAATAATGACGCGGGGTGAGCTTGAGCCCGCCCTCCGGGACCAGGTTCAGATAGGCC
The DNA here is from genome assembly GCF_004135585.1 of Sphingosinicella sp. BN140058. Lineage (NCBI taxonomy): Bacteria > Pseudomonadati > Pseudomonadota > Alphaproteobacteria > Sphingomonadales > Sphingosinicellaceae > Sphingosinicella > Sphingosinicella sp. BN140058. The sequence goes on along the minus strand of NZ_CP035501.1, from coordinate 5,576,608 downwards.
GAGGGCGGCATCGGCGCGGCGACGTGCACGGCGCCGACCACGCTTTCATATTGGTGCGGGCCGGTGATCGCGAGCACCTCCGGAAACTTGTTCCGGATCACTTCCGCTTCATTGCCCATGCAGCCGGTGACGATCACCCGGCCATTTTCGGCGATCGCTTCGCCGATCGCGGCGAGGCTTTCCTCCTTCGCGGAATCGAGAAAGCCGCAGGTGTTGACCAGAACGACGTCGGCCGCCTCATAATCGGAGGAGAGCTGGTACCCGTCGGAGCGCAGCTTGGTGAGGATACGCTCGGAATCGACCAGCGCCTTCGGGCAGCCGAGCGAGACCATGCCGACTTTCGGCGCGGAGGGAAGTGTGAGTGTCATGGATGCGCGCTCAGATAAGGGTGAAAGCGGGCTTTTTCTAGGCCGGGCAACGCCATCGCCGCTCCCGGGCCGTCGTGCGGTGCGGGTGCCACGGTCCGGCTGACGGTGCACAGCGGAATCTAATTTCAGTGTTGTCGTTAGGTATAGCAAGCAAACTATTGTAAGGAAATGGAAACATTGTAGGAACCGGCTCGAGCTTGAATGTTTTCGCCAATCGGTCCGGCAGATCGATCAACGCTGCAAAATAGCTGAGCCGAAAGGGTTTTTTCAGGAAGTGGAGGTAGATGCGACGTCCTTGAACGGGCGGAGAGCCGATGCAGGTGGTAAGAAAAGGCGTGATCGTGGCGGTGCTCGGCTGTTGGCTCTGCGCCTTCCCCGCCCGGGCGGAGCAGACTCCGGTCGATCGTGCCGATCCCTCGGTCGTGCGGGAACAGTTGCGGCCGCCCGCCCTCCCGCCGGCCGCGCCGGCTCAGCCGCTGCTGCAACCGACCGGGGAGACCCGCTTTGGTAACGCCCTGCACCGCCCGGTTCTTGCCGGCGCGATCCTGATCGTCGGTGCCGAAGCGTTGCCTCAATCCGCCTTCGGCTCGGTCGTCGAGCGATACGTCGGCCAGACTCTGGACGCCGAGGCGCTGGCTGCTCTTGCCGGGGCCGTCGCGAATGTCGCGCGGGAGGCGGGCTACGGCCTCGCGACGGCGTGGATCCCCGAACAGGCGATCGAGAATGGCGTGCTTCGGGTTCGGATCGACGAGGGTCGGATCGACGCCGTCGAAGTCACCGGGGCGGCTGCCGCGGCGGTACAGCCACGCCTGGCCCGGCTCGCCGTCGGCAAGCCGGTGCGCACCGCCGCGATCGAGCGTCAGTTGCTCCTCGCCGAGGACATTGCTGGCGTGCGGCTCGGCAAGGCGAAACTGGAGCGGCGCAACGGCCGCAACGTTCTTGTCGTGCCGACCTTTCGCGATCGCGCGATCGGCCGTGCCGGGATGGACAATTGGGGAAGCACCACCGCCGGCCCGGTGCAGGCCCGGGTCAGCCTCGAAGCAAGCAAGCTGCTCTCCGCCGACGACGGGCTCTACCTCGAAGTGGCGGCAACCCCGTTCCAGCCGCGCGAATTCGCGCTGGTAGCGGGACGCTATACCGTCCCCGTGGGCACGCGCGGCACCGAGCTGTCGCTGGGCGGCTACGCTGCCTGGACGCAGGCCGGCGGCTACCTGCGCTCTTACGATCTCGACGGCCGCAGCAACGAGATCGAGGCCGAGCTTCGCCATCCTCTGGTCCGCAGCCGTGCTGCCGGTGCCTGGCTGTCGATCAACGGCCGGCTGCGCAATTCCGAGCAGACCCTGCGCAACCTGCTGATCCGCGACGATCGCCTGGCGCTGCTTTCGGGCAGCCTCTACGCGTACCACCGCCTCGGCAACGGCCGCGTTCGTGCCCGCGTCGCTCTGGTTCAAGGCCTGGATGTTTTCGGTGCAACGAATGCCGCCGATCCGCTCGCCTCGCGTTTCGACGGGCGGGGACGCTTCACCAAGCTCGCCTTGTGGACCGATATCGAACAGCGACTGGGCAAGCGCTTCAGCATCGCCGCGCAGGCGGAGGGGCAATTCGCCGACCGGCCGTTGCTCTCGTCCGAAGAGATGGGGCTTGGCGGGCGCCGGTTCGGGCGTGCCTGGGACTATCGGGAATTCGGCGGTGATCGCGGGGTCGCCGGCTCGGTCGAATTGCGGCGGGATTGGCAGCGTCCGTTCGCGCCGATCGAGTGGGCGCAGCTCTACGCTTATGCCGATGGCGGCAAGGTCGACAATTACCGCCTTGGTCAGGGCGGCGGGTCCCTGGCCTCTGCCGGCGGCGGCGTCCGCCTGTGGCTCAAGCATGACCTTCGCGGCAGCCTCGAACTCGGCGTGCCGCTCACCGACGGCTTCGCCGGGCGCGAGCGATCGCCGCGCCTCTCCTTCACCGTCGACGTGGCCTTCTGACGCGCCTCGTCAGGCCGGCTTTGCGTGGGCCTCGGTGCCGGCGGTTGGTACGATCTCAACGATCCGATCGCCCGGCTGGAGCGCTGCGGCCTCGGCCTCCCAGAAGCCGTATGGCTTGCCGCCGCGATAGAGGCGAAGGCCAAGGCCGCGGCCGAGCGCCGAGAGCGGCTTGCCCGCTTCTTCGGCGTCGATGAGCCGTTCCGACAATTGCACCGTGCCGCCCATCGAGGCGAGATCGGCGATATAGTCCGCAAGGTGGGCGCCATCGGTCGAGCCGGCGAGCAGCAGTCCGGCGAAACTCACCGGATTGATCACCGTCGTCGCACCCGCCTGCCGGGCGAGCAGTTCATTGTCCTCGTTCCGCACGACGACGCTGATCGGAAGGTTCGGAGCGAGATGGCGCGCGGTGAGGGTGATCAGAATCGAGGTGTCGTCGCGGCCGGCGGATACGATCACCGCCCGAGCGCGGTCGACGTTCACGGCCTGCAGCGCCTTGTCGCGAGTAGCGTCGGCCTCGGCGGTCAAGCAGCCGAGCGAGGCCGCCCGCTCGAGCGCCTCGGCGGTGCAGTCGATGACGACGATGTCCGTCGCCGGCGTGCCGCGGGCGATGAGCTCGTCCACCGCTTCCGAGCCGCTTATGCCGAAGCCGGCGACGATGACGTGGTTGCACAGATCCTTGCGTAGCTTTTCCATGCGCCATCTTTCCCAGGTGCGCCGAAGCACGAACGTATAGGCCGTGCCGATGAAGATGAGGACGAAGAACAGACGGATCGGCGTGACGACGAGAGCGTCGAACATCCGTGCTTCGTTGGTGACTGGAACGATGTCGCCGTAGCCCGTCGTGGTGATGCTGATCATCGTGAAATAGATGACGTCGACGAAGCTGACATGGCCATCGGCCGTGTCCTTGAGGCCATGGCGCTCGAACCAGTGTACGGCAAGGGTGAGGCCGAGCAGGCCGAGAACCAGCGCCACGCGCCAGCCGAGCTGCGCCCAGACCGGCAGGCGACTCCGCTGGCGAAGCGTGACCTCGTCGGGCCGCCGCACCGTCATCGGTAGGCGGGCGCCAGCCGCTCGAGCGACGGCTCGTGGGTGAGATCGAGGTGAAGCGGAGTGACCGAGACGTAACCGTCTGCAATCGCTTCGAGATCGGTGCGATGGCCTGCAGTCTCCACCGTCGGACCGAGGCCGAACCAGAAATAATCGTAGCCGCGAGGATCGGTGCGCTGGATGATGTTCAGGCGGCCGTAGTCGCGAAGGCCCTGTCGGACGAGACGGATGCCCTTCACGTCCCCGGGCGGGAGCGCAGGAAAGTTGATGTTGACGAGCGTGCGCGGCGCAAGAGGCTCGGCCAGCAGCGGGGCGAGGGCTCGCTCTGCCCACGCCTCGGCGGCCGCGAACGGGACGGTGTCGCCCATGCCCTCTCGCGCATAGCATTGCGACAGCGCGATCGCCGGAATGCCGGCAAGCGCGCCTTCCATCGCCGCCGAAACGGTGCCGGAATAGGTGCAATCCTCGCCCAGATTGGCACCGCGGTTGACACCGGAAAGCACAAGATCGGGCGGATTGTCCTTCATCACATGCGCGATAGCCATCATCACGCTGTCGGTCGGCGTTCCGGCGACGCAGAAGCGACGCTCGCCGAGCTTGCGCAGGCGAATGGGACGGGTAAGGGTTAGGGAGTGGCCGGCGCCGGATTGCTCCTCGGTCGGCGCGACGATCCAGACGTCGTCGGAGAGACGCCGTGCGATCGTCTCGAGAACCTTCAATCCGCCTGCATTCACGCCGTCGTCGTTGGTGAGGAGAATGCGCATGCCCGCGGCTATGCGGCGCGGCGGTCAGAGACGCAAGGCAGGCGATCTGCCGAAACCATCCCTGCAGTCCCCGCGTTCACCGGACCAAGAGCAAGAAGGAGAATGCGATGCAGGTTCCGCACAACAGTTTCGTGGTCGTCGCCGACGGCAAGAAGATGCTGTTCTTCCGAAACGAGGGCGATTCCGAATATCCCAAGCTCGAGATCGAGCGGAAACGCGAGCAGGAGGATGCCGCGGACCGGGATCAGAAGACCGATGGTCCGGGGCGGACCTTCGATGCGTCGGGCGGCGCCGGGCGCAGCGCCTATGAGGAGGTGGATTTCCACCAGCTGGCCGAGGACCGCTTCGCCCAGGAAACGGCAGAGCTGCTGCGCAAGCGCGCCTTGAACAACGATTTCGAGTCGCTGATCATCGTCGCCCCTCCACGCACGCTCGGCGAACTTCGCAAGCACTATCACAAGGAGGTCGAGAAGCGGCTTGCCGGCGAGGTGGCCAAGGACCTTACCGGACACACGGTTCCGGACATCGAAAAGGCGCTGCAATCCGCCTGATCGGGTGCAGACCGGACGTATGAAAAGGCCGCGTCGCGAGACGCGGCCTTTTCGCCGTCCGGAAGCCTCCGGCGCGGCCCCCCGTTAGACCGTCTCTGTTTCCGTCTTCGTGTCCCGGCCGAAGCGGCGGCGGGCGACCAGAGCCGCGGCCGCCGCTCCGAACAACAGGACCATCGGCGGCGCCGGCACGTCGGTGCCACCGGTCGACGTCGATGTGCTGCCGCTGGACGTCGAGGTCGAGCTGGATGTTGATGACGACGTGGAGGACGAGGTCGAGCTCGACGTCGACGAGCTGGTCGAGGTCGATCCCGACGTCGTGCTGGTGGTGCTGATTCCGCCGAAGCTGCTCGACGACGAGGTCGTCGACACGTTGCCGCTCGACGAGGTCGTCGACACCGTGCCCGATGATGTCGAGGAGGTGCTCGACACGCCGCTCGAGGTCGAGACGTTGCCGCTGGACGTCGACACGCCGCTGGAGGTCGACGTCGAGACGCCGCTCGACGTGGAAACGTTGCCGGTCGACGTCGAGACGTTGCCCGTCGATGTCGAGATCTGGCCGGACGACGTCGAGGTGCTGGTCGAGGCGGTGAAGATGGCGTTGCCGCTGGAGCCGCCGAAGAAGCCGCCGCTGAAGAAGCCGCCGCCGAAACCGCCCCCGAAGCCGCCGCTGCTGCCGCCGACGATGATCGGCGCGCTGCCGCCGCCGGTGACGAAGCCTTCGCTCGGCGGGAGCGGCGGGATCGGCATCGGCGCCATGCCGGGATATGTCATCGTGCGCGTGGTTACGGTCTGCGCCGGCTGCCTGACGACGCAGGCGGTGCGAGCGACCTTGCGCACCCGTTTGGCGCGAACTCGGGCGGCCGGGCGAACCTTGCTGACCTTCGGAGTCCGCACGCTCGCTTTCGCCTTCTTGACGAACACCGGCCGCGAGGGCGGGTTTTCCGCAACATGCACGGCACCGCCGCCGATGATCGCGCCACCGCAGGTGCAGGCGCACAATTTAGCCAAGGCCATTCGAACCGACATATGACGTACCCTGTTCAAGGCTTCGAAGCCGCCCCGGATCGTCACTGTCGAACATCCGGTTTCGCTTCTCGCTATTCACGACAGATGCAAAGGAATCCTTTCCGCGCAAGCGCGTTAACCATGAAGATGCCCCAGAACGGCCTCCGAATGCTCTGCGGCAGGACTTCCGTACCAATAGGGGACAGAGTGTCGACCGCAGTGAACGGAACGCGCCACGCGTGATGACCCAATCAGGGTTAACCCGTGCGCCAAGAGGCCGGTGATTCGGGCTGATTCGGTCGTGCGGGTGCGGCCAGGCCCGCGTCTCCGCTGCGGCAAATATGTCACGCCAAATGCTTCTGTGCGCCCGCTTTTTTGACCCTTTTAGAGTGACTTGTACTCCACGTCTCGGCCGAGTATAGGCGCGCTGGGGACAGGTTCCGGAACTCCCGGACGACTCGGGAGCGGAACCCACGGAATTGCGTATTCGCGAGTGGCGAAGGCGTGGATCGGAGGGGTTATGGCGACGGCGTTAAGTGGGGTTTACGACCAAGGCTATATCGGTATCGCGGGGATGGAAGGCTACAGGCCGACCGCGAACGAAGACTTCATGAACAATGAACAGCTCGCCTATTTCAGGCAGAAGCTGCTGACGTGGAAGGACGAGATCCTCCGCGAATCCGAAGGCACCATGGAACAGCTCAAGAGCGGCCCGATGCGGGAGGCCGATCTCACCGATCGCGCTTCCAGCGAGACCGACTGGGGCATCGAGCTTCGGACCCGCGACAGGCAACGCAAGCTGATCTCCAAGATCGACTCGGCATTGCGGCGGATCGAAACCGGCGAATATGGCTATTGCGAAGTCACCGGCGAGCCGATCGCGATCGCTCGTCTCGAGGCGAGGCCGATCGCGACGATGACGGTCGAGGCGCAAGAACGCCATGAGCGTCAGGAACGAATCTCGCGCGAAGACTGACCTGATCGGGCCGGGGCAATGCTCCGGCCTTTCTTTTTGGCGGGCCGACCTCGTTTCCAGCTCTAGGTTGCGCCGCGCCGACGCTGTGGGGCAGGGCCGAAGCGCCCGTCAGATCCGCGGCTCATAAACCCATTATCTCGCACGGAACCAGGTGCGCCTGGCGGATCGCCGGGTCCGGCCGATCGTGGCCGTCGTCCGTGTTTCAAGGACAGATCAGGCGGAGCCGGTCGAGCCGGCTCCGCGACGTTATTCAGTGAAGGCCGGCGATCGCCTCCTTGACGCGCAGCTTCTCCTTTTTCAGGCGCGCGAGAGCCGCCTCATCGGGACGGGGTCGTTGCGACTCTGCCGTGATCCGGGCCTCGATATCAGCATGTTTCGTTTCCAGTGCCGAGATATGCGCCTGTTGCATCCTCATCTCCGTTGCTGAGTGGACGACCGATAAAACACTCGACCGACGGTCTTGTCTCCTGCGATGGGACCGCCGTGGTCATATATACGACAGTCCGTTGATCGATTATCAAGAGCCGCGTTGCGTTAGGATTGCGTGAGGAGGCGTTTCGGAGACGATGGTGGAAGGCGGGGAGATCGGCGTCGCATCGCAATTGGTGCGCCTGAGGACGGAGCACAGGGATCTCGACGCAGCGATCGAGGCGTTGCGGGCGATGACGGCACCGGATCAGCTGCAGCTTGCCCGCCTCAAAAAGCGCAAGCTGCGCCTCAAGGACGAGATTTCGGTGCTGGAGGACATGCTCATTCCGGACATCATCGCCTGATCACTCGCCGCCGAAAACGCGCGGCGGCGCAGCATTTACCTTCTTTATGCGTTCCCGTGGCGCGCAGGCTGTGGCAGCGTGAGGACGATGGTGCAGGACGACGGACGGATACAGCTCACGCCGAAGCTGATTGGATCGCTTTATACCGAAGCGATGGTGCTCGCCGACGAGGCACGCTCTTATTTCGATCGCGTCGGCCGCAACGAGCGGGATGCGCTGGATCCGATCCTGCGGGTCGGCTTTTCCTGCGAGTCGCTTAAGGTTACGACGCGGCTGATGCACATCATCGCGTGGCTGCTCACCCAGCGCGCGGTCGAGGCCGGTGAACTGAGCGCACTTCAGGCCCGGCGTCCCGCGCGCCGCCTCGGCGAAGCCCCCGAAAGCGACGAAGCGGTTCTCGCCAAGCTGCCCGACAGTGCCCGCGCGCTGATCGACGCCAGCCGGGACCTGTACGCACGCGTTCAGCGCCTCGACGAGATCGAGCCGGGCGGCGATCCTCAGGCGAGCCCGGCGCGCAGCCTGCTGAGCAGGCTGGAGCGTTCGTTCTAGAAGCGGCGTCCGACGCCGCCATGATGTGGCGACGCGTCGCCATTTCACCCGAACCCCGCCTCCGCTAAGGAGGGGGAATGGACGCTTTCCAATTCTTCTACGGTCCGCGCCTGGTCTCCGGGGCGGGAGCCGCGACCGGATTGCCCGGATTGCTGCCGCCCGGGCCGTGCCTGTTCGTCACCGATGCCCAGCTACGTGGCCTGGGTTTGCCAGACGCGGCACTGGATGCGCTCGCCGGCGCCGGTATCACGCCGCGGATCTTCGATTCGGTCGAGGCGGATCCTTCGCTCGACACTCTGATGGCGGCTGTGGCGTTCGGTGCAGACTGTACTTCGGTCGTCGGTTTCGGCGGCGGCAGCCCGATGGACGTTGCCAAGCTCGCAGCCTATCTGATCGGCAGCGGCGACCCGCTCGACTCGCTCTGGGGCGTCGGCAAGGCGAACGGCAAGCGGCTGCCGCTCGCCCTGGTGCCGACGACTGCGGGCACCGGATCCGAGGCCACTCCGGTCAGCATCATCACTGTGGGCGGCGCCGAGAAGAAGGGCATTTCGAGCGCTGCGCTGGTCGCCGACTGGGCGATCCTCGATGCCGAACTCACCACCGGCCTGCCGCGCCAGGTCACGGCCGCAACCGGCATCGACGCAATGGTGCATGCGATCGAGGCCTATACCTCGAATCGGCTCAAGAACCCGATGTCGGACCTGATGGCAGGAGAGGCACTGCGTCTGCTCGTCGCCAACATCGACCGTGCCTGCGACCATCCCGGCGATCTCGAGGCCCGCGGTGCGATGCTGCTCGGCGCGCACCTTGCCGGTGTCGCCTTCGCCAATGCTCCGGTCGGCGGCGTCCATGCGCTCGCCTATCCGCTCGGCGGGCATTTTCACGTGCCCCACGGCGTTTCCAATGCGCTGATGCTGGGCCATGTGCTCGGGCACAATCTTCATGCCGCGATGCCGCTTTATGCCGAGCTCGGCAGGATCCTCGACCCGCAATTGGCGGAGTTCGGCACCCAGGCCCAGGCGCAAGCCTTCGTCCAGCGCATGGCATCGATCTGCCTCAAGGCGGGAGTACCGCTGCGCCTGTCCGAGGTCGGCGTCGCCGCGGCCGACCTCGATCTTCTCGCCCGCGAAGCGATGAAGCAGGAACGGCTGCTGGTGAACAACCCATGTCCGATCAGCGAAGCCGACGCCCGGCGCCTGTACGAGGCGGCTCTGTGAGTCGCGCCGCGCTGAAAGGCAGGGACGCCTATCGCGTGTGGCGCGAGATCGGTACCCGCTGGGCCGACAATGACGGCTACGGCCACGTCAACAACACGGTCTATTATCAGTGGTTCGACACGGCGGTGAACAGTTGGCTGATCGAACGCGGTCTGCTCGACGTCGCAAGCGGGGATCCGATCGGCCTCGTCGTCGAGACCGGCTGCCGTTATGCCCGTTCTCTGTCCTACCCCGAACCGGTCGAGATCGGGCTGGCCGTGGAGCAGGTCGGCCGCTCCAGCGTGCGCTACCGACTGGGCGTGTTCGGCAAGGACGAGAGCGAGGCGGCCGCGGAAGGCTTCTTCATCCACGTCTATGTCGGGCGCGGCGACCGGCGGCCCGTCGCCATTCCGGATAGCTGGCGCTCCGCGTTCGAGGCGATTTCCGCGCCCTGACGATCAGAGCGCGGCCTTGCTGCGGAGCTCGGCCCTGGCGGCATCATATTCGCCGATCAGTTCGCCAATGAAGGCGCCGGCGGGCTGAACCCTGTCGATCGCGCCGATGCCCTGGCCGGATCCCCAGATATCGCGCCAGGCCTTCTTGGCGCTCTCGCCGCCGAAATTCATCGTCTTGAGATCCCCCTCCGGCAGATTGGCGGGGTCGAGACCCGACGCCTCGATCGAGCGCTTCAGATAATTGCCGTGCACGCCGGTAAAGAAGTTCGAGTAGACGATGTCGTTGGCGCGTCCCTCGACGATTCCGTCCTTGTAGTCGGCGCCGGCATTAGCCTCCTCGGTGGCAATGAAGGGGGAGCCGATATAGGCGAGATCCGCGCCCATCGCCTGCGCCGCGAGGATCGACCGGCCATTGGCGATCGCGCCCGACAGCGCGACCGGACCCTCGAACCAGGCGCGGATTTCCTGAACGAGGGCGAAGGGCGAGAGGGTGCCGGCATGCCCGCCGGCCCCGGCGGCGACCGCGATGATCCCGTCGGCGCCTTTCTCCACCGCCTTGCGGGCGAAGCGATCGTTGATCACATCGTGCAGGGTGATTCCGCCCCAGCCGTGCACGGCCTGGTTGAGCTCCGGAATTGCGCCGAGGGAGGTTATCACGATCGGCACCCGCCATTTGGCGCAGGTCGCCATGTCCTGCTCCAGCCGATCGTTGGAGCGATGGACGATCTGATTGACTGCGAACGGCGCGGACGGACGATCGGGATTGTCTCGGTCCCAGGCCGCCAGCTCCTCGGTGATCCGGTGCAGCCACTCGTCCAGCGTCGCTTGAGGGCGCGCGTTCAGCGCCGGAAAGGAGCCGACGATCCCGGCCTTGCACTGGGCGATCACCAGATCCGGCGTGGACACGATGAACAGGGGCGCGCCGATGACGGGCAGGCGCAGCTTCGAAAAGATCGGAGGAAGGCTCATGCCGCCTTCTTAGGGAGCGAGTCGGCCGCTTGTAAAATCCTCACTCGCCATGTTCGGCGGCAAAGGCTGCGGCGGCGCCGAACAGGCCCGGTTGCGGATGGGTGATCAGCTTCACCGGCATCTCGTCCATCCGCCGCTCGAAGCGCCCCTTGGCGATGAAGCGGTCGCGGAAGCCGGAGCGGGGCAGGTGCTTGAGCAGCCGCTGGCCGAGCCCGCCGGCAATGACGACTCCGGCCGCACCCTGAGCGAGCGCGATGTCCCCCGCGACGGCACCGAGACTGAGGCAGAACCGGTCGAAGGCGGCGCCTGCCAAGCTGTCCTTGCCCTCCATGGCAGCGGTCCACAATTCCTTGTCGTCGCGGATCTGAATCGGGCGATTCTCGATCGTTGCAAGCGCTTCGTAGATGTTGGGTACGCCCTGGCCCGACACGATCCGCTCGACCGAGACGCGGCGGAAATGCTTGCGCAGATGGGCGAGGATCTGGTCCTCCAGCGTGTCGAGCGGTGCGTAATCGATATGCCCGCCTTCGGTCTCGATCACGTGGTAATGGCCGTTGCGGCGGAGCAGCTGTGCGACACCCAGGCCGGTGCCCGGGCCGACGATGCTGATCACGCCGCTCGAGGGCAGCGGTACGTCGGGACCGCAGAGGTGGGTGAAACGATCGTCGTCGAGCTGCGCGACCGCGTGGGCGATCGCGCCGAAATCGTTGACGAGGCTGTAGCGCTCCGCCCCGAGCTTCGACGGGATCAGCGAAGGCCGGATCACCCAGGGATTGTTGGTGAGCTTCAGCACCTCGCCCTGGATCGGGCCGGCGATGGCGATCGCCGCCGCCGGCGGCAGCGCGCGGGAAAGGCGGCGTCCGAATTCTTCCCAGGCGGTCTGAAAGCTTGCGTGCTCCGCCGTCTTGAGCGTCACCTCTTCGTCGAGGTGCGTCACACGGCCGCCCTGCACACGGGCGATCGCAAAACGGGCATGGGTGCCGCCGATGTCGACGGCCACGATCTCGGTCAAGCGACAGTCTCCATCGCGTACAACATGGCGGAAGCGCCGCGTTCGGCTTCGTCGGCGCCGTTGCGGAACATGGCGAAGAGTTCGCGGCCGGTGCCGACGGCGGGGGGCGGGGCCGCTGCCTCCGCACGGGCATCCCATTCGGCTGGATCGACCAGCGCGTCGAGCGTTCCCGTGTCCGCCGAAAGGCGGACGATGTCGCCGTCGCGAATGCGGGCGAGAGGGCCGCCGCCGAGCGCCTCGGGTGAGACGTGGATTGCGGCTGGGACCTTGCCGGACGCGCCCGACATGCGGCCATCCGTGACCAGGGCGACGCGGAAGCCGCGGTCCTGGAGGACGCCCAGTGCGGGAGTCAGCTTGTGAAGCTCGGGCATGCCGTTCGCCTTCGGCCCTTGGAAGCGGACCACGACGACGACGTCGCGCTCGAGCTCGCCGGCCTTGAACGCGGCGAGCACCGCGTCCTGGTCGGAGAAGACGCGGGCAGGGGCCTCGATCGTCCAGCGCGACGCATCGACGGCGCTGGTTTTGAAGGTCGCGCGGCCGAGATTGCCGCGGACGAGCCGCATTCCGCCGTCGGGCTGGAACGGGTTGGTCGCCGGACGCAGCATGGTCTCGTCGCGCGAGGCCTCAGGCGGCGCCCGCCAGACCAGGCGATCTTCCTCCAGATCCGGCTCCTTGGCGTGGTCGGCAAGCGGCATGTCGCCCTCTCCGGCCACCGTCAGAATGTCGCCGTGGAGCAGGCCGTTGTCGAGCAGGGTGCGGATGGTGAAGCCGATGCCGCCGGCCTGCTGGAAGTGGTTCACGTCGCCCGAACCATTGGGATAGACACGTGCGATCAGCGGCACGGCCGAAGACAGCCGGTCGAGATCCTCCCAATCGATGACGATTCCGGCGGCACGGGCAATCGCCGGCAGGTGGATGGCGTGATTGGTCGATCCGCCGGTGGCGAGCAGGCCGACCGCGGCATTGACGATCGCCTTTTCGTCGACGCAGCGGCCGAGCGGACGATAATCGTTGCCGTTCCAGCCGATTTCCGTGAGCCGGTGAACGGCCGCTCGCGTCAGTTCCTGGCGCAACTTGGTGCCCGGGTTGACGAAGGCCGCACCCGGCATGTGGAGGCCCATGACCTCCATCATCATCTGATTGGAATTGGCGGTGCCGTAGAAGGTGCAGGTGCCGGCGCTGTGATAGCTGGCGGACTCGGATTGCAGCAGTTCGTCCTTGCCGACCTTGCCCTCGGCATAAAGCTGCCGAATGCGCTGCTTTTCCTTGTTGGGAAGGCCTGTCGGCATCGGTCCACCGGGGATCAGGATCGTCGGCAGGTGGCCGAAGCGCAACGCGCCGATCAACAGGCCTGGGACGATCTTGTCGCAGATCCCGAGCAGGGCCGCGGCCTCGAACATGCCGTGGCTGAGCGCAACCGCCGTCGACAGCGCGATCGTGTCGCGGCTGAACAGGGACAATTCCATGCCCGCGAGGCCCTGGGTGACGCCGTCGCACATCGCCGGCACGCCGCCGGCGACCTGGGCAGTTGCGCCGATCTCGCGCGCGAACAGCTTCATCTGGTCGGGGTAACGGCCATAGGGCGCGTGCGCCGAGAGCATGTCGTTATAGGCGGTGACGATGCCGATGTTGGCGGCCCGTCCCGCGCGGATCGTCGCCTTGTCCTCGGCATCCGCAGCGGCAAAGCCGTGCGCGAAATTTCCGCAGGCGAGCTGCGGCCGGGTCACGCCCCGATCCTGCTCCTGCGCGATCAGATCGAGGTAGCGGCGCCGAGACTCGCGTGAGCGCTCGATGATGCGATCCGTGACCGCGGAGATGGTAGCGTTAACAGTCATGCTCGTGTCCAATGGCGGTTTGCGCCCGAAATAGGAAGCCCGAGGGCGCCGCACAAAAGCTATTCATACCACGACACTCCGTCGCGCTCGGTCAGCGCGATGGCGGCGGACGGACCCCAGGTTCCGGCGCCATAGGATTTCGGTGTCATGGCATTGGCGGCCCAGCCGTCGCGGATGCCGTCGATCCACTCCCATTGCGCTTCCACTTCGTCGCGGCGGACGAACAGGGTGGGATCGCCCTCGAGCAGATCCAGGATCAGCCGTTCGTAGGCGATACGCCGGCGGGTGTCGGCGAACGCGTTTGCCATGCCGAGATCGAGCGGCACCTCGCGCAGGCGGATACCTTCCCGGTCGAGCCCCGGCTGCTTGGTCATCAACAGCAACCGGATATTCTCTTCCGGCTGCAGGCTGATCAGCAGCTTGTTCGGCCGCAACGTCGCGCCCCGCGCACCGAAGATCGAATGCGGCACGCCCTTGAACTGGATGAAGATTTCGGAGCGGCGCGTGGGCAGGCGCTTGCCGGTGCGCAGATAGAAGGGCACCCCCTTCCAGCGCCAATTGTCGACATGCGCCTTGACCGCGACGAACGTTTCGGTGCCCGAAGGGCTGCCGAGCTCGTCGCTATAGCCCGGTACCGGGGCGCCGCCGACGGCGCCTTCCCTGTACTGACCGGTCACCGTTTCGGCGAGCACCGTTTCGCGCGTGATCGGGCGCAGCGAGCGCAGCACCTTCACCTTTTCGTCGCGCACGGCTCCGGCCTGGAAGGCGTGCGGCGGCTCCATCGCGACGAGCGCGAGCAATTGCAGCATGTGGTTCTGCACCATGTCGCGCAACGCACCCGACGTCTCGTAATAGCCGGCACGCCCCTCCAGGCCGACGGTCTCGGAAACGGTGATCTGGACATGCTCGATCCCGGCCGAGTTCCACAGCGGCTCGAACAGGGAATTGCCGAAACGGAGGGCCAGCAGATTCTGCACCGTCTCCTTGCCGAGATAATGGTCGATGCGGAAGGTGCGGTCTTCCGGAAAGGCGGCGGCGACCGCGTCGTTGATTTCGCGGCTGGAGGCGAGATCGGTGCCGAGCGGCTTTTCCAGTGCCATCCGGACCGTCTCACCGGTGAGCCCGGCCAATGCCAGACCCTCGATGGTCGGCCGGAACAGCGACGGTGCCGTCGACAGGAAGATCGCCAGGCCGCCGTCCACCGCGCCGAGCGCGTCCGCAAGGCGGGAGAATTGTGCAGGCTTGGACACGTCCACCTGAACGTAATCGAGCCGCGACAGGAACTGCTCGACGAGTTCGGGGGTGCGGCGTTCGGCGTCGATATAGCGCTCGAGCGACTGCGCTGCAGCCGAACGGAAGGCCGCCTTGTCGAGATCGCTCCGGGCGGTGCCGATGATCCGCAGTTCCTTGGGCAGCAGACCGTCGCCATCGAGCCCGAACAGAGACGGGAGCAGCATGCGCTGGGCAAGGTCGCCGGTCGCACCGAACAGCAGCAGGTTATTCGCGGGACTCTTGGGCACCGTGGCTCGTATCCTCTTCGAAGACGGGGCGCGCAGGGAACGAACATCCCCGCCCGTGGAAAACGGGGCTTACTTTCTCCCGCACGCCTGTCCAGCCCCGTCGAGCCGGATTGGATACAATTTCTCCCGCAGCGCGGGAAATGGCCGCCCCTGCCACCGGTTACCGTTTGCTGGAGGCGACGAAACGGATCGCCTGGCCGCCGCCTGGCGCGAGTTGTAGGTGCAGGACGTCCGCCGAAGTCACTATGCGTTCTTCGACGACGATGTCCTTGCCGTTGGTGCGATAATCGGCGGTAGGGCCGTCGCGATAGATCTGCGCGCGATAGCTGCGGCTCGGGGTCAGAAAGGAGAGCGGCAGATCGAACGCGCGGCCATTCTCGTCGGTGATCGCGCCGAGATACCAATTCTCGCCGGCGCGGTCCTTGCGCGCAATGGTGACGAAATCGCCGACCTCGCCGTTCAGCACTCGTGTTTCCGACCAGTCGGTGGGGACGTCCTTGATGAACTGGAACGGCCCGGGATTGGCATCGTAGTTTTCCGGGAGATCGGCCGCCATCTGGATCGGCGAGTATAGGACGACGTAGAGCGCCAGCTGCTTCGCGACCGTCGACTGGATCTTCTGATCCTTGCCTTCGAGGCTGATCACACCCGGCGTGAAGTCCATCGGCCCGGCGAGCATGCGGGTGAAGACGAGGTTCGCCTCATGCTCGGGAGGATTGGGCGGCTGGCCCCAGGCGTTGAACTCCATGCCGCGGGCTCCCTCACGAGCCACCCAGTTCGGATAGGTGCGGCGCAGGCCGGTATCCTTGATCGGCTCGTGGGCGTTGACCGCGATGTGGCGCTCGGCGGCTTCGGTGACGACCTTGAGGTGGTGGCGCGCCATGACCTGTCCCTCATGCCACTCATGGTGAACCCGGCCGTCGTCGCCACGAGCCTGGATGCCGCCCATGTCGGCGACATAGCCGGTCTTCACCGCATCGATGCCGAGCCTTTGATAGAGGTCGAGCGCCGCCTCCAGCTGCGGCTCGTAGACGGCGATGTTGCCGGCGGTTTCATGATGGCCGATCAGCCGCACGCCCTTCACTCGAGCGTAGCGGGCGAGTTCCTCGATGTCGAAATCGGGATAGGCCCGGGTGAAGCTGAAATCCTTCCCGCTGGCAAACCAAGCGTCGTTCCAGCCCTGGTTCCAGCCTTCGACGAGCACGCCGCGAAAGCCATGCCGGGCGGCGAAATCGATATAGCGTTTCACGTTGGCCGTGTTCGCGCCGTGCCTGGGCCCCGGACCCCATGTCGATTTGTCGAGATGCATCTCCCACCAGACCCCGATATATTTGAACGGCTTGACCCAGCTCACGTCGCCAAGCTTGTTCGGCTCGTTCAGATTGAGGATGAGGTCGTTCATCACCAATCCAGCGGCGCTGTCGGCGATCTGCATCGTGCGCCATGGCGTCGCGAAAGGCGCCGATCGACGAACCTTGGCGCCTTGTGACGACGGTGTCAGAACGGCGCGAAAGCGGCCGCCGCCTTCGTTCTGCAGGTTCATGCCGGAATAGTCGACGAGGGCCGCCTCGTGGAACGCAATGTGCAGCCCGTCGGCGGTGCGGACCGTCATCGGCGTCTGGGCGACGCCGACTTCGCCGATCGAAGTCTTGTTGTAGAGATACTCTTCACGGTTCCACTGAAAGGCGGGAATCCACCATGCCGTCGCAGGACCGGAGACGGCGAACTCGGTGAGCTCCTCGGCGACGTTCACCTGCGCGAGGGAGGATTGATCGGGAAATTCGTACCGGAAGCCGATGCCGTCGTCATAGACCCGGAAGACGACGTCGAGCCGGCGACCCGGGGCGACGCGCTCGGCCAGCTGCACGCGCAACTCGTTGTAACGGTTCCGGACGAAGCGGCGCTCGCCCCAGGGCTGCTCCCATTGTTCGTCCGTGCTGCGCCGGCTTGCAGCCTGGATAGTGAAATTGCGCTCCAACTTGGGCGCGTCGGTGAGCAGGAAGCCGAGCCGCGACGGCGCAATGACGAGACGGCCAAGCCGGGAGACGCTGTATTCCGGCCGGCCCTCGGCATTGACGTCGACCGAGACAGACAACACGCCCGTCGGCGACGACACCGTTTCTGGCGCGGCAAGAGCCGGCATTGCGATCAGCGCCGCAAGCAGGGCGATCAGCATCCTCATCCCTTCATCCTCTTTTGAAAAGCGCTTGCTAAAAACACCGTTCGCTGTCCTATTCGGCACATGGCAAGTTTTGCAGCAAAGTTTGCAGCGTGAGCCGCGGTTCCACTCGTTTGGAGGACATCGCGGCGCTGGCGGGCGTTTCGATTTCGACGGCGTCGCGGGCGCTCAACGATCATCCGGCCGTCAACGATCGCACCAAGCAGCTGATCTGGAAGCTCGCACGCGAGCATGATTACCCATTTAGGCGCTACATGCCGGCAGGCCCGATCGGCGCCTCCGGCACGATCGCGCTGGTGGTTCCGCGGCCGCAGGGCCGCGAAGGGCAGCTCGACGATCCCTTCTTCCTCGAATTGTTCGCCGGGATCAGCGATTCGGCGCGCGACCGCGGCTGCGACCTGATCGTCAGCCATTTCGCACCCACCAGCTTCGACGATCTTTCGGCGGCGATGACAACCAGCCGGGCCGATGGCGTGATCTTCCTCGGCCAGAGTTCGCTGCATCCGGCGCTCAATCTGCTGGCGCAGAGCAGCGACACCCGGTTCGTGGTCTGGGGCGCGCAGCTGCCCGATCAAGCCTATTGCTCGGTCGGCTCCGACAATCTGAACGGCGGCCGCCGGGCGACGCTGCATCTTGCCCGGCTCGGCCGCAAGAACATCGTCTTTCTCGGCGACACCGAGGCTCCCGAGGTTCAGCAGCGCGTTCGCGGCTATCTCGAGGGTCTGGAGCAGTCTGGCATCAGCCACGATCCTGCTCTGCTGGTGCCGGCGCATTTCACGGTCGAATCCTCGGAAGCATCGGTCGACGCCCTGCTGGCCCGCGGCATCGCGTTCGACGGCATCGTCGCCGCCAGCGATCTGATCGCGCTCGGCGCCATCCGGGCGCTGCTCCACGCCGGCATCGACGTCCCCAGCCAGGTGTCGGTGATCGGCTATGACGACGTGCCATTCGCCCGCTATAGCCGGCCGGCGCTGACCACGATCAACCAGGACACGGCGCGCGCCGGACGCCTGCTCGTTTCGAAATTGCTCGATACGAAGGCGACCGGCGACATGCGATCGGAACGGCTGGCAACCGAACTGATCGTCCGCGAAAGCTGCGGCGGCTGACCCGGGGGCCGGCTCTGGCCGCCCGGACGTCACGCGCGACAGGCGATCAGACCGGACAAAGGCGCGAGAGGGTGGCCGACCTCCTCGATCACCTGCCAGCCGGCCGGAAGCGGCCAATCCGACGCCTGCTCTCCGAGATTGAACACGCAGAGCAAAAGGGCGCTGCCTTCACCACGCTCGAACGCGAGCAAGGGGGCAGGGGCGTCGACCGGCCGGATCGTCCCCGTGCGCAGTGCCGGCTGGTGCTTGCGCAGGGCGATGAGCCTGCGGGTCAGCGCTAACATAGACGTTGGATCGCGCTCCTGCCGATCGACGGCCAGCGGCAGATGGCGTGAATCGACGGGCAGCCAGGGCTCGGCGGTCGAGAAGCCTGCATGGGGCGCTTCGGCCGACCATGGCATCGGCGTGCGGGCGCCGTCGCGGCCCTGTGTCTCGGGCCAGTTGGCGATGGCTTCGGGATCCTGGAGCTGCTCGAACGGAACCTCCGCCTGCGGAAGTCCCAATTCCTCCCCCTGATAAAGGAAGACGTTGCCGCGCAGGCACATCAGCAGCAGCATCGCCTGGCGGGCGAATGCGCCGGGGTCGCGCGCGCCGAGCCAGCGGGAGACTACGCGCGGCGCATCGTGGTTGGAAAAGGCCCAGCTTGGCCAGCCTTCGCCCTGGGCGCCCGGCCACAACGCCATGGAATCGTGGATGAGCGCGGCGGTCAGATCCTGTGCGTAGAGGAAGTTGAAGCCGTAGGCGCTGTTCAGCCGGTTGGGCCCGCGGGTGAACTCCTTCATCTCGCGATCGGCCTGTTCGCCGCCGACTTCGGCGACGGTGAACCGGCCGCCGTAGGAGTCGATCAGCCGCCGCAACTTCTCCAGGAATTTGGGAACGTCGGGGTGCGACTGATTGTAGAAATGGTGCTGATAGTCGAACGGGCGCGTCTTGCGGCCAAGCCCGTCGGCGACCGGCGGATTGTCGCGAAGCGCCGGATCGTGCATCGAGAAGTTGATCGCGTCGAGACGGAAGCCGTCGACCCCGCGATCCAGCCAGAATTTCGCGGTTGCGAGCAAGGCCTCCTGAACCTCAAGATTGTGGACATGGAGGTTGGGCTGGCTGCTTAGAAAATTGTGCAGATAATATTGGCCGCGCCGTGCGTCCCACGTCCAGCACGGGCCGTGGAACACCGATTGCCAGTTGTTCGGGGGAGACCCGTCGGGCTTCGCGTCGGCCCAGACGTACCAATCGGCTTTCGGATTGTCGCGGCTCTGGCGGCTTTCCTGAAACCATGCATGCTGGTCGGAGGTGTGCGAATAGACCTGATCGATCACCACCTTGAGCCCGAGCCCGTGCGCCCGCGCGAGCAGCCGGTCGAAATCTTCGAGCGTCCCGAAAATTGGATCGACCGCGCGGTAATCGGCGATGTCGTAGCCGAAATCCTTCATCGGCGAGGTGAAGAAGGGCGACAACCAGATGGCATCGGCACCGAGCGAAGCGACATGATCGAGGCGTGCGGTCACCCCGGGCAGATCGCCGACACCATCACCGTTCGAGTCGGCGAAGCTACGCGGGTAGATCTGGTAGATCACGGCGCCCCGCCACCATTCGGACGCGTCCGGCGCGGAATGCGGGGCAATCGACGCGTCGCCGCGTTCGAGGATGGTCTCAGTCAATGGAAGCAGCCTTGCAGACGATGAAATCGAGAGGTGCGAGCTCGACCGGGTAGCTTCCGGGCGCGCTTGCAGCGGAGGCGCAGCGGCCGTGCAGCGGCTGCCATGCGCGGGTGGCGGGGTCGACGGGGACGTTCCCGGCGACCGACGCCGAACTGGTGTTGAGGACGACCAGGATCTCGCCGCCGCCCGACGGGGCGCGGCGTGAGAAAGCGAACAGGCCGGGGCCATCGCTGGAGAGGCGGACGATCTGCTCGCCGCGGCTCAGCGCCGGCTCCGCCCGGCGGAGTGCCGCCATGGCGGCAATCGCCTCGTAAAGCGGCGCCTTCGGATCGAAATTGGACATTGCCGTCGTCGCCGCGGAGCCGACCAGGCGGTTGTCGTTGTAGCTCGCCACCCGGCTGGGAAACATGTCCTCACGGGCATCCTGATCGCCGCCGTCGCCGACGAAGCCCTGCTCGTCGCCATAATAAATGGTCGGAACGCCGCGCGCGAACAGCAGCATGGCATGGCCAAGCACGACCCTCTTCAGGACCTCGTCTTCCGAAGCCTGCGGGTTCGCCACGCGGACGAAATGCGCGAAACGCCCCATGTCGTGATTGCCGAGGAAGGTCGGTAGCCGCATCGCCGCGGCGGCGCCGCCCTCGTACAGCGAATCCATCTGGAACAGACGGGCGAGCCGCTCGGTCGGCCCGCCCTTGGCGATGACGTCGGTCACCGTGGCCTGAAAGGCGAAATCGAGCACGGCCGGGTAGCGGTCCACCTTCGTGAAGCGGGCAAGCATGCCGGGATCGGGATCGAACACCTCGCCGAAGATGTGGAAATTGGGAATGCCGCGCGCTCTCGCCCGCTCGATCATCGCGGGAACGAAAGCCTGCCAGAACTCGGAATTGACGTGGCGGGCCGTGTCGATCCGGAAACCGTCGATGCCGAAATCGTCGATCCAGCGGCCGAAGATCTCGATGAAGCCGTTCACCACGCGTGGGTTCTCGGTGAACAGATCGTCGAGCCCGGAAAAATCTCCGAGTTGCGAGCTCTCGCCACGGAACGTGGAGTCGCCGCGGTTGTGATAGTAGATCGGGTCGTTCAGCCAGGCCGGGACTTTCACCCGCACCTCGTTCTTGGGAACATAGGGCGTGTAGGCGAAATCGGGCCGGGTCAGCTGTTCGAAATTGTCGAAGCGTTGCTGCGGTTTGTCGATCCCCGCGAAGCCGTCATTGATGGGGGCCCCGGTGATCCCGCCCCGGCGGCTGTGCGGATAATCGCCGAGGCCGCGATAGGCGCAGTCGTTCTTCGGGCATTCGCGATATTTGATCACGTCCGCCGTGTGGTTGGTGATGATATCCAGATACACCTTGATCCCGC
The DNA here is from genome assembly GCF_004135585.1 of Sphingosinicella sp. BN140058. Lineage (NCBI taxonomy): Bacteria > Pseudomonadati > Pseudomonadota > Alphaproteobacteria > Sphingomonadales > Sphingosinicellaceae > Sphingosinicella > Sphingosinicella sp. BN140058. The sequence continues at coordinate 5,555,304 of NZ_CP035501.1, read as the reverse complement.
GGGCATGCGCGGCAGCGACGAAGGTCTTGAGCTCGGCAGCTGTGCCGAAATGCGGGTCGACCTGGGTGAAGTCGGTGATCCAATAGCCATGATAGCCCGCCGATTCCTGGCCTGGGCCGCCCTGAACCGGCTTGTTCTTGTAGATCGGGCCGAGCCAGATCGCGGTCGCGCCCAGCCCCGCGATATAGTCGAGCCGTGCCGTCAAACCCTTGAGATCGCCGCCATGGTAGAAGCCCTTCGCGGCGGGATCGAAGCCGTGTTCCAGTCGTCCGCCGGCAATGCCGCCGTGATCGTTGCCGGTATCGCCGTTCTCGAATCGGTCCGGCAGGACGAAATAGATGAGATCCTGTTCCGGGGTGCGATCGCGATAGGCAGGGGCAGGGGCAGGGGCAGCGGCAGCGGCAGTGCTCGCGAGCAAGGCGGCCCCGGCGAGCGCTCGAGTCGCGCCGACGATCATGCTGCCTTTTCCGTTCATGACCGGCATCTCACCTCCCACTGGACGCCGCATGCATTCATGTCAGCGCTTCTCGTCCGAAACTTGCAATAATTTGCATTGGTTCGAAGCGCCGGTCAACCCACCAGTTGGACGTGGCTTCAGGCGCATTCAACGAAGCCAATGTGAGCGTTAACAATGTAAATCCGGTGCCGAAGGCGGCAGGATGATGAAATTCGTGCTTGCAACTCTGCGCGCTTGTTTGCATAAATTTGCGAAGACGAAGCAGACCGCGAGGGAATCGCGGCATGTGCCATGCGGCTGTGGCTGGATGGCGCAGGAGAGCGGCAGGTGCGCCTCTTGAAGGTGCGCGCCTGCTCGGATGCACAGGGCCGACTCGAATGGGGGCATTCGGCGGCCGAAGAACTGGGAGGACCCGAATGACCCACCTTTCGACCACAGGCCGCCGCGCGTTGCTCGGCAGCGTTGCCTTGTTCGCGCTGGTTCTCGGTGGCGGTGCGCCGGCATTCGCCCAAGTCGCGCCGGGCACGACCGAAGCCGACGGGGGTGCGGAGGCGCCGACCAGCACGGAGCCGCAGGCGACGGACCAGGGCACGCCTGCGGAATCCGAGTCTGCTGCTGCTCCTGCCGGGGGCGACGAGGAGATCCTTGTCACGGGCATTCGTGCCTCGCTTGCATCGTCGGCCCAGATCAAACGCAACTCGGCCTTGATCGTCGACTCCGTCTCTTCGGAGGATATCGGCAAGCTTCCCGACGTTTCGATCGCCGATTCGCTCGCCCGCCTGCCGGGCGTCACCGCCCAGCGCCTGGAAGGCCGCGACCAGCGCCTGTCGATCCGCGGCCTAGGCCCGGATTTCTCGACGACTTTGCTCAACGGCCGCGAGCAGGTAACCGTCGGCGACAACCGCGGCGTCGAATATGATCAATATCCCGCGGAATTCTTCCGCAACGTCAACGTCTACAAGTCCGCCGACGCGTCGCTGATCGCAGCGGGCATCTCGGGCACGGTCGATCTTCGCATGCTGCGGCCGCTCGACCAGAAGGACGATACGATCGTCGTCTCGCTGCGTGGCCAGATGAACGATCAGAAGGCGCTGAACCCGGACGGCAGCCGCTACGGCTATCGTGCCGCCGCGACCCTGGTGCACAAATTCGCCGGCGACACGCTCGGGATCGCGATCGGCCTGTCCGCGCAGGACACGCCGTCGCAGAACGAGCGCTATAACAGCTGGGGGTTCCCCAACGATCCGGCGGTTGGCGGCGCGCTGCTGCTCGGCGGCGCCAAGCCCTACGTGCAGTCGAACATGCTGACCCGGTACGGCGCGGTCGCGACGATCGAATGGGAGCCGAGCGACAGTTTCCACACCACCTTCGATGCGCTCTACTCGAACTTCAAGGAAACGCAGCGGCTGCGCGGCATCGAATTCCCGATCGCGCCGACCTGGGGCTCGGGCAACACGGTCAGCAACGTCACTATCGAGGACGGGCTCGTCACCGGGGCTACGCTCGGCAACGTGGTGGCGGTGCAGCGCAACGATCTCAACCGCCGCAAGGCCGACAATTTCTCGCTCGGCTGGAATGGCGATCTCAGGATCGCCGACAAGGTACGGTTCAACGTCGATGCGAGCTGGTCGCATGCGGAACGCACCGACTTCCTTCTCGAGACCTATTCGGGCACCGGCTACAATCTCTCCGGCGCCAAGGACACGGTCCGCATCACGGCCAATCCGAACGGCACCTTCGATATCGTGCCGACGCTCGATTATTCGGACACCGGCGTGGTGAAGATCACCGATCCGCGCGGCTGGGGCTTCAACGGCACCCAGGCTGCGGTGCAGGCCGGCTTCCTCAACCGTCCGGATTTCGAGGACGATCTCAAATCGCTGCGCGCCGCGTTCATCGGCGAATTCGATGCGCAGGGCCTGTCGAGCTGGGAATTGGGCGGCAATTACAGCCGGCGCCGCAAGACGAGCAACTATACGTCCTTCTTCCTGTGCCCGCCGGGCGGCGGCACCAATTGCACGGTGGCGAGCGGAACCCCGACCTCGATGCCCGTTCCGAGCGAGGCTCTGCTCGATAAAACGGTGTCGCTCGATTATCTCGGCGTGCCGGCGATGCTGACGCTCGATCCGATGTATCTCTACGACAACGTGTTCAACGCCGTGTTCGACAACCGCCCGGGCTCGCTGGTGCGCGACAACGTCGTCACCGAGAACGTCTATACCGCCTACGGCAAGGTCAATCTCGATGCCGAGCTCGCCGGCGCACCGCTGCGCGGTTCCTTCGGCGTTCAGCTCATCCACACCAAGCAGAGCTCGTCGGGCCAGATCGCCAGCCTCGTCAACGGCGTCGTCACCATCGCGCCGGTCTCTGGCAGCGAGAGCTATACCAATGTGCTGCCGAGTCTGAATTTGTCGCTCGAGCCGTTCGACGGCTTCCTCGTCAAGTTCGGTGCCTATCAGGCGATGGTCCGGGCCCGTCTCGATCAGCTGCGCATCAACCAGGACGTGTCGATCGACATCGCCGATATCGGCCGCGGCAGCCTGCCCCAGAACAGCCCGTTCAGCTCCACCGGCGGCAACATCGCACTGCGGCCCTATCATTCGAGCAACCTCGATCTGTCGATCGAAAAATATTTCCGCAAGGGCGGCTACGTCGCGATCGCCGGCTATTACAAGTGGCTCGACGACTTCGTCGATCCCAACAACAACTACCTCTACGATTTCTCCGCGCTGCTGAGCGCGCTCACTCCGGAACAGCAGGCGATCGTGCGCAGCCAGAACGCGCAGTTCGGCCTCGTCGCTGCCCCGGCGAACACCGGCAAGGGCACGGTGAAGGGCATCGAAGCAACATTGTCGCTGCCCTTCGCCAACCTCTCCGAAAGCCTCGACGGTTTCGGGGTGTTCGCAAGCGGCGCCTATGTCGACAGCAAGATCGAATATGCCGGCAACAACTCGATCACGCTTCCGGGCCAGTCGAAATGGGTAGGCACCGCCACGGCCTATTTCGAGAAGGGCGGCTTCCAGGCGCGGGCGGTCTATCGCTACCGTTCGAAATTCGTCGCCGAGATTGCCGGCCTCTCCGCCAATCCGGAATTCCGCCAAGGCAGCGCCGAGGGCATCCTCGACGCGCAGATCGGCTACGAATTCCAGGAAGGACCTTTGAAGGGGCTCGCCATTCTCGCGCAGGCCAAGAACATCACCGACGAACCGTTCACGACCTACGAGCAGGGCGATTCCCGGCTTGTCCGCGACTATCAGCGCTACGGCCGTGACTACTATCTCGGCGTGACCTACAAGTTCTGATCGGAGCCGGCCCGGCGGCCCCTGGGCGCGCCGGGCCGTTTCTCAAGAGCAGGAGAGGGGGCCGGGAATGGAGCCGGACAGCGGGCGCGCCGATCCGCGTACCATCGTCATCGCCGGCGGCGGCACCGCAGGATGGATGACGGCCGCGGCGCTCGGGCGTTTTCTCGGCAAGGCCATGCGCATCCGCCTCGTTGAATCCGACGAGATCGGCACGATCGGCGTCGGCGAGTCGACGATCCCGCAGATCCGCGTGTTCAACCAGGCGCTCGGCATCGACGAGGACAGCTTCGTCCGAGCGACGCAGGCGACCTTCAAGCTCGCGATCGAATTCGTCGGGTGGCTGCGGCCCGGCCATCGCTACATGCACGCCTTTGGCGACATCGGCCGGGATTCGGGGCTCGCTCCGTTCCATCACAGCTGGCTTCGCGGCAGGCGCGAGGGCGTCGCCCGTGATCTCGCTTGTTATTCGCTCAACAACATGGCGGCGCTCGGCGAACGGATGCAGCGCGGGCCGGCGCGCACCGCCGCGATGCTCCCCGACATGCCCTACGCCTTCCAGTTCGATGCCGGTCTCTACGCCGCCTTCCTGCGCCGCTTCGCCGAGGAACGCGGCGTGGTGCGCACCCAGGGGCGGATCGCGCAGGTCGAACGCGATGCGCAGTCGGGCGACGTGTCGGCCCTGATCCTGGCGGATGGACAATCGATCCGCGGGGACATGTTCATCGATTGTACCGGATTTGGCGGCCTGCTGATCGCGCGGACCCTTGGATCCGAGTTCGAGGACTGGTCGCACTGGCTGCCGTGCGACCGTGCGATGGCGGTGCCGAGCGGCCGAACCGATGCCTTCACCCCCTACACGCGCGCAACCGCCCACGGCGCCGGCTGGCAATGGCGCATTCCGCTGCAGCACCGCACCGGCAACGGCATCGTCTATGCGAGCGGGCATCTGTCCGACGACGAAGCCGCCAGCCGGCTGCTGGCCAACCTCGATTCCGAACCGCTCGGCGACCCGCGTCCGCTTCGCTTCACCACCGGCAAGCGCAAGGAGATGTGGAAGGCCAACGTGATCGCCGTCGGGCTCTCCGCGGGCTTCCTGGAGCCGTTGGAATCGACCAGCATCCATCTCATCCAGACGGCGATTTCGCGCCTTCTCAAGCTGTTGCCGGGCGATCGTCCAACTCAGGCGCAACGCGACCGCTTCAACCGCGAAAGCGACTTCGAATATGCGCGGATCCGTGATTTCCTGATCCTTCATTATCGTGCGAATGCCCGAAACGAGCTTTTCTGGCAGGAGCGGCGCGCCGCAACAGTGCCGGAAGCGCTTGCCGATCGGATCGCACTGTGGGAGGCGGACGGCCACATCGTGCGGGAGCAGGATGAGCTGTTCACCGAGGTGGCGTGGCTGCAGGTCTTCGCCGGCCAGGGACTGGTGCCCGCCGGCAACCATCCGCTGGCCGACGTGCCGTCTCGTGCGGGCCTCGCCGAATATCTCGACCTGATCGAGAAGCTGATCGCGCGCGAGGTTGCGCAGATGCCCACCCATGCCGGCTTCATCGCGGCGCACTGCGCAGCCCGGGCTGCCGCATGAATGAAGGAAACGACGCCATGACGATCGCCGCGCCGGACGATGCCGTGCGGGCCAAGCCGCGTCTCGACTGGCGCGGGCTGTGGAACATCTCGTTCGGCTTCTTCGGAATCCAGATCGGCTTCGCGCTCCAGAATGCGAACATGAGCCGCATCTTTCAGACGCTGGGCACCGAGATCGACAACTTGCCCGCTTTGTGGGTGGCGGCGCCGCTGACCGGTTTGCTGGTGCAGCCGATCATCGGCCACATGAGCGATCGCACCTGGCTCGGCCGCTTCGGACGGCGGCGACCCTATTTCCTCGCCGGCGCAATCATGGCCGCGCTGGCGTTGCTGCTGATGCCGCTTGCGCCCGTCCTGCTGTTCGCGGCGGTGATGCTGTGGGTGCTCGATGCGTCGCTCAACGTCTCGATGGAGCCGTTTCGCGCCTTCGTCGGCGACATGCTGCGCAAGGATCAGCACAGCGCCGGCTACGCCGTGCAGACGGCCTTTATCGGCACCGGCGCGGTGTTCGGCTCGATCTTTCCCTGGCTGCTCGAGCATGCCGGCGTTTCCAACGTCGCGGCGCCCGGGCAAATTCCCGATACGGTGAAGGTCGCCTTCTGGTTCGGCGGCGCGGCCCTGTTCCTGTCGGTGCTTTGGACGGTGCTGACGACTCGGGAATATAGCCCTGAGGAGATGGCCGCCTTTGACGGCGGGGTTGCGGAGAGTACGGATATGGCGGCTCGGCGGCTGGCCGACCGGAGCTTCGTCTCCGCCGCCCTTTGGATCTGTGCGGGCGCGATCGTGCTGTTCGCGGTCGAGGCGCTCGCGCTCGAGAAGGAAGTTTATCTGCTCGGGGCGCTCCTGATCGCCTACGGCGTTGCGAGTGGGGCGGCGGTCGCGCTCGCCCGCGGCGGCCGCGACACCAACATGCTGAGCAGCATCGTCGGCGATTTCTCCGGAATGCCGTCGTTGATGAAGCGATTGGCGCTGGTCCAGTTCTTCAGTTGGTCGGCCTTGTTCATCATGTGGATCAACACCACGCCGGTGGTCGCCCACGACTTCTACGGCGCGCCCGATGCGGCGAGCGCGCTGTACCAGCAAGGCGCCAATTGGGTTGACGTGCTGTTCGCGACCTACAATGGCGTGGCCGCGATCGCGGCGCTCACCCTGCTGCCATTCCTTTCGGCACGGCTCGGCAAGGCCCGCACCCACATGATCGGGCTGCTCTGCGGCGCCGTCGGCTATGCCAGCTTCTTCTTCGTCTCCGAGCCGCAATGGCTGCTGCTGAGCGAGATCGGCATCGGCATCGCCTGGGCCTCGATCCTCGCAATGCCCTACGCCATCCTTGCCTCCAGCCTGCCGCAAAGGAAGCTCGGCATCTACATGGGCCTGTTCAACGTCTTCGTCGTCGTGCCGCAATTGCTGGTGGCGACGGTGATGGGATCGATCATGAAGCGCTTCTTCCCGGGCGAGCCGATCTGGACGATGGCCTTCGCCGCCGGCGTGCTGGCGCTGGCCGCCGTCGCCATGCTGTGGGTCAAGGTGCCGGGAGAGGCCGAAAGCGGCTAGGTTCTCGTCGGAGCGAAGCCCGGACCCGCGCGTTGCGCGGGCAAACGGGAGTGAAAAGATGAAAACCATCCTCTGCCTTGGCGCGGCAATCGCGCTTGCCGGCTGTGCAGGCGTCGGCCGGCCCGCCGCCGCTCCTGCTGGAGAGACCACCATCCCCGCGGTTGCAGGGCGCGGCGTGCTGGAGTGGCGGGCAGGGGGCGAAGACCTGGTCTTCATCCGCTCGTTCCTGGGAAAATGGTACCGCGTCCAGTTGACGGGGCGCTGCGCGCGTCTGGACGACGCGAGAGGGCTCGGCTTCGAAACCTCTCCGCTGGGCGAGCTCGACCGCAATTCGACCATCATCGCCGAAGGCGAACGCTGTCCGGTTTCGAGCATCGTTCGGATCGATGCGCCGCCGCCGAGAAAGAAGCCGGCGGGCGCCTGAATTCACAAAAAGAAGGGCCCCGCAGCATTGCTGCGAGGCCCTCTCCGTCTTTGGCTGATCTGCGACCTTAGAAGCCGATTGCCAGGGTTGCCTGGAAGGTGCGCGGCGAACCGACTGCGAAGCGGGTGGCCGCAACGCCGTTGGTCTGCGTCGAGATGTTGCCGAAGTAGAACTTGTCGAACACGTTGATCACGCTGAAGCGCAGACGCGTACGATCCAGGGCGAAGCCGAGGTCACCGAGATCGATCTGCCCGTCGAGATCGACGGTCGTGTAGGACGGGGTCCGTCCACGCTCGTCGAGGATCGGAATCGTTCCGGCGGTGGAGCCCGCCTGATAGGCGCGGCCGTTATCGTCGGTGGTGTAGCGCTTGCTGACCCACTTGAACTGCGCGCCGATCGAGACCGGGCCGATATCGGCCTGGGCGCGGCCGCCGAAGCTGAGCTTCGGCGTTTCGACGAACTCGGCACCCTTGGTGTTGACCGCAACGATCGAGCAGATCTGGCCGACCGGCGTACCCGCCGGGCACGGCGAGTTCGCTGCGGCGGTCGCGACCGCCGTGCCGAGGATGTCCTCCTTCAGCTTGGAATCGATGTACGATCCGTAAGCGTAGAGTAGCAGTTCCGGGATCGGACGATAGGAGGCCTGGGCGTCGAAGCCGTAGGCACGTGCATCGCCGACGTTGCGGTCCAGCGTCTGGTTGAAGGTGGGGCTGGTCTGATCGACGTCCGCGGCGCTGACGATACGATCCTGGTAATTCACCCAATAGCCGGCGACCTGCGCCTGCAGCTTGGGGGAGCGGTAGCGCAGGCCAAGCTCGTAATTCTGCGTCTTCTCCGGCGTGACGTCGAGATCGACGCTGCGATAGAGATTGTCTGTCGACGGCGACGAGAAGTTCTTGCCGTAGCTGGCATAAACGCTGGCGGCGGGGCTGATGTCGAACGAGATGCCCGCCGACGGCAGGATCGGATCGTACTTCACGGTACGCTCGAACGGCGCGAACAGCGCGTTGGCGGCGAAACCGCCGGTCGGCCGCGGCGTGCCGGGGGCGATGATCCGCGACGAAGGGATCACTTCCGAGGTGCAGAGCGGATTGCCGGTGAGGATGACGGTGTAGCAATTCTGGTTGAGCTCGCGGCGGAAGAACGGCGCGCGCACACCGGCGGTCACCGTCAGCTTGTCCTCGAGGAACTTGCCGAAATATTCGCCGGAAATCTGCTGCAGCTGGGCGACGGAGAAGCGGTCGCGGTTCTGCAGGGTCTTGCCGTCGGCAGAGACGATGCGCGCCTGCTCGTTATACTTGCCGCCGAACACGCTGATCGGATCGCCATTCATCCAGACGCGGCCGAACTCGCCGGTCTGGCGGTGCTCGCCGCGATCGTAGGTGTAGGCGAGACGGAAGCGATGCTGGTCGGTCGCTTCCCAAATCAGCGAGGTCAGGAAGGTGTAGCGGTTGGTGCGGGTGTTGCTCGGCTGGTAGACACGAACCGTGTCGAGCGTGTCGCCATCGCCGTTCAGGTCGACGCCGCTCGCCGTCGAGGTGCCGCGAAGCTGCGACGAATTTTCGGCGAAGGTGCTGGTGCCGCCGCCGTTGGCGAGCGTGCGCTGGTAGCCGGGATCCGCGGTGAGGATCAGGCCGTCGGCCAGGGTCACGCGTAGCGATCCACGGATGTTGCCGGTGTTCGACGGATTGACGCGCAGATTGTAGTAATTGGTGCAGCTTGCCGGGGTGCTGTTGTTCGTCGCGGTGCCCGCGCCGTCATTGTCGGCGACGCCGGCGATCGGCCCGGCCCGGACGCAGGTGTCGATGTTATCGAAATTGCGATTGGCTGCGTAATCGGCCGCGGTGCCGCTATTGTAGCTGTTGTTGCGGTTGCGATTGAAGTGGCCGGCAATCGAGAAGAAGTCGCCGTTGCTGCCGAGCGGCTGGTAGATGCGGGCGTTAAACTGGGTCTTGTGGAGTTTGCCCGGGCCGCGGAACTTGTCATATTCCTGGTCCGAAGCCTGGAACCAGGCGCGGGTGTCGAACGGGCCGAAATTGCCCGTGTTGATGATGCCCGAGGTCCGGAAGTAGTTGAAGTCGCCGACCGAACCGGTCAGCTCGGCACCGAATTCTTCGGTGGGCAACAGCGAGCGATAGGAAACGACGCCGCCGGCGGCAGACGGAGTCGGGCTATCGACGTCGGTGGTACCGAGGTTGACGGAGACCTGATCGATGACTTCCGGATCCATCTGCTGGTTGCCGAAGATCGCATAATTGCCGGTGTCGTTGAGCGGCAGGCCGTCCCACAGCAGAGCGATACGGTTGCCCGGAAAGCCGCGGATGCGGAGGTTGCCGCCCGACGAGCCGTAAGGATCGGTGTTGGTGTAGTTCACGCCTGGGATCAGGTTGATCGTCTGCAGGATCGACTGTCCCGCGGTTTGGCGGCTGATGATCTCCTGCGTCAGGATCGAACGGGTCTTCGGCACGTCCGGAACGACGACACCGCCCACTCCATTGGACAGTCGCGAGCCGGAAACGACGATCGCTTCTTCCTCGACCTCCTGCGAGCCGGTCGACTGCGCGAACGCCATGGCCGGCATCATGAGCGCGGTGGACGCGCAGAGCAGCGTGAACTTGTTCATTGAATTGCTTCCCCTACCACGGCCAGGCGGCCGTCCCGAGTGAGTGTGATCCTGTTGCACCACAGCGATGCCGGCGAATCGCCTAACCCCGCTAGGTTGCGCTTCTGTGACAATGTGTGGCGTTCCTGCTGCACTAAGCCGCTGGAACGCTAAACGTTTCTACACCTGAAGGAACCTTGCGCGGGCCCTTAATGTCACGCGACGCGGGCGTCCAGACGGCGGCCGAGAGTCACCAAAAGAGTGATCAACAGTGGCACAAGTACAACACTTAGCACCACCTTGGCCAAGGCCTGGCCGAGGATCAGATCGCCGATCGGGCGAACGCCGTAAAAGGAGACTGTGATGAAGATCAGGGTGTCGACGATTTGAGAGATCGCGCTGGCGATGGCGGCACGGCCGGCAAGCCACAGACCCGAGCCCCTGGCCGAGCTCTGGAGTCGCGAAAAGATGGCGACGTTGAGGAATTGCGATACGCCATAGGCCAGGATGCCCGCGCCCATCAGGCGCCAGCTCTGCCCGAGGACGATCGGGAAGGCCTCCTTGGCCGGCTCGTACATGCCCGCGTCGGTCGGAAGCTGGATGACCAGCCAGATCAGCAGGATTGCGGTGACGAGCGGGATGAAGCCGAAGCGGACGAGCCGGTTGGCGGTTTCGGCGCCGTGCAGTTCGGAGACGGTGCTGCTGAGCACGACGAGCAGCAGGAAGGGGAAGATGCCGGCTTCGACCGCGAGCGGCCCCAGCGCCACCTGTTTCGAACCGAGAACGCCCGCAATGCAGACCATGCCGCCGTAGAGGACGGTGAAGATGAACAGCGAGCGCGGGATGCCGGGGGCAGGGGTGTTGGCCATGGGCGCGATGCGTAACCGCTTTGCATCGCCGCAAAAAGAGCTTTCCGTTCCGCACACTTCGGGCCATCAGGCGCGCGTGACAGACAGCAGACTGGACGTGCTTGCGATCGGCGACGCGATCGTGGACGTCATCGCCACCACCGAAGATGATTTCCTGACGGAGGAGAAGCTCCCAAAGGGATCGATGCGGCTCATCGACGCCGCGGAGGCGACTCGTCTCTATGGCCTGATGGGACAGGCGCGCGAAACCAGTGGGGGCTCCGCCGCCAACACGATGGCCGGGGTCGCCGCGCTCGGCGGCCGGGTCGGCTTCGTCGGCCAGGTCGCCAGCGATCAGCTCGGCGAAATCTTCGCCCACGACATCCGCGCGCTCGGCGTGGAGTTCACCACCCCCGCCCGCCAGAGCGCGGTGCCGACCGGTCGCTGCCTGATCCTGGTCACGCCAGACGGCCAGCGGACGATGAACACCTTCGCCGGCGCATCGCATTCCCTCAGTGTCGATGCGCTCGATCCGCAGCAGATACGCGACGCCGCGATCCTCTACCTCGAAGCCTATCTGTGGGTTCCCGATACGCCGCGCGCCGCCATGGAGCGTGCCATCGAGATCGCCCATCAGGCCGGCCGCAAGGTCGCCTTCACCTTGTCCGACATCGCCTGCATCGCCAAGCGCCGCGACAGTTTCCTCGATCTGATCGCCGCCGGTGCGATCGACATGCTGTTCGCCAACGAATCCGAAGTGAAAGCGCTGGCCGGGATCAGCGATTTCGATGCGGCGCTCGTCTCGATCCGGGACAAGGTGCCGCTGATCGTCTGCACTTGCAGCGAAAAGGGTGCAGTCGCGGTGGAGAATGGTCGCCGCATCATGGTTCCGGCGGCACGTGTCGAGAAAGTGGTCGATACCACCGGCGCCGGCGATCTGTTCGCGGCCGGTTTTCTCGCCGGACAGGCCCGGCACCAGCCGCTCGACCGCTGCCTCCGCATGGGCGCGCTCGCCGCGGCGGAAATCATCTCTCACTTCGGGGCTCGTCCCGAAGCCGATCTCAAGGCTTTGATGCAATGAAACGACTCGCCGTCTATTGCGGCTCCAGCATGGGTACCGACCCGGCCTTTGCCGACACCGCGCGCGCGCTCGGCGAGGAAATGGTCCGCCGCGGCATCGATCTCGTCTATGGCGGCGGCAAGCTTGGTCTGATGGGCGTGGTCGCCGACGCGGTGCTCGCCGGCGGCGGCAAGGTCTATGGCGTCATCCCGCAGGCGCTGACCGATCTCGAGGTGGCGCATCAGGGCGTGACCGAACTCCATACGGTCTCGTCGATGCACGAGCGCAAGGCGAAGATGACCGAGCTAACCGACGCTTTCGTCGCCTTGCCCGGCGGCATCGGCACGTTCGACGAGCTGTTCGAAGCTTGGACCTGGAATGCGCTCGGCTATCACGCCAAGCCGTTCGCCCTGCTCAACGTCAACGGCTTCTGGGATGGAATGATCGGCTTTCTCGACCAGGTGACCGCGAACGGCTTCATGTCGGCCGGGCGCCGCGCCCAGTTGCTGATCGGCGAAAGCATCGGCGAGTCCATCGATCTGCTGGACAGCGCGATGACGGCGTCCGAAAGAAAGATGGTCTGGTAAGGGCCGAAGAAGGGGCGAGGGGCATATGAACCGGATTCTGATGGGGCTGGCGGGGATGGCGCTCATCCTCGGCCTGGCCGTCCTGCTCTCGTCCAATCGGCGGGCGATCCGGTTGCGCATCGTCGGCGCAGCCTTCGCGCTGCAGGCGGGCATCGCGGTGCTGGTGCTCTATACGTCGTGGGGCAAGGCCGGCATCCAGGGCATGTCGCACGGCGTTTCCAATCTTCTCGGCTATGCCGGCGCGGGCACCAGCTTCCTGTTCGGCAACCTCGCTGCGGATCCGCTCGGTCAGAATTTTGCGATCCAGGCGCTGCCGGTGATCATCTTCTTCGCGGCCCTGGTCTCGATCCTTTACTATCTCGGCGTGATGCAGCGGGTGGTGCGCTGGGTCGGCGGCGCGATCGGCTGGGTGACGGGCGTCAGCCGTGTCGAGTCGCTCTGCGGCGCGGCCAACATCTTCGTCGGCCAGAGCGAAGCGCCGCTCGTCATCCGCCCCTACCTCGCGGCACTGACGCCGCCGCAGCTCTTCACCGTGATGACGGTCGGCATGGCCGGGGTCGCCGGCACCATCCTCGCGGCCTATGCCGCCCTGCTCGGGCCGAGTTCCTTGCCCTATCTGCTCGCGGCGGCCTTCATGTCCGCACCGGGCGGAATCCTGATGGCCAAGATCATGATGCCGGACGAGCCGGCCCGGGAAGCCGAGCTCCCGCTCGGCGACACGCCTGCCGAGGGCAAGGTCGAGATCGAAACCTTCGAAGAAGGCGAGCGCCCGGCCAATGTCATCATGGCCGCATCGCAGGGCGCGCAGACCGGCGTCCGCCTCGCGGTCGCCGTCGGTGCGATGGTGCTCGCCTTCGTCGCCCTGGTCGCACTCGCGAACGGGCTGCTTGGCGGGGTCGGCGCGTGGTTCGGCTATCCGGGGCTCAGCTTCCAGTTCCTGATCGGCCAGGTGTTTGCGCCGATCATGTACCTGATCGGGGTTCCTTGGACCGAAGCGCAGGCGGCCGGCGGCCTGTTCGGCACCAAGCTGGTGCTGAACGAATTCGTCGCCTTCATCGATCTCGGGAAGATGGCGCAGCTGTCGGAGCGCACCCGGGCGATCGTTACCTTCGCGCTCTGCGGCTTTGCCAATTTCAGCTCGATCGCGATTCAGATGGCGGTGACCGGCAGCCTTGCCCCCAACCAGCGCCCGGTGATCGCACGGCTCGGCATCAAGGCGCTGATCGCCGGCTCGCTCGCCAATCTGATGAGCGCCGCTCTGGCGGGGCTTTTGCTCGGCTAAGTCTTTCGACGAACGGCATTTGGCGATAGAGCGGCGGCCATGAGCACATCCGCCAAGTCCATCGCCTCCGTCTCGCTCAATGCCTCGCGCACCGATCCCGAGGGCTTCGCCCAGGAGCTCGGCGAGTCGTTCGAGCGCTACGGCTTCGCGATCATCGCCGATCACGGCATTCCCGCCGATCTCATCGCCCGCGCCGAGGACAAGGCCAGGGCCTTCTTCGCGCTCCCCGAAGAGGTGAAGCGCAGCTATCACAAGGCCGGCGGCGGCGGCGCCCGCGGCTACACGCCGTTCGGGATCGAGACCGCCAAGGGCGCGACCGAGCACGACCTCAAGGAATTCTGGCACGTTGGCCGCGAGCTTCCGCAAGGGCATCGCTTCGGCGACGTCATGGCGCCGAACGTCTGGCCCAAGGAGGTCGCCGAGTTCCGCGAGACCTTCCTCGAACTGTTCGCCGCCTTCGACACGGCGGGCCTCCGCATCCTCGAAGCGATCGCCCGCCACCTGGGGCTCGCGCCGGACTGGTTCGAGAACACGGTCGAGGACGGCAATTCGGTGCTGCGCCTGCTTCACTACCCGCCGGTCTCGCCCGAGGCGCCGGGCGTCCGCGCCGGCGCGCACGAGGACATCAACACGATCACTTTGCTGCTCGGCGCCCAGGAAGCGGGTCTGCAATTGCTCGATCGCGATGGCCAGTGGCTGCCGGTGTCGCCGAAGGAAGGCGAACTCGTCGTCAATATCGGCGACATGCTGCAGCGGCTGACCAACAATGTGCTGAAATCGACCTCGCACCGGGTGGTCAACCCGCCGCCGGAGCGGCGTGGCAATTCGCGCTACTCGATGCCCTTCTTTCTGCACTTCCGGCCGGATTTCCTGATCGAGACCCTGCCGAACTGCATTTCGGAGGAAAGGCCCAACCTCTATCCCGAGCCGATCACCGCGCACGATTTCCTGCTGCAGCGGCTGCGCGAGATCAAGTTGGTGTGATCCCGTTCCTCGCTGCCGCGCGGCAGCGAGGCGGTGTTCAGGCGGCGTCGCTCAGATTGGCGGGGCCGAAGCCCTGCGGGATCAGTTCGGAAATGCGCCGCGTCTCGAGCTCGGTACCCGCGCCGTTGGCCGAGACGATCTCGAGATCGCGGCCGGCGACGTGCGCCGCTTCCAGGATCGCCTGCCGGCAGCCGCCGCACGGCGTCACCACCGCGTTTCCGGCGAGCGACTCGCCGCTGCCGTCGCCGCCCGCCACCGCGATCCGGGCAATGCGTGCAAGGCCGAACGCCTGCTGGGCCGCCGTCAACGCGGCGAGCTCCGCGCAGACGCCGAGCCGGTAACAGGCATTCTCCATGTTGGCGCCGACCGCGATCTCGCCATCGGTCGACTCGATCGCGCAGCCGACGCTGAAGCGGGAATAAGGGGCGTAGGCACCGAGCGCGGCGGCACGGGCGCGTTCGACGAGAGGATCGGGGATGCTGTTCATGTCGGCTGTCATAGAGGGTTGCGCCGGCTGATGACAGCGGCCGCGCTGCGTGCCACTCAGCCGCGCAAGCAGGGCAAGCGAGGGACTCGAAGATGCGGATCGGATACGCGCTGGCAGCAGCGTCGGTGCTGTCGCTGTCGGCCTGCGCCGGCCAGCTGACGGAGAAGCGCGCCGAACCGGTGACGGTGAAGATCGTCGCGTTCAACGATTTCCACGGCAACCTCGAGCCGCCCAAGCGCTCGATCGAGGCGCCCGGGGCGACATCCGGCGCCAAGGTTCAGGTGCCCGCCGGCGGCGCCGCTTATTTCGCGGCCGCGATTGCCGAGCTCAGGTCGCGCAACCCGAACCATGCCGTGGTCGCGGCAGGCGACCTGATCGGGGCTTCGCCGCTGGTCTCCGCTTTGTTCCTCGACGAGCCGACGATCGCGGCGCTGAACATGATGAAGGTCGATTTCAACGCGCTCGGCAACCACGAATTCGACAAGGGTTCGGCCGAGATCCTGCGCATCCAGAACGGCGGCTGCGCCAAGAACACGGTGCGGCAGCCGTGCCGGCTCGAACCCTTTGCCGGCGCCAAATTCCGTCTGCTCTCAGCCAACACCCGCACCGCCGGCGGCGGGACGCTGGTGCAGCCCTACGGGATCAAGAGCTTCGGCCGCGCGAAAGTCGGGTTCATCGGCCTGACGCTCAGGGAAGCGCCGTCGCTGGTCACGCCGGCCGGAGTCGCGGGCCTCAGTTTCGGCGACGAAGCCGATGCCGCCAACGCGCTGATCCCCAAGCTCAAGCGGGAGGGGGCCGATGCGATCGTGATCCTCATCCACCAGGGCGGGGCCACCAAGGTCGGCTTCAACGACAAGAGCTGCGCGGGCTTGTCGGGCGAGATCCTGCCGATCCTCGACCGGCTCGATCCGGCCGTCGACGTGGTCGTGTCCGGGCACACCCACAATGCCTATGTCTGCGACTACGGCAGGATCAATCCGGCGCGTCCTTTTCTGCTGACCAGCGCCGGTGTCGCCGGCACCCTGATCACCGATCTCGACCTCGTCATCGATCCGGCGGCGCATCGGGTGGTGTCGAAGCGCGCCGACAATATCATCGTTCAGGGAGAAGCCTTCACCGGCGCCAAGGGGGCGATCCCGCTCACCGATCTGTACCCGCGCTTTGCCGCCGAGCCGGCCGTGGCGGCGCTCGTCGCCCGCTATGCCGCCGCCGCCGCGCCGGTGGCCGCCGAGCGGGTCGGGCGCCTCAGCGCCCCGGCCCTGCGCACCACGACGGAATGGGGCGAGCAGGTGCTCGGCAATCTCATCGCCGATGCCCAGCTCGCCGCGACCCGCGCGCCCGAAGCCGGCGGCGCCGAAATCGCGTTCATGAACATGGGCGGCGTCCGCGCGGATCTGGTGCCCGCCGCGGACGGGACGATCACCTACGGACAGGTGTTCACGGTGCAGCCGTTCGGCAACACCTTGATGGTCAAGAGCTTCACCGGCCGACAGATCCGCGCCATCCTCGAGCAACAGTTCGACAGCGGATCCAACAGCCTCGAGAGCCCCAACTTCCTGAACCCTTCTTCGACGCTGCACTACGCTTACGATCTGAAGCGGCCCGCCGGCCAGCGCATCCTCGACGTGCGGGTGAACGGCACGTCACTAGACGACGAGCGCGTCTACCGAGTCGCGATGAGCAATTTCCTCGCCAGCGGCGGCGACAATTTCACCGCCTTTCGCGACGGCACCGACGTGGTCGGCGGCATCAGCGACGTCGACGCGCTGGTTGCTTATTTGGGCAAGCAGGCTGTGCTGACCCCGCCTGCAACGGACCGGATCACGCGGCGCTGAGCGTCTCCGCACCGGGACATTCCGTTCGGGCTGAGCTTGTCGAAGCCCTTTCCTTCCGCTTTCTTTCCAAGGAAAAGAAGGGCTTCGACAGGCTCAGCCCGAACGGTTCTTAGCTCTGATGGATCAACGGAACGGGGGTTCGTCGAAGCTCCTGAGCTTGCGCGAGTGGAGCTTGGCGCCCTCGCGCTTCAAGATGCGCAACGTCTCGATGCCGATCCGCAGATGCTGGCTGATCGCGCGCTCGTAAAAGGCGTTGGCCTGGCCTGGCAGCTTGATTTCGCCGTGGAGCGGCTTGTCGGACACGCAGAGCAGGGTGCCGTAAGGCACGCGGAAGCGGTAGCCCTGCGCGGCGACGGTCGCCGATTCCATGTCGATCGCGACGGCGCGCGACTGATTGAAGCGCAATGCGGACTGGGTGTAGCGCAGCTCCCAATTGCGATCGTCGGTGGTCACCACGGTGCCGGTGCGCAGGCGCTGCTTCAATTCGCCCGGTTCCTCGCCGGTGACCTCAGCCGCGGCATCGTAGAGCGCCTGCTGGATCTCGGCGATCGGCGGGATCGGGATTTCGATCGGCAGGACGTCGTCCATGACATGGTCGTCGCGCAGATAGGCATGGGCGAGGACGTAGTCGCCGATGGTCTGGCTTGGGCGCAGGCCGCCGCAATGGCCGATCATCAGCCACGCCTCGGGTCGCATGACGGCGAGATGATCGCAGATCGTCTTGGCATTGGACGGGCCGACGCCGATGTTGACGAGGGTGATGCCGCGGCCCTCCGGAGCGATCAAATGATAGGCCGGCATCTGATATTTGCGCCATGCCCCGGCCGCGACCTTCGCTTCCGCGCCCTCGGTGTCGCGCGTGATCAGCACGCCGCCGGGCACCGACAGTGCTTCGTAGGGACTGTCCTCACGGCGCAGTTCCTCGATCGCCCAGCGCACGAACTCGTCGACATAGCGGACGTAGTTGGTGAACAGCAGATAGCGCTGGGTGTGCTCAGACGCGGTGCCGGTATAGTGCCGGAGCCGCGCCAGGCTGAAGTCGACCCGCGGGCCGTCGAACAGCGCCAGCGGGCGCGCGACGTGGACGGCATGATCCCAGGCGCCGTCCGCGATCTCGTCGCCGATATTGGCAAGCTCGGTGGTCGGGAACCAGCGGCCGAGATCGGCGGCGTGGGCGCCGTCCAGCCGCAGGTCGTCAGTCCCGTCGAGCACGTAGGGGTAGGGGATCTCGCTCGCCGACCGGCCGACGCTGACGTCGACATCATAGTCGCGGATCAGATAATTGAGCTGCTCGGCCAGGTATTTGCGGAACAGGTGCGGCCGCGCGATGCTGATCGCGTAGAGGCCGGGCTGATTGAGGCGCCCGAACGCCCGCCCCGGGAACTTGGGCAGGCTGTCGAACCGGTAGTCGATGCGCAGTTCTGGATAGGCGAAGACGCCGTCGGCGCGGGCGGCGCGATCCGGCTTTTCGCCGGTCTTGAGATAGCGGGCGAGCGCGGTGCGCAGACATGAGACCGAATTGTCGTAGGTCTCGATCAGCGCGGCAATGATGCCGGGGATGTCTTCGGTACGAGTCATGTCCTTCACTGTCCTGCCGCTTCCTGCTTGGCAAGCCTAAGGAGCCTTCGTGACGGTTCGAACCGCGCTCGACCGCGAAGAGCACAGCACCGGTCGGGCGGCCGGCCTCAAGGACCGGCCGCCTTCTCTTCATCGGCGGTGGTGGCCGCCCCGTTGCGGCCTTGCCGCAGCAAGCTCGGCCGCGCTCACAATGCCGTTATGGTCTGCGTCGGCGCGGGCGAACCGGGCTTCGAAGCCGACAGCGAATTCGGCCGCGGTCACCGCCCCGTCGCCATCGGCGTCGAGCTTCGGACGCGAAGGCTGAGGCGCAGCCTCGGCGGCAACGCCCGGCTGTGGGGTCGCCGGTGGGGGCGGGCCGTCATGGTGCCGTCCGCGGTGGCCGCCGCGGCCGCGGCGAGGCAGTTCCTCTCCGGTCAGCTTGCCGTCCTTGTCGGCGTCGGCCTCGGCGAACTTCTGCTGGGCCGCGCTGCGCAGCTCGGCCGCCGTGATCTCGCCATTGCCGTCGAGGTCCGCTGCGGCCAGGCCGCGGGGTCCCGGCGCGAAGGCAAAGCCCGCCGCCGCAGCTGCGAGCAGGGCGATGCCGCCGCCGCCGAGCAGTATCTTCTTCTTGTTGGTCATCATGGTCTCCTGGGTCACGCCGCAACGGCGCCACGCTGGACATGGACCATGGCTGTCGCGAAACTTCCCCGCGGCCGGCGGAGAAGTGTCGCAAGATGTATCAGGCGGCCGGCGCCTGTTCCCAACCGCCGCCGAGCGCGAGGAAGACGGTGACCAGATTGTCCGAAAGCTGCGCCTCGGCCTGAGCGAGAGATGCCTCGATCTCCGACAGCGAACGCTCGGCATCGAGCACCACCTGGAAGTTCTCGCGACCGGCGCGGTAGCGCAGGCGCGCGATCCGGGCGGCCTCGTTGCTGTTGGCGCGCGCCCGGCGCAAGGTCGCGACCCGGTCCAGTTCCGACCCGTAGCGGGTCAGTGCGCTTTCCGTCTCCTGGAGGGCATTGAGCCAGGTGCCGTCGAACCGTGCCAGTGCCACGTCGGCGCCGGCTTCCGCCTGCGCGATCCGCGCCCGGGCGACGGCGACGTTGGGGAAGGACCAGCTGATCAGTGGACCGATGCCGAAGCGGAAACCGGAGCTCGAGGCGAGGTCTCCGATCGAAGTCGCCGTCGATCCGATCGATCCGCCGAGGCTGATGTCCGGATAGAGCTGGGCGGTGGCGACTCCGATCCGCGCCGTCGCCGCGGCGAGCTCGCGCTCCGCCTGGCGGATGTCGGGTCGCCGGGCGAGCAGCGATGCGCCGCTGCCGACCGGGATCGGCCGTGATAGCGACGGCGCGGTCTCGCACGCGGCGACCTGCTGGGGGAATTCCGCGGGCGGGCGGCCGGTCAGCACCGAAAGGCGGTAGAGCGCGGTTCGTCGCTGTGCCTCGAGGGTCGGGATCTGGGCCCGCGTCTGTTCGAGCTGCGCGCCGGCCTGGCCGGTCTCGAGCGCAGTGCCGCGGCCGCCGGCGACGAGGCGCCGGGTCAGATCGAAAGTCTGCTCCTGGATGCGAACGCTTTCCCGTGCCACCGCAAGCTGGCGGCCGGAGCTGCAAGCATCCGCATACGCGCGCGCCGTCTCGGCCGCGACCGTGATCCGGGTGAAGTCGAAGGCAGCCTGGATCGCACCGACGTCGGCGCGGCTCGCTTCGATGCCGCGGCGGATGCGGCCGGCGAGATCGAGCTGGTAACTGACGTCCAGCCCGGCATCGAAGGTGAAGTCGCTGTCCAATGCGACGGGCGAATTGGCGTCGGAGGGATTTGCGTAGGTGACACCCCCCGACACGGTCGTCGAGGGCAGGCGGCCGGCCCGCGTCTCGCGCAGCACCGCCCGGGCCTGGGCCAAATTCGCCTGCGCGATCCGGAGATCGGTATTCGCCGTCAGCGCCTGCTCGATCAGGCCGTCCAGCACGGGATCGCCGAACAGGCTCCACCAGCGGCCCGGCGGCTCGTCGCCGGTGAAGGCGGGCGAGGCCGCGCTGACGAACCCGGTTTGCGCCGGGGCCTTGGGGGCGGGCGAAGTATAATCGGGGCCGGCCGTGCAGGCGGCGAGGGCGAGCAGGCTCGCGGCGGGGATGAGCTTACGGAACATCAGTGGGAGGCCTCGGGCAGCGCACCATGGGGCGCGGTGCCATGATCGTTGGGCGCCGCCTTTCGCTTCCGCCGGTTCTCGAAGAACAGGCCGATGCGGCGCATGACGACGTAGAAGATCGGCGTGAAGATCAGGCCGAACAGGGTGACGCCGATCATGCCGAACGTCACCGCGGTGCCGAGCGACTGGCGCATCTCCGCGCCGGGGCCGACGGCGATCGCCAGCGGGATCACGCCGAAGATGAAGGCGAAGCTGGTCATGAGGATCGGACGCAGGCGCTGGCGGGCGGCGGTGGCGGCGGCCTGGTGAACATCCAGACCTTCCTCCTCGCCCTGCTTTGCGAATTCGACGATCAGGATCGCGTTCTTCGCGGCAAGGGCGACGAGCACCACCAATCCAACTTGGGTCAGGATGTTGTTGTCCATGCCGCGCAGGCCGACGCCGATCATGGCTGCGAGGATACACATCGGCACGATCAGGATCACCGCCATCGGCAGGGTCAGCGCCTCATATTGCGCGGCCAGCACAAGGAACACGAATACCACGGCCAGGAGGAAGATCAGCACGGCGCTGCCGCCGGCATTCTGTTCCTGGAATGCGATGCCGGTCCATTCATAGCTGAACCCTGGCGGCAGCGTCTGCTGGGCGAGGGTCTCCATCGTGCGCAAGGCGACGCCCGACGAGACACCTGGCGCGGCCTGCCCCTGCAGCTCGACGGCAGGGAACATGTTGTATCGCACCACGCGGGTCGGCCCGCTGTCGTTGCGCAACGTCGCGACCGAGGCCAGCGGCACCATCGCCCCGCTCGCCGAGCGGACCTGGAGACGGCCGATGTCGGAGAGGTCGTCTCGCGCCGACGGCTCCGCCTGCGCGGTGACGCGGAAGGTGCGGCCGAGCAGGTTGAAGTCGTTGACGTAGGTGGAGCCGAGATACGTCCCGAGCGCGCTGTAGACCTGCGACGGCTGCACGCCGAGCAATTGTGCACGATCGCGGTCGACGTCGGCCTGGATCCGGGGCGAGCCGGTGTTGAACAGCGAGAAGACCTGCGTGACTTCCTTCTTCTGGGCAGCAGCGCCCATCATCCCGAACGTCAGACCTTCGAGCGTCTTGTAGCCCGCGCCCGAACGATCCTGCAGCATCATCACGAAGCCGCTGCCGGTGCCGAGGCCCGGCACCGCCGGCGGCGAGATGAAGAATACCTGAGCCCCCTGGATCGCACCGGCGACCTTGCCGGTGATCAGCTGCGACAGCTCGGCCGCGGACTGACCGCCTTTGTCGCTGCGCTCGCCCCAATCGGCGAGACGAAGGAACATGGTGCCGGAGTTGGACGCCTGGGAGAAGCTGGCGCCGTCGAGGCCGGCGAACACCGCCGCATCGACCACGCCGTCGGTTCCCCGGGCGATCTTGTAGGCATCGTTGAGCACCGCGCTGGTCCGCTCGAGCGACGAGCCCGGCGGCAGCTGGACGACGCCGATCAGCACGCCCTGATCCTGCTCGGGAATGAAGCCGGTGGGCGTGGCGCCGAGACGCCAGCCGGTGAGGGCAAGCAGTCCGGCATAGACGACCAGCATGATCGTCGCCATGCGGATCAGCCGTCCGGTCATGCGGCCGTAGCGGTCGGAAAGCCAGTCGAAGGCACCGTTGAACTTGTTGCCGGCGGTGCGCACAACCCGCATCACCCAGGGACCCTTGTTCGGGTCATGATCGTGATGCGGCTTGAGCAGCAAAGCGGCCATGGCCGGCGACAAAGTAAGCGAGACGATCAGCGAGATCACCGACGCCGCTGCGATCGTCACCGCGAACTGGCGGTAGAAGATGCCCGGGATGCCCGAGACGAAGGCGGTCGGGATGAACACCGCGGTCAGCACCAGGCCGATCGCGATCAGTGCACCCGACACTTCCTGCATCGTCCGGTGGGCGGCTTCGCGCGGCGACAGGCCGTCGCGAATATGCTTCTCCACCGCTTCGACGACGACGATCGCGTCGTCGACGACGATGCCCACCGCGAGAACGAGGGCGAAGAGCGACAGCGAGTTGATGGAGAAGCCGAGCGCGAGCTGAACCGCGAAGGTGCCGACCAAAGCGATCGGGATCGCGACGATCGGGATCACCGCGGCGCGCCAGGTCTGCAGGAAGACCAGCACCACGATCATCACGAGCACGATCGCTTCGAGCAGGGTCTCCTGCACCGCCTCGACCGAGGCCGAGACATATTCGGTCGGGTTGTAGGGGATCGAGTAGACGATGCCCGGCGGGAAGTCCTTGGACGCCGCCTCGACTTCCTTCAGCACCAGCTCCGCCGCGTCGAGCGCGTTCGAGCCGGGCTGCTGGATGATCGCCAGCGCAACGCCGCGGCGGCCGCTGAACGATCCTTCGATACCATATTCCTGGCTGCCGAGCTCGACTCGGCCGATGTCGCGGACGCGGGTGATCGCGCCGCTGGTCGCATCGGTCTTGATGACGATGTCGGCGAACTGATCGGGGTCGGTCAGTCGGCCCTGGACCTGAACCGGAAGCTGAAAGGCGGG
The DNA here is from genome assembly GCF_004135585.1 of Sphingosinicella sp. BN140058. Classification (NCBI taxonomy): domain Bacteria; kingdom Pseudomonadati; phylum Pseudomonadota; class Alphaproteobacteria; order Sphingomonadales; family Sphingosinicellaceae; genus Sphingosinicella; species Sphingosinicella sp. BN140058. Next base: position 5,532,064 of record NZ_CP035501.1, on the reverse strand, counting down.
ATTGCCCTTGCCGTAGGGCGGCTGACCGACGGCACCGCCGGCGACCTGCACGTTCTGGGTCCGCAGTGCCGCGACGATCTCGTCGGCGGTGAGGTTGCGTGCCGCCGCCTTGTCCGGATCGATCCAAACGCGCATCGAATAATTGCCGCCGCCGAACACCTGGACACCGCCGACGCCTTCGAGGCGAAGCAGGCGGTCGCGCAGGTTGGAGTTGGCGAAATTGCCGACATAATCGATGTTCAGATTGGGATCGGTGGAGGTCAGCGCGACGATCATCAGGAAGCCCGACGACTGCTTGGCGACGGTGACGCCGATCTGGCGCACCTCTTCAGGCAGCCGCGGTTCCGCCAAGGCGACCCGGTTCTGGACGAGCACCTGCGCGGCATCAAGGTCGGTGCCGGGTTTGAAGGTCACGGTGATCTGGGTGAGTCCGGCCGAGGTCGACGACGAGCTCATGTAGAGCATGTCCTCGACGCCGTTGATCTCCTGCTCGATCGGGGTGGCGACGGTGTCGGCCATCGTCTCCGCCGACGCGCCGGGGAACGTAGCGGTGACGCTGATCGTCGGCGGCGCGATCTCGGGATATTGGGATAGGGAGAGTTGCGGATAGGCGAAGGCGCCGATCAGCACGATGAAGACGGCGATCACCGAGGCGAAGATCGGCCGCTCGATGAAGAATTTGGAAATGTTCATCGATGGATCCTCAGCGACCGGCGGCCGGTGCGCCGCCGACCGGGGTGGCGATCGACGAGGGCTGGAGAGCCGGTGCCTGTGGCGTCGGCTCCGGGCCGGTTGCCGCCTGAATACGGCCCGGCGTCGGCTTTACCTTCTGTCCGGGGCGTGCACGCTGCAGGCCGTCGATGATCACCTGCTCCTGCGGCGCCAGGCCGCTGCGAATGACGCGGAGGGCACCGTTGAGCGGCCCGAGCTCCACCGGGCGCGCGAGCACGGTACCGTCCTTGGAGACGACGTAGACGACACGGCGGGCCGCGTCGGTGACGATCGCGGTCTCCGGCACCAGCAGCGCGCGGTAGGGCTGCGACGCGGCCAGCCGCATGTGACCGAACATGCCGGGCTTCAGAAAATTGTTGGGATTGGGAACCACCGCGCGGCCGCGGACGGTGCCGGCGCCCGCATTGACGGTCGTGTCGACGAAATCGAGCGTGCCGGCATGAACGTAGCTGGCCTCGTCCTGCAGCCGGATCCGCACCTGGGTACCGGAGCGGCTGCCGGCATTCTGCCGCTGATATTTGAGCAGCAGGGCTTCCGACCCGTCGAAGGCGAAGTGGATCGGCGAGGTGGAGACGATCGTCGTCAGCACCGTCTGATCGGCGGTGACCGAATTGCCGGGATCGACCCGGCGCTCGGAAACGAGCCCCGAAATCGGCGCGGTCACGCGGGTGAAGCCGACACCGAGCTGCTGAGCCCTGATCGCGGCGCGTGCCGCGGCGACATCGGCCTCCGCAGTGCGCAGGGCGGCAAGGCGCTGCTCGACTTCCTCGGTGCTCGCCGCCTGCGACGCTGCCAGCGTGCGGGAGCGGGCGAGCTCGGTGCGGGCATTGGCGAGGGTCGCCTGGGCACGGGCGAGCTGCGCCTGGGACTGGGCGAGGGCGGCCTGCGACTGGCGCGGATCGATCGTGAAGAGAAGCTGGCCCTTGCGCACGTACTGGCCGTCGCGGAAATGGACCGCCTGCAGGTAACCGGTCGCCCGCGGCCTGAGCTCGACATTCTCGATCGCCTCGAACCGACCGACGAAATCATCCCAATCGAGCACTTCCTGCACCACGGGCGCAGCGACCGTCACCGGCATCACCGGGGGAGGCGCCTGCTGCTCCTCACCTTTCGAACAGCCGGCCACCGAGGCGGCAAGAAGGAGCGACAGCATGCCGCCGAGCGCGGCAGATTTCTTGAGAGACATGGTCAGCTTTCGGTTTTTGGCAAGCGCGAGACTCGCGGCCCACTCCCCGGCAGGCAAGAGGCGAAGTACGGTGCCGTTCAGCTCATGTCAACGGCCGTAGACTTATCATGTCAACAATTGTTGATTATTAACCACTTGCTGCTATCGAGGCCTCATGCCCCCGCGCGTTAAAAATGCCGCCGCCACCCGAGAGGCGATGCTCGCCGCCGCCCGTCAGCGCTTTCTTCAGGAAAGCTACGAGAATGTCGGCCTGCGCGATATCGCTCGGGACGTCGGGGTCGATGTCGCCCTGGTCAGCCGCTATTTCGGCTCCAAGGAAGCCCTGTTCAAGGACGTGCTGCAGGCCGGCAAGAAGGCCGATTGGCTGGATCCGACCGTTACCGCAGCGCAGCTTCCCGCCTATCTCGCCTCGCTCTCGACCGAGGAGGATGATGCCGATCGGCGCAAGCATGCGGAGGGGCTGTTGATCATGTTGCGCTCCGCTTCGTCGCCCAAGGCGACCGAGATCATCCGCGAAGCATTGCGCGAGTCGGTGCTCGAACCGATCGCGCGGCTGCTGCCGGGCGTCGATCCCGAAATCCGCTCGAGTCTCGCGCTCAGCGTCTTCTTCGGCACGACGGTGCTACGGACGATCATGGCGGTCGGGCCGCTGTCCGGCTGCGACAGCAATGCGGTACGGCGGAACATGCAGCGCCTGCTCGAGGCGGCTCTGGCCGACGATTCTGGCGCCTGAGCGAGGGAACGGCATCCGCTCCCGGCGATTGAGTGGCGAAACTCAGCTTTGCGGGAAACAACATGCCACTGACACGACCGCGCGCCCTCGTCACCGGCGCTTCGGCCGGCATAGGCCAGGTCTATGCCGAACATCTTGCCCGTACCGGGCACGATCTCGTGCTCGTCGCACGTCGCGCCGATCGGCTGCAGGCGCTGGCGGACGAACTCGGTGCCGCGCACTCGATCGAGGTCGAGATCCTGCCCGCCGATCTCGCCACGCGGGACGGAGTCGAAGCGGTGGCGTCGCGGCTCGGCGAAGCGCCGGAGATCGACATGCTGATCAACAATGCGGGTTACGCGGCGCGCGGCCGGGTGGCGGAGCTCGATTTCGACGCGCTCGACGCCATGCTTCGGGTCAATGTCCTTGCGCTCAGCCGGCTCTCCAATGCCGCGATGAAGCGGATGGTCGCTGCGGGACGCGGAACGATCATCAACATCTCGTCCGGCACCGCCTTCATGCAGATGCCGGGCAATGCCGGTTACGGCGCCTCGAAGAATTACGTCCTGGCGTTCACGCGCCACATGCAGCTGGAGGCCGCCGGCACCGGCGTGCGCGTACAGCTGGTCATTCCCGGCGTGATCGCGACCGATTTCCACCAGGTCGCCGGCAACGATCTCGCCAACTTCCCGCCCGAGCGGGTGATGCGTGCCGAGGATCTGGTCGTGGCCTCGCTGCGCGGCCTCGAACTCGAGGAGGAAATCTGCATTCCCTCGCTGCCCGAGATCACCGATTGGCAGAGCTACGTCGCGGCGGAGGCGCGGGTCGCGGCAAACGTCTCCCGCGATCGCATCGCACCGCGTTATCACAACGGCGCATGAAAAAGGGCGGCGCTCACAAGAGCGCCGCACTTACTGCTTTCCGACCGCGAAGGTCAGGCGCCGAGAACGGGCTTGCCGTCGATCAGGCGATCGAGACCGAGCGGGTTGGAATCCCGCAGTTCCGCGGGAAGCAGCGCGTCCGGCATGTCCTGGTAGGATACCGGCCGCAGGAAGCGATCGATCGCCAAGGTGCCGACCGAAGTCGAGCGGCCGTCCGAAGTTGAGGGGAACGGACCGCCATGGACCATGGCGGGCGCGACTTCGACGCCGGTGCCGAAGCCGTTGACCAGGATGCGGCCGACCTTGCGCTCCAGCACCGGGATCAGCTTGCGGGCGTCGTCATGGTCCGTTTCGCTGATGTGCAGCGAGGCGGTGAGCTGACCCTCGAGGCTGTCGAGGACGCGGGCGAGCTCGGCCTCGTCGCGGCAGCGGACGACCAGAGAGGTCGATCCGAAGACCTCCTCGGCCAGCGCCTTGTCGGCCAAAAAGGCTTCCGCACTGGTGGAGAACAGGCTCGGAACGCCCTGGTAGCGCTCGCCGGCCTTGCCATGGGCGACCGGCTTGACGTCGGTGTGGCTGCGCAGCTTCTCGACGCCGTCGACATAGGCCTGGTGGATGCCGGGGGTCAGCATGGTGCCGCCGCTGGAATTTTCGAGCGCGGATCCGGCGCCGGCGATGAAGCTGTCGAGGGCGTCGCTCTCGATCGCGAGGATCAGGCCGGGGCTGGTGCAGAACTGGCCGGCACCCATCAGCAGGGACGTGATGAAGCCTTGCGCGATCTGCTCGCCGCGTGCGGCCAGCGCACCAGGGAACAGGATGACCGGATTGATCGAGCTCATCTCGGCATAAACGGGGATCGGCTCTTCCCGCTGCTGGGCGATCTTCATCAGCGCGAGGCCGCCGCGGCGGGAACCGGTGAAGCCGACCGCCTTGATACGCGGATCGGCGACCAAGGCCTGGCCGATCTCGTAGCCGCTGTCGAAGACGAGGGAGAACACGCCCTCGGGCAAGCCGCTGTCCTGAACCGCCTTCTGGACGGCGCGGCCAACCAGCTCCGATGTGCCGGGATGGGCGGGATGCGCCTTCGCAACGACCGGGCAGCCTGCGGCAAGCGCAGAGGCCGTGTCACCGCCGGCAACGGAGAAAGCGAGCGGGAAGTTCGAGGCGCCGAACACCGCCACCGGCCCAAGCGGAATCATCCTCAGGCGCAGGTCCACGCGGGGCAGGGGCTTGCGCTCGGGCTGGGCCGGATCGATGCGAAGGTTCAGATAGCGGCCGTCGCGGACGACCTGGGCGAACAGACGAAGTTGACCGACCGTGCGGCCGCGCTCGCCTTCGAGGCGCGGGCGGGGCAGACCGCTCTCCGCCATGGCACGCTCGATCAGTTCGTCGCCGATATCGACGATGTTCTGCGCGATCGCCTCAAGAAACGCGGCGCGCTCTTCGGGGGCCAGGGCACGATAGGGATCGAATGCGTCCCAGGCCAGGCGGCAGGCCTCGTCGAGTTCTGCACGCGTCGCGCCGCGATAAGCCGGCTCGAGCGTTTCGCCGGTCGCAGGATTGATCGCGCGAACTTCGCCGCTGGTGCCTTGCACGCTGCGGCTGCCGATGAACATCTCTCCGTTGATCACGTCGCGTCCTCCCTTGCGGCCGCGGCGGCGGCCCTCCGAGCCCATCTAGGTCCCGCGGGGCGAAAAGCAACGGGGAGGATGTTAGCGCTCACATGTGATACGGGCGGAGCGTTTCCGCTCCGCCCTCAGCGGACCGCTCGTCGGCTTCACTTCACGCGGCGATAGGGAACGAAATCGCCCAGGAAGACGAAGCCCGTCTGCATCCGCGACGACGTGTCGTAGAGGTGGACGGTATCGATGCTGCACAGCTGCGACGAATAGAGCTTCGTCACCAACGTATCCCACTTGTCGAGCGACTCGGCGCCCGAGCGCGGACGATTGAGATAGATCGTGCTGCCGGCATCGTAGAGGATGCCGACGCCGTCGATGATCCGGGTCGATCGGACATTGTGCATGTTGACGCAGTCCACCGGCTTGCCGGCAACGCGGCCCTCGAGCGCCTTGGCGAGCTTCGCTTCGCCGTCGACCGCGGTCTTCGCTTGAACCGGGGCGGTCGCCGCAAGCAGGCCCCCGAGCGCAAGCATGATCAGCTTTCGCATTACACTTCCTTCTTTCTTTCTGGGCACATTGGCTCTGGGAGCCACCTACCGCAAACGCGCTTAACCGGGGCTGACTTGTCGTGCGCCCTGCTGTCGGGCACGGGATCCAAGTTGAGGCGGGGCGCGTCGGCATGCCTTCGCGCAGGAACGGGTTGACACAGGAGCGACCGGGCTCGATTGGATCCCATAATCATGCATGCACCCTTTCACACCATTGCCATCATCGGTCTGGGTCTGATCGGCTCGTCCATCGCACGCGCGGTCCGCTCGAGCCTGCCAGAAGCGGCTTTGCGCGGCTACGATGCCGACGCCGACGTTCGCCGCCGGGCCGGAGACCTGGATCTGGTCAACATCGTGACGGGATCAGCCGCCGATGCTGCTGCGGGAGCGGATCTTGTCATCCTGTGCGTGCCCGTCGGTGCCATGGCCGAGGCGGCCCGTGCTATTTCGGGAAGCGTGGCGCCGGGGACGATGGTGAGCGATGTCGGCTCCTCGAAGGCGGGTGTCGCCGCTGCTTTGCGGGATGCGCTGCCCGGCGCCACCGTCATTCCTGCCCATCCGGTCGCCGGAACCGAGAATAGCGGGCCGGAGGCAGGATTCGCAGCACTGTTCCGTGGGCGTTGGTGCATTCTCACGCCGGACGATGACGCGCCGCAGGAGGCGGTCGAGCGGCTCTCCGCATTCTGGGCGGCGCTCGGCGCCCGGGTGGAGATCATGGATGCCGCCCACCACGACATGGTCCTGGCCGTCACCAGCCATTTGCCGCACCTGATCGCGTTCACCATCGTCGGCACGGCGTCCGACCTGGAACGGGTCACCGAGAGCGAGGTGATCAAATATTCCGCCGGGGGCTTTCGCGATTTCACGCGAATCGCTGCGTCTAATCCCGTGATGTGGCGTGACATCTTCCTTGCCAACAAAGGTGCCGTTCTGCAGATGCTGCAGCGTTTTTCGGAAGACCTGTTTCACCTGCAACGCGCCATCCGGCACGATGACGGCGACACCCTGCTGGATCTGTTCACGCGCACCCGTGAGATCCGGCGCGGCATCGTCGAGCAGGGGCAGGATGTTGCGAAAGCGGACTTCGGGCGGGTACCGGAGGAACAGGCCGGCTCGGACGCCGGGAAGAGATAGAAGAGATCATGCTGCACCAGGTCGACGACACCCGTATTCGCGAGATCAAGGAACTCGCTCCCCCTGCGCATCTGCTGCGGGAATTGTACCTCGACGATCGCGCTCGCGACACCGTCTGGGAAGCGCGAGCCGGGATCCATGCCATCCTCCACGGGGGCAGCGACCGGCTTCTCGTCGTGGTGGGGCCTTGTTCGATACACGATCCGGCGGCAGCGCTCGATTATGCGAAGCGGCTGCGGGCAGAGCGGGAGCGGCTCGGCGACAAACTCGAAATCGTCATGCGCGTCTATTTCGAGAAGCCGCGGACCACGGTCGGCTGGAAGGGCCTGATCAACGATCCGGACCTCGACGGCAGCTTCCAGATCAACAAGGGCCTGCGCACCGCCCGCGAGCTGCTGCTCGGTATCAACGCGCTGGGCCTGCCGGCGGGGACGGAGTTCCTCGACATGATCACGCCGCAATATATCGCCGACCTCGTCTCGTGGGGGGCGATCGGTGCCCGGACCACCGAGAGCCAGGTCCACCGTGAACTCGCCTCCGGCCTGTCATGCCCGGTCGGCTTCAAGAACGGCACCGACGGCAATTTGCGGATCGCGTTCGACGCGATCAAGGCCGCCTCGCAGCCGCATCATTTCCTGTCGGTGACCAAGGGCGGCCATTCGGCGATCGTCTCCACCGCCGGCAACGAAGATTGCCACATCATCCTGCGTGGCGGGGTCAAGCCGAACTTCGACGCGGAGAGCGTCGCGGCCGCCTGTGCCCAGTCCGAAGGCGCGGGGTTGCCGTGCCGGATCATGATCGACGCGAGCCACGGCAACAGCCTCAAGGATCCGCAGCGTCAGCACCTCGTCGTCGACGAGGTCGGACGCCAGCTTGCGGCCGGCGATCGCCGCGTGTTCGGCATGATGATCGAAAGCCATATCGTCGGGGGCCGTCAGGATCTCGTCGCCGGCGAGCGCCTCACCTACGGCCAGAGCATCACCGACGCCTGCGTCGGCTGGGACCAGACAGTCGAGATGCTCGATCGTCTCGCCGCGGCAGTGGACGCGCGGCGCGTCCGCGGAACCGACCAGGCAGCCTGATCCGAACGGACCAGACTGCCTGAAGGTCGTCGTACTTTCGTCGCCCGCTTATGCGGCGCGGCGCCAGCTATGCACTTCGGCGGAGCGGGTCGGGCGGGCGCCGTCCGATGCCACGATGAACTGGGAGGTGCGAGCGGCCAGAGCCGAGACTTCGCTCGCGAGATTGCGCGCGGCGGCAGACGTCTCTTCGACCATCGCCGCATTCTGCTGCGTCACTTTGTCCATGTCGACGACGGCGGTGCTGACCTGCGCCAAAGCGGAGCTCTGCTGGTCCGCTGCCATGGTGATCTGACCGACCAGCCCGCTAACCTCGTCGATCGAGCCGATGATCCGGTCGAGCGCCTGGCCGGCCTCCGAGACGAGAGCGACGCCGCCTTCGACCTGACGGGAGCTGTTCGAAATCAGGGTTCCAATCTCCTGCGCGGCGTCCGCGGAACGTTGGGCGAGCGCCCGCACTTCGTTGGCGACGACGGCAAAGGCGCGGCCCGCCTCGCCCGCATGGGCCGCCTCGACCGAGGCGTTGAGCGCGAGCAGATTGGTCTGGAAGGCGATCTTGTCGATCACCGTGATAATCTTGGTGATCTCCTGGCTCGACTGCTCGATCGCGGCCATCGCAGCGACCGCCGCAGAGACGACTTTGCTGCTTTCCTGCGCATCCGCCTGCGTGGCGAGAACGCGCTTGTTGACCTCGTTCGCGCCGGTGGCGCTGTTCTGCACGGTCGCGGTGATCTCGGTCATGGCCGCTGCCGTTTCCTCGATCGACGCAGCCTGCTGCTCGGTGCGGCGGGACAGGTCTTCCGAGGCGTGGGCGATCTCGCCCGAACCGGCGTTGATGGTTTCCGCACTTTCCCGAACCGCGCCGACGAGATCGCTTAATGCGCTCACCGCCTGGTTGTAGCTGTCCTTGAGCTGCGCATAATGGTCCGGAAACTCTTCGGTGATGCGCCGGCTGAGATCGCCGGCCGCGAGCGTCTCGAGATGGGCGCTGAGCGTTTCGACGAGATGGCTCTGCTCGGCGGACGAGCGTTGCTGGGCAAGCGCGGTCTCCTGGAAGGTGAACATCGCCTTCGTCATCCGCCCGACGCAATCCTTGTAGTGGGTGAATTCGATGGGGGAGGACAGATCGCCGGCCGCCAGCGCTTCCATCCGGACCACGGTAGAAACATAGGGATCACAGATCGCCCTGCGAAAGCGCGCGGCGAGGAGGGCCGCAGCGCCCGCGGCGATCAGGGTCGCGGCGGCACCGACGAGCGGCCCGCCGAGCGATGCGACGCTGCCGACCACGGCGATGAAGGCGATCATCGTCCCGAAGGCGACGAACGTCTTCTGGCGGATCGGTGCCACCACTTGAAACCATTCCATGTACGAATCTCCCTGTGCATTCCTGCAGCGGCGGGTTAGCCCCGCGATCGAACGCCCTCTACTAACAGGAGTGTAAACAAAGTCCGAACACACCCGTAATCCTACGTAGACGGAAAAATCGATCACTGTGATCGAAGGATAGGAAAATACGCTTGGATGGTGCCTGTATGAGCAGAAAGGCCATATCAGGCAATTCAAAGAGCTTCTGGTAAATGGCTTTACACTGTTGTCCCACGCAACGTGCCGCGATGATTGCATTGTTTCTGGAACGTTTCTGACTAACATTCCACGAGCCGACGCAGCGACCTGCACCGCCAGGGAGACGACCGCTGCCCGGGTAGCAAGAAGCAGAGGACCCGGTGCAGGGTTGGCATGACATCGGCACTCCCGGAGCCGAAGCGCCGCCATTGCACCATTGTGACGCTGACGCGCCGAGGACGTCTTCGCTGCTCTTGCCGTTCCGCCGGCGCGCCGGCGCTGCACAGCTTCTGCACCAAAGCTCCATTTGGCATTCTCTACCCGGCAGGTAGATATTGCGAACTGCTCCCGTTCAAGGATGAAGCCATGCCGACAACCACGATCTTTCGTCGCATTTCATTCCTGTCGTACCTCACATTGCCGCTGATGCTTGCCGCCTGTGGCGGTGGAGAGGCCGTATCGGGCGGCAATGCCGTCGAGGAGCCCGTCGCCGCGGACGATGCCGGAGCGGCCGAAGAAGGAACATCCTTCAGCCGGAAGAGCGAGTGGAGCATCGCAGGGATCGTCCGAGGCAAGAGCGAGACGAAGGTGGAGCCAGCGCCCGCCCCGCCGCCGCCGCGCCGTCAGGCGGCTGGTTTGCTGACCGCCGGCGACCATGACGATCTGCTCAATCCCGAACTCTATGCGGCCTATGCCGGGAGATTCCTGCAGAAGCACGGAGGTGATCTGCCGTTCGTCGACACCCGCACGCGCGTCGCAATCAAGATCGTCGACGCGGACGGCCGGGCTGTTCCATTTGCAAAGGTGGACGTGCAGCGGCGTGGCCCCCCACTTCATCTGGTCGCCGCCGCGGACGGGGTCGCTTCTTTCTATCCGCGGTTCGATTCCGTGCCGGCGAAAACCACCGTCGAAGTGCAGTCCGAGGCGGGCTCCGCCAGCCGCGCGGTCGATCTTGCCGGGCACGGTGCCCGACGGATCGCAATCGCTCTCCCGGGTACTGCGCAGCCGGTCGCCGCGATGGACCTCGCTTTGGTCGTCGATACGACCGGGAGCATGGGCGACGAAATGGCCTATCTGCAGGCGGAACTCGACAGCATCCTCGCGCGGCTGAAGCGGGAGTCGGGCAATCTCGATCTGCGCATCGGCTTGATCGCCTATCGGGACGAAGGCGACGACTATGTGGTGCGTGCAGCGCCGTTGAGCAGCGACGTCGCGGCACTCCGGGCGACGCTCGCCGATCAGGAGGCGGGGGGCGGCGGCGACACGCCGGAAGCCGTCGACCAGGCAATCGCAGCGGCCGGCCGGCTGCAGTGGCGGACGGCAGCCGCCAAGGCGATCCTGCTCGTCGCCGACGCGCCGCCGCACGCGGATCGACTGGCACCGACCCTGGCCGCCACCCAGAAGCTTCGGGCCCGCGGCGTCCAGATCGTTCCCGTCGCGGCGAGCGGGGTCGAGGAGAGCGCACAATATGTGATGCGCACCATGGCCGCGCTGACCCAGGGCCGCTACATCTTCCTCACGGACGACAGCGGCGTCGGCGACGCCCATGCCGAGCCGGATCTCGCCTGCTATGTCGTGTCGCGCCTCGATCAGGTGATCGCCCGTGTGCTTGCCGGGATCGTCGAGGGCCGCCGGATTGAACCCGCCCGCGAGGAGATCGTCCGCACCGTCGGCCATTATGATCGGGGCCGATGCAATGGTGCCGGGGCAACTCCGCTGCAGAGCTGAGCACCGCCGGTTCAGGCGGGGCGGCTCTCGATCTCCTGAATGTCGATCTCACCTTCGTCCCGCATGTCGCCGGACGGCGCACGATTGGCCCAGACCGCCACCAGCAGCGAGGCGAGCCCGCAGGTGGTGAAGCCGATCAGGAAGGGCAGGGTGGTGCCGTCGAAATGCTGGCCGATGAAGAAGCCGATCAGCGCTCCGCCGACGGTGGTGATCACCCCCTGCAGAGAAGAGGCGGTGCCTGCGATGTGTCCCAGCGGCTCCATCGCAAGCGCACCGGCATTGGCGCCGATGAGGCCGAAGAAGATCATCGTCGCGGCCTGCAAGGCGACGAACACCCACAGGTTCTCGCCGATCATCGCGGCGACGGCCAGATGGACGGCCGCGACGCCCGTAAAGAAGCTCAAGGCGACCAGCAGGATCCGCCGGGATCCGAGCCGCATCACCAGCCGTGAATTGGCATAGGCGCTGATTGCCATCGGCCCGGCGATCAGTGCGAAGACCAGGGCCATGATGCCGCCGGCGTCGAACACGTCGAAGACGATCTGCTGGACCGAGTTGATGAACGAGAAGAGTGCGCCGAGCACCAGAGTCTGGGTGATTGTGTTGCCGATCGACTGGCGGTTGCGCAGCACCATGCCCATCGCCTCGCCGAGATGCCCGAGCGACAACGGCCGCCGCTGGTCCGCAGTCAGCGTTTCCGGCAGACGAAGGCTGCTCCAGAGTGCGAGCACCGCGCCGTAAACACCGAGTCCGATGAAGATGTGCCGCCAGGTTCCGAAGGCGAGCACCGTCTGACCGAAGGTGGGCGCAAGCACCGGCACGATCATGAACACGATCATCGACAGCGACATCACGCGGGCCATTGCCGGTCCCTGGTAGCGGTCGCGGACGATTGCGACGACGAGCACCCGGCTTGCCGCCGCGGCCATGCCCTGCAGGACACGGGCCACCAGCAGCAAAGTGAAGCTCGACGCGAGCCCCGCGACGATGCCGAGCAGGCCGTAGAGAATCAGCCCGCCGGTGAGCAGGCGCTTGCGCCCGAATCGATCGGCAAGCGGCCCCCAGAAGAGCTGGGCGATGCCGAAACCGAGGATGAAGGCGGTGATGACCAATTGCCGGCGATTGTCCTCGGTGACGTCGAGCGCGCGGCCGATCGCCGGGAGCGCCGGGAGCATGGCGTCGATCGCCAGAGCGTTGGACGCCATCAGCGCCGCCATCAGCGCGATGGATTCGCGCATTCCGGGCCCGCCTCTTTCTTGCATCTCAGCTAGCGGTGTCGACGGGCTCATCACGAACGTTCTTTCCTTTGCTCGGCTCCCTGCGCGACGCTGTGCGATGTGGCAAGTTCCGTGATCCGCCGCGCAGGCGGGGTAGAAAAGGCAGGCGGCGCGGGCTAGCTGGCGGTGCGAACAGGGGGAAGACGGTAATGCGAGAGGCTCGGCTTTATCAGGGGAGCTGTCACTGCGGCGCAGTGCGCTTCACGATCGAGACCGACTTTCCGGAGCTCACCACCTGCGATTGCTCGATCTGCCGGCGCAAGAACGCGCTGATGGTGAAGGTCCACGAAAATCATTTTCGCCTGCTCTCCGGTGAGGAGAGCCTGACCGAGTACCAGTTCCACACCATGACGGCGCGGCACTTCTTCTGCCGGACCTGCGGTATCTATCCGTTCCACCGCAAACGGGTCACTCCCGACTATTTCAGTGTAAACGTCTTCTGCCTCGCCGACTTCGATCCCGCCGGTATTCCGGTCCGGGCGACGATCGGCAAGGGCATGGCCTGACGGCTCAGGCGACACGCATCCTAAGCGGCGGATCGGAAGCGAGGGCGTACAGGCCCGTGACCTCCCGCACATCTTGCCCGTTTTCGGCAATGGCGCGATCGATCACGCCTTGCCTCAGCATGGAGTGGGCGAGAATCGTCTCGACGAGTTCCCGGTGGGAGACGCCGAGCGACCGCGCAGCCCGCGAAATCGTCTTGCGCGACCAGAGGTTGCACGAAAGGTTCACCTCCATGAAGCGGATCGCGCCGGTCGTCGGGTCGTAGCGATATTCGAAGCGCCCGTAATCGAACGGCCAGAGCTCGGTCATCAGGGTCCGGCTGTGGCGTTCGAGCTGTTCGACCAGCCGGCGATCGCCGATCTGCTCCAGGGGATCGTCTTCCGTCGGCACAAGCCCCCGTTTCTCCTCGTAGGAGCGGACCTGGCTCGGATCCGCGGGAAAATAGCCGGTGGCGGGCAGGAGCCAGGGGCCGGTGCCGCCGACGACCGGAACGGCAATGTCGATCAGCGGGGCGTAAGGTTCGAAGATGACGTCGTGTCCGGCGGCGGCAAGCGCCTCCGCATGGTCCCTGGCGTCGCTCCAGCGCTCGAAGATGCCGACGCCCCACGAGGCCGAGCTCGCATTGGGCTTCACGACCAGCCGGTCCCAGGCGAAATCGGGCTCGCCGAGCTCCGGGGAGCGCTCGCGCACGATCTGCCAGGGCGTGACCGGCACGCCGAGGCGGCTCGCCACCACCTTCATCAAATGCTTGTCGTCGGAGAGGCCGCGGATGATCGGCGCTGCGCCAAGGAAAGGGAGATCGTGGCGGGCGAGCAGCAACGGCGCCAGCATCTCGCTATTCTGAAAGCCGCCCCGGTTGAGCAGAGGGATCACGAAGTCCGCCTCGGGTCGTTGAAACAGGTCTTCGAACCGGTCCGCGGCGGAGACGTCGAGGCCGATCGACCGCAGCGCCGTCAACATTTCATGATGATAGAGGGCGTGGCTGCCGTCCCGGGCGTCGGGGCGGCCCTCGGAAAGCGCATGCTTGGCGAGGAAGAGGATGCGCAGGCGGACCTTGTCCTCGTCGGCGATCCGAAGCAGCGGCAGCGGCGTGGCGCTCATGCGGTCATCAATCGAATGCATCCTGTCCTCCTTGGCCGGAGGTGCCTTGTCGCCGATCAGGGTGACACGCCTGTGTCGATCTGCGGTCACTCGCGTGACGGTTGCCCGGCGCGCCTGAACTTCCGCCATCGCTCGTGCGTAGTCGTTCCATGCCGACAACGAACTCGCTCTTCCCCACCTTCTTCCTCTCCGGTTTCGAATGCTCGACCTTCGACTGGAAGGATGCCGGGCGCCGCGATCTCTCCGCCGAGATCCAGCATTACGCCCATGCCAATGAGGATTATGCGTTCCTGAAGTCGCTCGGCATCGCCGTCGCGCGGGAAGGCATTGCGTGGCCGTTGATCGACCGCGGCGGCGGCGGTTATGACTTCTCGTGCATCGACGGTTTCCTGGCGGCGCAGCGCCGGCATTCCATCCTGCCGATCTGGGATCTGTGCCATTACGGCTATCCCGCCGGGCTCGATCCGCTCAGCGACGCCTTCGTCCATCGCTTCGCCGACTTCGCACGCGCTGCCGCGCGTTACATAGCCGAGCGCGCCCATCACGGGCCGCTTTTCTTCACGCCGATGAACGAGCCGACCTTCTGGGGCTATATGGGCGGGGAATGGGCCTGGGCGGCGCCATTCGGCACCAGCGCGGACTATCGGCGGCGGTTCACCACCGCGCTCGCGCGCGCCGACATTGCAGCGACCAAGGCGATCCGCGCCGACTTTCCGGATGCGCGGATGGTCCATATCGACCCCTTGATATGGGTCGTCCCGCCGCGCGATCGCCCCGATCTCGCCGAGGCGGCGCACCGGGAAAGCTATGACGACGCCTATCTCGCCTGGGACGTGATCTCGGGCCTCAAACATCCCGAACTCGGCGGGTGCCCGGAGGTGCTCGATATCATCGGGCTCAACAATTACAGTTTCGGCCAGATGGAATATCGCGAGCGCGGGCCGCACGCCGCACTGGAGCCCGGCGACGATCGCATTCGCCCTTTGTGCGACCTGATCGAGGAGGCGTGGGCCAAGTACCGTCGTCCTTGCATCGTCGCCGAGACGTCGGGACTGAAGGGCGGCCGTCCCGATTGGCTGAACGACATCGTCGTCGAAGCCATGGCGGCGATCCGGCGCGGCGTCGACCTCCACGGCCTCTGCCTGTTCCCGGCGGTGGACATGCCCGACTGGCACAACGGCGAATGGCTTCATAACGGCATCGCCGACGTCGAAAAGCTGCCCGACGGCACGTTGCTGCGCAAGCCGTACCTTCCTTATGTCGAGTGCCTGCACCGCTGGCAGCGACGTTTGAACCGGGTGACCAGCCTCGATGCGAATCCGTTCGATTCCGCCGTCGATCTGACCGACATCCGGCGCGCGGCGCAAGAGATGGATCCGAAGCCCGACGCCGACTGGCATTGAGCCCGCAGGTCAGGGCGCGCGGGCGCTGAGCTCCAGCCAGTCGAGCTCCTCCTCGACCAGCCGATAGGCATCGTCGCCGATCGTGCCGCTGTGGCGCAGGTCCTCGATCGCCTTGCGCGATGCCGGCACCACCCGCCGGCGCAGCGCATTGTCGGCCGTGTCGCGCGGGTCTCCGCCGCGTCGTGCCTGGTGGAGAGCCTCCTTATATTCGCGGCGGAGGCGCTCGGCCGCGGGGCCGTCTTCCTGTTCGAGCGCCTGCATCGCCGCCTTCAACGCCACCGCCCGCGCCTCGGTCAGCTCGGTCTCGACGACATCGTCCTTCGGAAGCTTCAACCATGCGATGAGCAGACGCAGGGTCAGCCCCTGAAGAACCAGGGTGCCGAGCACCACCACGAAGGCGGTGAACAGGATGAAGTCGCGGTGCGGGAAGCTCTGCGGCAGGGCGATCGCCGCCGCCAGAGTGACGATGCCGCGCATTCCCGACCAGCCGATGACGAGCCCGCTCTTCGGGGTCAGCCGTGCCGGCCTGCCCTGCGGATCCGGCCGGCGCGCCCGTTGCAGCAATGTGTAGACGGTGACCCACAGCAGCCTGATCAGGATCACCGCGGCCAGGATGGCCAGCGCCGCACCGATGTAGCGCACCCGCTCGCTGCCGCTGAGCGGCTCCAGGATCGGCCCCAACTGCAGCCCGATCAGAGTGAAGGCGAGCACATTCAGCACGAAGGTGACGCTTTCCCAGATCGCGAAGGAGGGCACCCGTACGTTCGAGGCCATGGGGTACATGCTGCGCCGTGCCGTGGTGAGGCCGAATACGACGATGGTAATCACCGCCGAAAGGCCCAGCCGCTCGGCGAGCAGCCAGACGCCGAAAGTGATCACGAACTGCAGGACGACCGATGTCGGTGCATCCTCGATGCGGTGGACGAGATAGCCGACCGGCCACGCCAGCAGCCAGCCGACCGCAATGCTGCCGATCACCACCAAACCGAAGGTCGGCACTGCATCGGCGACGCTGAAGCTGCCCGCCGCGGCGGCGCCGATCGCAAGCTTGTAGATGAGCAGGGCCGAGGCATCGTTGAGCAGGCTCTCGCCCTCCAGCACCTTTCGAATCCGATGCGGAGGCTCAACCTGGCGCAGCACGGCGAGTGCCGCGACTGCGTCCGGCGGTGCAACCAGCGCTCCGAGCGCGATCGCCGCGGCCCACGGAAAGTCCGGCACCAGCGCACGCGCCGTCAGCGCCACCACGAAGGTGGTGAGGCCGACGGCGACGAGGACGAGGGAGAGGAGGGGACGCCAATTCTGCTTGAGATCGCGCAGCGACGCATCGTGGGCGGCATCGAGCAGGATCGGCGCGACGAACAGGGCGAGGATCAGCTCCGGAGGCAGAGCGAATTCCGGCGCGCCGGGCAGGAACGCGACCAGCGCGCCGCCGACCGCGAGCAAGGTGGGGTAGGGGATGTTCGCTCGCTGCGCGATCGCCGACAGCAGGGTTGCACCAAGGAGGAGGCCGAGGATGGTCTCGAACAGGAGCATTTCGGCCCTTTGCCAGTGATTGGGATGCAGGCGCCGCCGCAGTCTCCGGACGTCTCGCCCAAGGAGATCAGAATTCGCCAGCCCACGCGAAAGTTCCTGACGGCATGGCGGCGTTGCCGGCGTGCGGATTGGACGGCGCCACGTCCCGTGTATCGCCGGGTGTGATGAAGACCCTCGCCGATCCGCGCAACGCGCTCGCTCATGGACTTGCCGCCATTCGCGGCGCGTACAAGGTCCCCGCATCTTTCCCACCCGACGTCCTCCAGGCTGCAGAGCGCGCAGCATCGCGGGCGCCGGCCGCGCATGTCGATCGCACCGACCGGCCGTTCGTCACGCTCGACCCGGCCTCCTCCACCGACCTTGATCAGGCCTTCGCGATCGAGCGCAGCGGCGCCGATCTGGTGCTTCATTATGCGATCGCCGACGTCGCCTGGTTCGTGGAGGATGGCGATCCGATCGATCGCGAAGCGTGGCGCCGCGGCGAGACCCTGTATCTGCCGGATGGCAAGGCCGGCCTCTACCCGCCGGTGCTGAGCGAGCATGCGGCCAGCCTGCTGCCCGATGGTCCGCGGCCGGCGGTGATCTTCACGATCCGGGTCGCCGTTGATGGTGCGGTGCGCCTCGACGGTGCCGAGCGCGCGGTGATCCGCAGCCGCGCCAAGCTCGCCTACGACACGGTTCGCGACGAACAGCTGCCCTCCGGCTTTTCCGAGCTCGCCGACCGCATTGCGCAGGCGGAGCAGCGCCGTGGTGCCGCGCGGATCGATCCGCCCGAACAGGAACTCGCGCGGGACGGCGCGGGATTCCGGCTCGTGTTCCGGCCGCGCCTCCTTTCCGAAATCCGCAACGCCGCCTTGTCGCTGGCAGCCAACCTCGCGATCGCGGACGCGCTGTACGCGCATCGTACGGGGCTGTTCAGGATCATGCCGGAAGCGGACGCGCTCGCCGTCCGCCGCCTTCGCTTCACCGCCCATGCGTTCGGGATGGAGTGGCCGGAGACGACGGATCTCGCCGGCTTCGAAAAGGGGCTCGACCCCGCCGATCCCAAGCATGCGGCGCTGATGCTGGCGATCCGCCGCGCCGGCGGCGGTGCGACCTACGCCCCGTTCGTCCCGGGCGCCGAGCCGTGGCATGCCGCCATGGCGGCGCGCTATGCGCATGCGACCGCGCCGCTGCGCCGGCTTGCCGACCGCTACGTCGTGCGGGCCGCGCTTGCGGTCGCCAATGGCGAACCGGTTCCGGCTGTGGTGACACAGGCCTTTGCCGCGCTGCCGCCGGTCATGGCGCGTGCCGACGCGCTCAGCGGGCAGGTGGACCGCGCCGTGATCGATCTCGCCGAAGCGGTGATGCTGCAAGGCTCGGTCGGGGAGGTCTTCTGCGCGATCGTCACCGATGCCGACGATCGCGGCGCCCGCATCCAGCTGTGCGATCATCCCGTGGTCGGCCGCGTCGCCGTCGACGGCACCGCACCCGGCGATCGGCTGGAAGTGCGTCTGAAAGCGGCGGATCCGGATCGGCGTGCGATCGCGTTCGATCCCGTACGCTGATCCGCCCGTCGATTAGCGTCCGATCCGCTCTGGTAATGGCCAGGTGCGCACCTACGTGGCGTCGGCACGTCAGGAGATCGAGATGGCCGGCACGGCATTGGTAGTGGGCGCAAGCGGCATCGTCGGCAGCGCCACGGCGGAGTTGCTGGTGAGGCAAGGCTGGGCCGTTCACGGCCTTGCCCGCCGCGCCGTTGCGCAACCCGGGGTGCGCCCCGTCGCCGCCGACCTTCAGGATGCGGCCGCGACCGCGGCGGCCCTGTCCGGGATCAGGGCCGATGCGGTGTTCATCACCACCTGGCTGCGCCAGGACAGCGAGGCCGAGAACATCCGGGTCAATTCGGCGATGGTGCGCAACCTGCTCGATGGCCTGCGCAGCAATGGCAGCACCGGCCATGTCGCCCTGGTCACAGGCCTCAAACATTACCTCGGTCCGTTCGAAGCCTATGGCAAGGGCGCGCTTCCGCATACGCCGTTTCGCGAGGAGCAGGGGCGGCTCGATGTCGAGAACTTCTATTATGCGCAGGAAGACGAAGTCTTTGCCGCCGCCGAACGCGACGGCTTCGCGTGGAGCGTCCACCGTCCGCATACGGTCATCGGCAAGGCGATCGGCAACGCGATGAACATGGGCACGACGCTCGCCGTTTACGCGACCCTCTGCCGCGAGACCGGCCGTGCGTTTCGTTTCCCGGGCTCGGCGGCGCAATGGGACGGCCTCACCGACATGACCGATGCCGGCCAACTGGCGGAGCATCTGCTATGGGCGGCGACGACGCCGGCGGCCCGCGACCAGGCGTTCAACGTCGTCAACGGCGACGTCTTCCGCTGGAGTTGGATGTGGGGACGGATTGCCGACTGGTTCGGTATCGCGCCGGCGCCGTTCGACGGCAGCATTCAGCCGCTGGAGCAGCAGATGGCGGACGATGGGGCGATCTGGCGGCGCCTCGCCGAGCGCGAGGGGCTCGCCGAGCCGGAACTCGATCGACTGATCTCGCCCTGGCACACCGACGCCGATCTCGGCCGCCCGATCGAGGTGGTCACCGACATGTCGAAGAGTCGCCGGCTCGGCTTCATAGGATACAGAGCGACGGACGATTCGTTCTACGATCTCTTTGCGCGGCTTAGGGCCGATCGCCTGATCCCCTGACCGGACGAGGTTTCTTGCCCAACCTTTACGTGCAGGCGCCGCCGAGCGACCATTTCGACGGCCGGCGCTTCTTCAATCCCGGGGAGCCGGACACCGACCGATCGCTGCGCGACGTGCTGCGCTGGCAAAGAGGCGGCGAGCGGAGCCGCTGGCCCAGCCATGTCGCGACGTCTCCGGTCGTGCCGGAGCGGCGGGTGGATGGCCTGAGGGTTACCATGGTCGGCCACGCCACCCTGCTCATCCAGGCGGCAGGGCTCAACATCCTCACCGATCCGGTCTGGTCGGACCGCGCCAGCCCGCTCCGGTTCGCCGGCCCGCGGCGGGTCACGGCGCCCGGCATCCGCTTCGAGGACCTGCCGCAGATCGATGCGATCCTGCTCTCGCACAACCATTATGATCATCTCGACATCGCCACCCTGAAGCGGCTGCAACACCGCGACGCGGCCCTCATCCTGACGCCGCTTGGCAACGATGCGATCCTGCGGCGGCACCTCAGAGGGGCGTGGATCCAGGCCGGAGACTGGGGCGACCTTTTCGCCCTTCGTCACGACGTTCACGCCACCATCGTTCGAGCCAACCATTGGTCCTCGCGGGGCATCGCCGATCGTCGCATGGCGCTCTGGGGCGGCTTCATGCTGCGAACGCCGGACCGCCTCATCTATTTCGCCGGCGATACCGGCTACGGCACCGGCAACATCTTCCGCGAGATGCGCGCGCAGCACGGCGCGCCCGATCTCGCCCTGATCCCGATCGGCGCCTATGCCCCGCGCTGGTTCATGGCCGCCCAGCATTGCGATCCGGAAGAGGCGGTGCGGATCATGCTCGATCTCGAGGCGAAGCGCGCGATCGGCATCCACTGGGGGACGTTCCAGTTGACCGATGAGCCGCGCGGGGAGCCCGCCGAGCGGCTTGCCGCGGCACTGGCCGGGCAGGGGATCGACCCTGCCCGGTTCGTGCCGGCCCATCCGGGCGCGTGTTTCGACGCTTAGCGGTGGATCAGGCGAGCTCGCCGAGGCTGGCCGGATCGAAGCTCTTCAGCCCGGCATGATCGCCGGCCTGCACCTTGGCGACCCAGTTCGGATCGGTGATCAGCGCCCGTCCCACGGCGATCAGATCGAATTCGTCCCGCTCCATCCGGTGGATGAGATGGTCGAGGTTGACCGGGCTCGACCGCTCGCCACCGAACGCCGCCATGAAGTCACCGGAGAGGCCGACCGAGCCGACGCTGATCGTCGCCGCGCCGGTCAGCTTCTTCGCCCAGCCGGCGAAGTTGAGCCCGGTCGCGCCGTCGAGCTCGGGGAATTCCGGTTCCCAGAAGCGGCGCTGCGAGCAGTGCAGGATGTCGACCCCGGCCTCCACTAGAGGCGCCAGCCAATCGGTCATCGCGTCGGGCGTCTCGCCGAGCTTGACGGCATAATCCTGCTGCTTCCACTGGCTGACCCGAAGAATGATCGGGAAATCCGGTCCGACCGCCGCGCGGATGGCGGCGACCACCTCGCCGGCGAAGCGCGACCGCTCCTTGATCGTGGCGCCGCCGTAGCGGTCGGTGCGCTCGTTGGTGCCGCCCCAGAAGAACTGATCGATCAGATAGCCGTGTGCGCCGTGGATCTCGATCGTGTCGAAGCCGAGTTGTTTCGCATCCGCGGCGGCGCGCGCGAAGGCGGCGACCGTGTCGGCAACGTCTTCCTCGGTCATCGCGACTCCGCGCGGCATGCCCGGAGCGACCAGCCCCGACGGGCTCTCGACCGGCGCCTCCGGCACCCAATCGGTCTGGAAGCTCTTGACCGCGCCGGTATGCCAGAGCTGCGGGCCCATGCGGCCGCCGGCGCCGTGAACGGCATCGATCAGCTGCGTCCAGCCCGCGAGCGCGGCGTCGCCGTGGAAGAAGGGAATGCCGGGATCGTTGCGGGACGCCGGGCGGTCGATCACCGTGCCTTCCGACAGGATTAGGCCAACGCCGCCTTCGGCGCGCCGACGATAATAGTCCGCCTGCGGCGAACCGGGAATGCCGCCTTGCGCGAACGATCGGGTCATCGGCGCCATGACGATGCGGTTGGCGAGAGACAGGGATTTCAGCTGAAAGGGTCGGAACAGTGTGTCGAGCGGCGCGGCCATGAACGGGCTCCTTGTTGTCGGAGCGGTTCAAGTATAAACTATATACCTGGCGTCAATGAGGCACCGGTTTTCGACCAAGTATATCCGAGGAAACCATATGCAGGAATGTGGAGCGCAGCGTTTCGCAGCGGATTGCCCGAGCCGCCTGCTGTTCGATCAAATCGCCGACAAATGGTCGATGATGGTGCTGACCGTGCTCGACGGCGGGCCGCAACGGTTCAATGCGATCAAGCGCCAGCTGGAGGGCGTGACTCAGAAGGCGCTCACTCAGTGCTTGCGCCGGCTGGAGCGCAACGGCCTCGTCGAGCGCCGCGTGATCCCGCTCTCGCCAATTGCGGTCGAATATTCGATCACGCCGCTCGGCCGAACTTTGCAGCCGCCGTTCAGGGCGATGTACGCCTGGACGGTGGCATCCTTGCCCGCCGTCGAGCAGGCGCGGCGTGCCTTCGATCAACGCTGCGCGGCGGCGGCCTGACCTTGCTTTCCGCGGCCGACATTGTAGCGCCTGTGCCGTGGAGGCCAGCGTGAAGATCCTGTTGTTCGGAAGCCTGGGTCAGGAGATCGGCCGCGAGATCCTCGCCGATTTGCCGCCGGACGGTTGCTCCGTCGCGGCGCTGCGCCAGAGACTGGCGGCGCAGGACCCGGCCTATGGCGCACTGGCGCGGCCGTCAATCCGCGCCTGCGTCGATCAGGTGATCGTCGCGGAGGAATTCCTTATCCGTCCGGGGCAGGAGGTGGCCTTCGTGCCGCCGCTTTCGGGTGGCTGACGCGGTGCTCGCCGCGCGGCTCGAGAGCGGCGCGCTCGAAGCCGATCGCGAATTGCGGCTGTTCCTTGACAGCGTAACGGGGGAGGGCGCGGTGGTGAGCTTCGTCGGCATCGCGCGGCCGGTCAGCCGCGACGGCGCTGCCGTCACCGGCCTCTATCTCGATCATTATCCTGGAATGACCGAGCGCTCGCTGGCGACGATCGCGGCAGACGCGGCGGCGCGGTTCGACGGCGCCCGGGTCTACGTCGTCCACCGCTCCGGCATGGTTGCACCCGGCGAGGCGATCGTGTTCGTCGCCGCCGCGTCGGCCCACCGCCGCAAGGCATTCGAGGCGGCCGATTATCTGATGGACCGCCTCAAGACCGAGGCTGCCTTCTGGAAGCGCGAGGACCGGCTCGACGGTTCGGCCTGGATCGAGCCGACCGAGCAGGACCGTGCAGACACCCAACGCTGGAGCCAAGCATGCCCGGAATAGACGAGACCCTAGATTTCCATCCGTTGCGGATCGCGGTGCTGACCGTGTCGGACACCCGCACCGAGGAGACGGACAGTTCGGGCAGACTGCTGGCCGAGCGGCTGATTGCGGCCGGACACCGCCTTGCCGACCGGCGCATCGTCAAGGACGATGTCGAGGCGATCCGCGCCTGCGTCCTGCAATGGGCGAAGGACGAGGCGGTCGACGTCATCCTCAGCACGGGCGGCACCGGCTTCATGCCGCGCGACGTCACCCCCGAGGCAGTCCGGCCGTTGCTGAAGCGGGAGATGGACGGCTTTTCGGTCGTCTTCCACCAGGCGAGCCTCGGCACCGTCGGCGTTTCGACCCTGCAGTCGCGTGCCTTTGCCGGCCAGATCGACGACAGCTTCATCTTCTGCCTGCCCGGATCGACCGGCGCATGCCGCGACGGCTGGGATCTCGTTCTCTCGCTCGAGCTCGACAGCCGCTACCGGCCCTGCTCGATCGCCGGGCTGATCCCGCGGCTTCGGGACGTCTGTCCGTGAGCGACCTCACCCATCTCGGCGCCGACGGCCGCGCGCGGATGGTCGACGTGTCCGACAAGCCGGATACGGTCCGCACCGCCAGCGCGAGCGGCCGGCTGCGCTGCCGGCCGGAAACGCTAGCCCGGGTGCGGGCCAACACGGCTCCGAAGGGGGCGGTCACGTCGACGGCCGAGCTTGCCGGCGTGATGGCCGCGAAGCGCACCGCCGATCTGATCCCGCTATGTCATCCGCTCGCGCTCACAAAGGCGGCGGTGGTGATCGCGGAAGATGACGAGCTGCCGGGCTTCCGGGTCGAGGCGGAGGTCCGCACGACCGGACCTACCGGAGTGGAGATGGAGGCGCTGACTGCGGTCTCGGTCGCCTGCCTCACCCTGTTCGACATGCTGAAGGCGATCGATCGGACCATGGAGATCGGCGCGATCAAGGTCACTGCCAAGAGCGGCGGCCGCTCGGGCAACTGGACCGCGTCATGATCGCTCTCGACGAGGCACTGGCGATCGTCGCCGGCGTGGCGACGCCGCTCGGCACCGAGACGATCGGCCTGGAGCATGCCGCGGGACGGGTGCTGGCCGCGCCGGTCCGCGCGCGGATCGATGGTCCGCGCTTCGACGTGTCGACGATGGACGGCTATGCCGTGCGCGAGTCCGACTTCGCCGCGCGGCCCTGCAGCCTCCGCGTGATCGGCGAAGCCTTTCCAGGTGCGCCGTTCGCTGGCGCGGTCGCCTCGGGAACCTGCGTGCGCATCTTCACCGGCGCTGCCCTGCCTTCGGGTTCCGATCGCGTGGTCATGCAGGAGATCGTCCGACGGGAAGGCGATCAGGCCTTGTTCGAAGAGCCGCAGGACTCGCTGTTCGTGCGGCGCAAGGCGTCCGATTTCGGGGTCGGGGACGTGCTCGTCGCTGAAGGGCGGGCGCTCGATGCACGCAGCCTGGTCGCCGCGGCTGCCGCCGACCTGTCCCACGTCGACGTGGTTCGGCGGCCCCGGCTGCTGATCGTCGGCACCGGTGACGAGCTGGTCCTGCCCGGCGAGGCTGCGGCGACCCCGGCCGCGATCCCGGAGAGCATCTCGCTCGGGCTCGCCGC
The DNA here is from genome assembly GCF_004135585.1 of Sphingosinicella sp. BN140058. Classification (NCBI taxonomy): domain Bacteria; kingdom Pseudomonadati; phylum Pseudomonadota; class Alphaproteobacteria; order Sphingomonadales; family Sphingosinicellaceae; genus Sphingosinicella; species Sphingosinicella sp. BN140058. Next base: position 5,507,406 of record NZ_CP035501.1, on the reverse strand, counting down.
CTTGGCGGCGGAGGCGGGGGCCGAGATCGTCGGGCGCCGGATGCTCCCGGATGACCTTGCGACAATGCAGGCCGCCATGACGGAATCGCTTGGCCTGGCCGATGTCGTCGTCGTCACAGGCGGTGCCTCCGTCGGCGCGCGCGATTTTGCGAAGAACATGTTCGGCGATCTCGACATCCTGTTCTCCAAGGTCGCGATCAAGCCCGGCAAGCCGGTCTGGCTCGGGCGCACCGACGACGCTTTGGTGGTCGGCCTGCCCGGCAATCCGACCTCCGCTTTGGTCACCGCGCGGCTACTGCTGCGCCCATTGCTCGACGGTCTCGGCGGCCGCCCGCCGACCCTCGCCTGGCGCCGCGCTGTGCTTGCGGGGCCGATGGAGCAAGGCGGCGACCGCGAGACCTTCTGGCGGGGCCAAGCCGTGGACGGAAAAGTGGTGCTGGTGCCGAACCAGGATTCCGGCGCGCAGAAGACGCTTGCGGAGGCCGACCTGCTCGTCCGCCAAGCGGTGGGCCAGGCTGCGCTCGCCGCGGGGAGTGCGGTGGACGTCCTCGATTTTTGAAGATCCGTTTCGTACCATGAACCCGTTTGCGATGATGGTCCTGAGCTAAGTCGAAGCGCAGGCCTATGTTCGGTTGCAAAAGGGAAAGGGAAGGGCTTCGACAAGCTCAGCCCGAACGGAGTTATTCGGTTTTCGCTTCAACCCGGCGGCGTCAGCTACCCGCGATCTTCTACACCCGTTCGGGCTGAGCTTGTCGAAGCCCATCTCTTTTTGTGTCTGAAGAAGAGAAGGAGAGGACTTCGACAAGCTCAGCCCGAACGGGTTTCGATGCTGTGCCGCAACCGGGTAACGTCAGGCATACCCGAATTCGTATCGCCGATCTTCACGATGCCAGACGCCGCTGCCCTCAGCTCAGCAGCAATTTCCCGCCGGCGATGACCAGGACCAGGCCGAGGCATTGCAGCAGGCGCGCGCGCGGCAGGCGGTCGACGCCGAGCCAGGTGCCGAGCAGGGCACCGACCGCCACCGCGGCGACAAGCCACGGCAAAGCCGCCGGCAGTCGCTGGACCGAGGCGAAATTGCCCGCCAGGCCTGCCATCGAATTGATCAGGATGAAGGTGGCGGCGACCCCCGACGTCTTGCGCGGTTCCTCCCAGCCGAACAGGATGATCAGCGGGCTGAGGAAGATGCCGCCGCCGGTGCCGGTCAGCCCCGCGAGCAGGCCGAGCGTTGCCCCCGCGGGCGCTGCGACGAGCAGCGACGGGGGCTGGACGGGCCTGTCGGCCAACGCCCTCGGCTGCCAAAACAGGCGCAGCGCCGCCAGGCACAGGAAGATACCGACCAGCGGCCGGTAATATTCGGGCGGAATGCTGATCATGCCGCCGACGAAGGCCGCCGGTGCTGCGGTTGCGGCGAAGATCGCGGCCAGCCGCACGTTGATCTGCCGTGCAACAGCAAAGCGGAGGACGGCGAAGCCGGCGACCACCAGATTGAGCGCCAGCGCGGTCGGCCGCATCACCTCCGGTGCGACCGCGAACAGGGCCATGATCGCGAGATAGGCCGAGGCGCCACCGTGGCCGACCGTCGAATAGAGTGCCGCCGCGATCGCCATCAGCAGCGCGATCCAGACGATCGAGTCCATCAGCCGCCGGTGACGCTCATGTGGCGGGCGACGGCCGGCGCGCTGCGGCCGATCTTGAAATCGTGGCCGAGCGGCTTGCCGGCGATCAGCGCGTCGAGCAAGGCATCGAGGGCAGAGCGGCCCCCGCTGCGCAGCGTGTCGCGCAGCTCGACCTTCTGATCGCGGCCGAGACAGCCATAAACGCTGCCCGTCGCCGTCACCCGGATCCGGTTGCAGCCGGCGCAGAAATTGCCGGTGAGCGGCGTGATCAGACCAAGGCGGATGTCGCTGCCCTCGACCTGGTAATAGCGGGCCGGGCCGCCGGTGCGGTGGGTCGACGGCAGCAAGGTCCAGGCCTGCTCGAGCCGGCGCTTCACGGCATCGAGCGGAAGATACCGGTCGGTCCGATCCTCCACGATTTCGCCGAGCGGCATCGTCTCGATCAGCGACAGATCGAAGCCCTCGCCGGCACACCAGCGCAGCATGGGGCCGATCTCGTCCTCGTTGAGGCCGGCAAGCGCGACCATGTTAATCTTGATCGCAAGCCCCGCCGCCTTGGCCGCCGCAATGCCGGCAAGAACCCGCGCAAGGTCGCCGCGCCGGGTGATGTGCCGGAAGCGCTCGGGATCGAGGCTGTCGAGGCTGACGTTGATCCGCCGTACTCCGGCCTCGAACAGGTCTTGTGAAAGCTCCGGCAGCCGGGTGCCGTTGGTGGTCATGGTCAGCTCGTCGAGGCCGTCGCCGACGCGGGTGCCTAGGCTCCGGACGAGGTCGATGATGCCGCGCCGCACCAGTGGCTCGCCACCGGTGAGACGGATGCGGCGGACGCCGCGCGCGATCAGCGCGTCGGCGAGCTGCTCGATCTCGGCGAAGCTCATCAGATCGCGCGACGGCAGGAAGCGCATGTCATCCGACATGCAATAACGGCAGCGCAGATCGCAGCGATCGGTTACCGACAGCCTGACATAGTCGATTCTGCGGCCGAAGCTGTCGATCAGAGGGCGCATCGCGTTCGACTGTGTCCGTGGCTGACGGGAAGGGCGGCGCAGCGGAGATTGCTCCGCTGTATTCTGCTGTATACAACGCATAGGGTTCCGATCCGGACCGCGTCAACGCGTATGGGAAATCTTCATGCCGAAATCCGCAGCCGAGGCGTGCCGCGGCACCCTCTGGTTTCGTATCCTGCTGCGCGAGGGTGCGCTCGGCCCCGGCAAGATCGACCTGATGCGCCGCATCGCCGAGACCGGATCGATCTCGGCCGCGGCGCGGACGATGAGCATGTCGCATGCACGCAGCGTCAAGCTGGTCGCCGAGATCAATGCGCTCGGCGCCGGGCCTCTGATCGAGACCCGTAGCGGCGGCGAGCAGGGCGGCGGCGCGCAGCTGAGCGAACGGGGCAGGCGACTGCTCGCGGTCTATGACGCGCTGGAGGCCGAGGTGGGAACCGCGGCAGCGCCGCATCTCGCCGAGCTGACGGAGGCGCTGCATGGCTGACTGGCCCGCCGGCGGGCTCGAGGACGACATGCGCCCGCGGATGTTCGAGGCTGCCTCGGCAGGCCAGGCCTTCGCCCTCGCGACTATCGTCGACGCCGACGGCGGGCCGCGGCCGGTGGGATCGCAGATGGTCATCACCGCCGATCGCGCCTGGGGCTTCCTGTCGGGCGGCTGCATCGAAGCCGATGTCGCGCTGCATGGCCGCGCGATGCTGGCGGACGGCACGCCGCGCACGCTCGTCTATGGGCGGGGCAGCCCGTTCATCGACATGCGTCTGCCGTGCGGCGGCCGCCTCGAACTGCTGGTCGAGCGGGTCACGCCCGACGACGCAGCGCTCGACCGCTTGCGGAGATTGACCGAGCGCCGGGTTCCCGCGCGCTGGCAGAGCGACGGGCAGGCTCGCCGCTGCACGGACGTGCTAAAGGGAGCCCCTGACGGAGACGCGATGGTCGACCGGATCTTCTTTCCATATCAGCGGCTTGTGGTTGTTGGCTCGGATCCGTTCGCACTGGCCACTGCCGATCTCGGCGGGCGGCTCGGCTGGCAGACGCTCCTGATCGCGCGGTTCGGGCCGGCCGGGCCGCCGCCGGCCGATGTCGCCTGCGACCGAAGGCCGCTCGCCGACGCGCTCGCGTCGCTTGCGCCGGATCCGTGGACGGCAATCGCGATCGCCACCCACGATGTCGAGCTCGACGAGGAGGCGCTGCTGTTGGCGCTGCGTTCGGCCGCCGGCTATGTCGGCGTGCTCGGCTCCCGCCGCCGGCTGCCGGAGCGGAAGGCGCGGCTGCGGCAGGCGGGCCTGTCCTCTGCCGACATCGCGCGGCTGAAGGCGCCGATCGGCCTTCCGATCCGCGCCCGTTCGCCGTGGGAAGTGGCGGTGGCGGTGACCGCCGAGATCATCTCCGAAGCCAACAGGACGCACGCCGCTCAGGCGGAGACGGAGGGCAATGTCGCCGTCCGCGCCTGAGTCCGGGGTTCATGCCATCGTTCTTGCCGCCGGCGCGGGGCGGCGGTTCGGCGGCGGCAAGCTGGTCAGCGACTTCAAGGGGCGGCCGCTGCTGTGCTGGGCGGTCGACACGGCGCTGGCCTGCCCGGTCGAGTCGGTCCGTGTCGTCGTCGGCGCGGAGGCCGCCGCCGTCGAGCGGATCCTCTCACCCGACGATCGAGTGCGAATCCTGATCTGCCCCGATTGGGACGAGGGACTGTCCCGCTCGCTCCGCTGCGGTGTGGAAAGCCTGCCGGTCGATGCGCGTGCGCTGTTGCTCTTCCTCGGCGACATGCCGTACGCGCCCAGCTGTCTTGCCGGGCCATTGCTCGATGCCGTGGCCGCGGGCGCACCGGCGGCGATGGCGACGTGCCGGGGACGGCCCGCGCATCCGGTCGCAATCTCCGCGCGGCTGTTTCCAGATCTGTTGCGGCTGACTGGGGATCAGGGCGCCCGCGGCCTGCTGCGAACATGTCCGGGCGTGGTCGAGATCGAAGCGGACGACGAGGGCAGCATCGCCGACGTCGACACCCCGGACGACTTGCGCAGGCTGGCCGGCGAGCCCCGCCATTTATGAAGAAAATTCAGCGTAGCGTCGCGCCTGGGGCATCTATCCGGCAGCCGGCCAACCGGCTAGTCTGAGCGCCGGCGCCGCGCTGCGGCCCGAGGATCCACCAGAGCTTGCGACGTCCGCTGTGCGGATCGCCCCCGCGAGACCCAGCATCGGAGTGAGACGCCATGGAGCCAAGCGATCTAGACCTGTCGCGGCGCACCCTGCTGGTCGGCGGCGCCGCGTCGGTAGCGGTCACCGCAGTGCCCGCCACCGGGGCACCGGCGCCCGCCAAGCCGACCCCGCCGGCGACGGCGAAAGTTTCGTTCGAGGTGAACGGCGCGGTGCGGACCTTGGAACTCGACACCCGCACCACTTTGCTCGATGCGCTGCGCGAGCATCTCCAGCTCACCGGCACCAAGAAGGGCTGCGATCACGGCCAGTGCGGCGCCTGCACGGTGATCGTCGACGGCCGGCGGATCAATTCCTGCCTCAGCCTCGCGGTGATGCACGAGGGCGACCGGATCACGACCATCGAGGGGCTCGGCACCCCCGATCGGCTTCACCCGATGCAGGCGGCCTTTATCAAGCATGACGGCTATCAATGCGGCTATTGCACGCCGGGCCAGATCTGTTCGGCGGTGGCGGTGCTCGACGAGATCAAGGCAGGGGTGCCGAGCCACGTCGCCGAAGACATCACCGCCAAACCGCGCGTCACCAACAGCGAGCTTCGCGAACGGATGAGCGGCAACATCTGCCGCTGCGGGGCTTATTCCAACATCGCCGAGGCGATCGGCGAAGTCGCGGGGATCGAGGCATGAAGCCCTTCACCTACGAACGCGCCACAACTCCGGCCGCCGCCGCTGCCGCGGCAGCGCGCATACCCGGCGCGAAGTTCATCGCCGGCGGCACCAATCTGCTCGATCTGATGAAGCTCCAGATCGAGGCGCCAGCGCACCTGATCGACGTCAACGGCACCGGCCTCGATCGGATCGAGAAGAGTGAGGATGGCGGCCTTCGCATCGGCGCGTTGGTCCGCAACACCGATCTCGCCGCCCACAAGAAGGTTCGCGAGGATTACGGGCTGCTGTCGCGGGCATTGCTCGCCGGCGCTTCGGGACAGCTACGCAACAAGGCGACCACAGCCGGCAATCTGCTCCAGCGCACCCGCTGCCCCTACTTCTACGACACCAACCAGCCGTGCAACAAGCGCCAGCCCGGCTCTGGCTGCGCGGCGATCGGCGGCTATACCCGCCAGCTTGCCGTGGTCGGCGTCAGCGATCATTGTATCGCCACCCATCCGAGCGACATGGCAGTGGCGATGCGGGCGCTCGATGCGGTGGTGGAGACGGTGAAGCCCGATGGCAGCACCCGGCGCATCCCGATCGCGGACTTCCATCGTCTGCCCGGCGACACGCCGCACATCGACACCAATCTCACCGCCGGCGAGCTGATCACCGCGGTGACCCTGCCCAAGCCGGCCGGCGGCAAGCAGATCTACCGCAAGGTCCGCGACCGCGCCTCCTATGCCTTTGCGCTGGTTTCGGTCGCAGCGATCGTCCAGCGCGACGGCAGCGGCCGCGTCGCCGTCGGCGGAGTCGCCCACAAGCCGTGGCGGGTCGAGGCGGCGGAGGCGGCGATGCCGCGTGGCGCCAAAGCGGTCACGGCGATGTTGCTCGCCGGCGCCCGCCCGACCGAGGACAATCAATTCAAAATCCCGCTGGTCGAGCGCACGCTCGCCGGGGCGCTGAGCGAAGCGAGGGCCTGAGCCATGAAGTTCGACACCCCCGCCGGCACCAACCCGATCGACCGCCTGAAGGTGGTCGGCAAGCCCACCGACCGCATCGACGGCAAGCGCAAGGCCACGGGCACCGCCCCCTACGCCTATGAGCGGCACGACGTCGTCCCGAACCAGGCCTATGGCTATGTCGTCGGGTCCGCCATTGCCAAGGGCCGGATCAACCGGATGGATCTGGACGACGCCAAGGCGGCCCCCGGCGTGCTTGCGATCGTCACCACCCTCGACATGCCCAGGCTGAAGCGCGGCAAGCAGAATATCGCCTATCTGTTCGGCGGGCCGGTCGTGCAGCATTATCACCAGGCGATCGCGATCGTGGTCGCCGAGACGTTCGAGCAGGCTCGTGCCGCCGCCGCCCTGATCCGGGTCGATTATGCCCGCGCGCGCGGCCGCTTCGATCTCGCCACCGAGGCGAAGACCGCGCCTCTGTTCGGCGGCAGCAGCGGCGAGGGCAGCGGTGCGCCGCCGATCGAGCGGGTCGGCGATTTCGAGGCCGCCTTCGCCGCCGCGCCGTTCACGGTGGACGCCACCTACACCACCCCGGACGAGACCCATGCGATGATGGAGCCGCACGCGACCATCGCCGCCTGGGAGGGCGACAAGCTTACCTTGTGGACCTCGAACCAGATGATCGCCTGGAGCAAGGGCGACGTCGCCATCAATCTCGGCATCTCGCCGAAGAACGTCCGTCTCGATTCGCCGTTCATCGGCGGCGGCTTCGGCGGCAAATTGTTCGTCCGTTCCGATGCGGTGCTGGCGGCGATCGGCGCCAAAGCGGCCAAACGCCCGGTCAAGCTCGCGCTGACCCGCCCGATCATGGCCAACAACACCACCCATCGCCCGGCGACGATCCAGCGCATCCGCATCGGCGCCGGCCGCGACGGCAGGATCACCGCGATCGCCCATGAAAGCACGTCGGGCAACCTGCCGGACGGCAAGCCGGAGACGGCGGTGTCGCAGACCAAATTGCTCTACGCTGGCGCCAACCGGCTGATCGCGATGCGGCTGGCCGAGATGGACCTGCCCGAGGGCAATGCGATGCGGGCGCCCGGCGAGGCGCCGGGGATGATGGCGCTCGAGGTCGCGATCGACGAGGTGGCCGAGAAGATCGGCATGGATCCCGTCGAATTCCGGATCCTCAACGACACCCAGGTCGATCCCGAAAATCCGAACCGCCGCTTCTCGCAGCGCCAGCTGGTCGAATGCCTTCGCCAGGGAGCGGACCGCTTCGGCTGGCGCCGGCGCAACCCGAAGCCGGGCAGCGTCCGCGACGGCCGCTGGCTGGTCGGAATGGGCGTCGGTGCCGGCTTCCGCAACAATCTGCTGATGAAGTCCGCGGCACGGGTGCGTCTCGATGGGCGCGGCATCGTCACCGTCGAGACCGACATGACCGACATCGGCACCGGCACCTACACCATCATCGCGCAGACGGCGGCCGAAATGATGGGCGTTCCGCTCGATCGGGTGGTGGTGAAGCTCGGCGACTCCGATTTCCCGGCCGCGGCCGGTTCGGGCGGGCAGTGGGGCGCGAACAATTCGACGGCGGGCGTCTACGCCGCCTGCGTCAAGCTGCGCGAGCAGGCGGCGCAGCGGCTCGGGCTGGACCCGGCCGGTGCCGAATTCGTCGATGGGCAGGTGCGCTCCGGCGGCCGCAACCTGAACCTCGCCGATGCGGCTCGCAGCGGCGAACTCGTCGCCGAGGACGCGATCGAATATGGCGAGCTCGCCAACGAATTTCAGCAATCGACCTTCGCGGGCCACTTCGTCGAGGCCGCCGTTGACGCCTATACCGGCGAGATCCGGGTGCGGCGGATGCTGGCGGTGTGCGCGGCGGGACGGATCCTCAACCCCAAGGCGGCGCGAAGTCAGGTGATCGGCGCGATGACGATGGGTGTCGGCGCGGCGCTGATGGAGGAACTGGCGGTCGACACGCGCTTCGGCTTCTTCGTCAACCACGATCTCGCCAGCTACGAGGTGCCGGTCCACGCCGACATTCCGCATCAGGAGGTGATCTTCCTCGACGAGGTCGACCCGCTGTCGTCGCCGATGAAGGCGAAGGGGGTCGGCGAGCTCGGCCTCTGCGGCGTCGGCGGCGCGATCGCCAATGCGGTCTACAACGCCACCGGCATCCGGGTGCGCAACTATCCGATCACCCTGGACAAGTTGCTGGACCGCTTGCCCCCGGTCGCCTGAGCGCCGGTCAGCGCGGCCGCCGTTCCAGATAGAGATAGCTCGGGTTGAACTCGGCGAGGCGCTGGAGGCCGGCCCAGTCGCGGATCTCAATCCGGCCGCCACTGAATTCCACCAGCTGCTGCTGCCGCAATTCCTTGAGCATGCGGTTGACGTGTACCGACGTCAGGCCAAGACATTCGGCGATGTCGGCCTGGGTGAGCGGCAGTTCATATTGGTGGTCGCGGGCGAGCCCGACGATCTCCAGGCGAACGTAGAGCTCGCAGAACAGATGGGCGATGCGCGCCGCGGCGGTGCGGCGGCCGAGCGAGAGCTCCCATTCGCGGTGGATGGCGGCATCGAGGTTGGTTCCGAACCAATAGACCCGCGCCAGATGCGGATACGCCTCGGTGATCTCGCGGACTTTCTCATGCGGAACGACTGCCACCCGGCACGGCGTCAGGCACAGGATGTCGTGATCGAGCCGCTTCAGGGTGAAGCTGTGCAGATCTGCGAAATCGCCGGCGACGTGCAGCTCCGTGATCTGGCGTTCGCCATTTCGAAGATCCTTGAAGCGGCACATGATGCCGTCGAGCAGCAGAGTGCAGGTGTCGAGCGGCACGTCGTGGCGAATGTAGACCTTGTCCGCCGGGATCTCCTCGATCCGCTCGACCGCCGCGCGGATCGCGCGCTCCTCCTCGTCGCTGATCTCGTCGCGGGCGCGCAGCTTCAGCAGATGCTTGTCGATCATCGCGCGGGCCGCTCCGGCAGCCGAATCTCGAACGCCTCGTCGAAGCCGATGGTCACCAGCAGCTGGCCTTGCGCGTCGGCGATGTCGAGCGCGCCGGTAAGATCAAGCAGGCCGGCGGCGGCTTCGCTGCTGATGATCGACCTTATGCCCTTCATCGCTTCCCCGCGCGCCGCTTCGTCGTCGGGGAGATCGCGCCCTTCCTCGTCACGGATGACGCCGGTGCCGTTCCGCACGTGAAAATAATAATGTCGCACGGGGCCGCAACGCCGCCGTCCGCAACTTGATCCGCCTGGTCGCCCTTTTCGCCGGCGGCGGCCACGCTCGCAAGGCGATCAAAACGGAAGCGATAAACCCAGGTAAATGCCACCGATGGGGAACGAGGCTTATCCTCGCACCGAAGGAGAGGACCTATGCTGCAGGAACAAGATCGTTATTATCACATGCAGCGCGCTTGTTCGGAGCTCGATCGCGCCGCGCAGGCCGAGCATGGCGAAGTTGCCGACGCGCATCGCCGCCTGGCCGCCTTGCACATGGACGAGCTGCGCCGGCTGGACGAAAGCTGCGGCGGCTCGGTCCCGATCGGCCGCGGTCACTGACCGGCCGACCCGCGAGATTTTTCGGGCGGAGCAGGGTAGGCAGCGCCAACGACCGTATTGACCGATAATACGGTCGATTTTCAGCACCCGTGTCCGCCGACCCGGCCCCGCCCGATCCGCCGTCTGCACGCCGGGGTGACGACCCGTCCGTCCATCCAAACCAGTGCGAACCGACGGGATCGCAGGACGGGTCCCATTTGGCAGCCTCGTTCTTTTCCAGTCCTCGACCTTCAAGAAAGGGCTGAGCCCCGTGGCGGAGGAATCCTTCGCGTCCGCCAATGCTTGCATGAGCGCGGGGAGGTAGAGGACGTCGGAACATATCACGAACACGCGCTTTCGTCAATGGTGACGTCGCGCCTCTTCAAGGGATGCTGCTTTTCTCAGGGCATCAATCCCCCCTGTCCGCGAAGCGGATAGGATGCGTAATCGGATCGCCCGCGCGAAGGAGTTCAATCGAGCCGGTGGACCCGGACCCAGTCGATCTCCATCCGGATATCGTCAGCCTTGATCCGCTGCACCGTCTCGGCGGGGACGCCCGGATAGGGCGCCTTGATGCCGTTGGTCTTGGCCGGATAGGCGCCGCCGAGCGCGAAGTTCAGGATCAGATATTTGGGGTTGTCGAACGCCCAGGCGCCGTAATGCTCCACCATCGGCCGGGTAGCGCGGTAGGCAATGCGGTCGTCGACCTTGAACACCATCTCGCGGCCGGACCATTCGACCGCATAAACGTGCCAATCGGTGACGTCGCTGCCCGCGGGGAAGTAGGATTTGTTCACCAGCGGGGTCTCGCCGGAATAACCGGGACCGTGGAGGGCGACGCCGATCCAGTCCTTCTCGCCGACATATTCCATGATGTCGATCTCGCCGGTCTGCGGCCACTCGCCGTTGCCGAGCAGCCAGAAGGCCGGCCACAGCCCGGCTGCGTCGGGCATGCGGATCCGCGCCTCGGCGCGGCCATGGGCGAATTCGAACTTGCCCTTTGTGTCGATCCGTCCCGACACGAAGTCGGCCTTGCGCTTCGCCGGCGTGGTGTAGCCGGCTCGGAAGCGCGGCTGCAGCACCAGCACGCCGCCCTCGGCGCCAGGCACCGCGCCGGCGGGAAGGAAGCGGATCACGTCGGGCGAATCGATATAGGCCTGCTGCTCGTTGTTCACCCAGAAACCGGGTCCTTCGACGTTCCACTTGCTGCGATCGAGCGTACCCGCATCGAACTCGTCCGCGAACACCAGGGTACTGGAAGGCGGCGGTGCCGCCGCCTCCGCCTGGGCGCCCCCGATTGCAAGCCAGGCCAATCCGGCCAAAGCGCTCCGCCAGTCCATCCTCATCCCCGTCTTTCTGTGAACGTTCACACTCTCTTGGCACGCACCGTGGCGGCCCGGCAAGGCGCTTTGCAGGGACGGTTTCGTTCCGCCGCAGAAGCGGACCTCCGCCGAACATCTACCCAGCGACGTCTGCCCGCCAGGGCGGACTTAAGCCGGCGATCAGAGTTGAGCGGTGTGCTCCGAGATCGGCAATACCGGAACGCGGCTCTGGACCCACGCTGTGCCGAGTGAACGGCCGTAGCCCTGATGTTCCGCCTGCCTTCGAGGTTCGGACCTCGCGTGCCACCCTACCGGTTGCGCATGCTTGTTCGATCTTCCAAATCATCGTCATGCCACCGCACGCTGATCTCTTCGCGCTCTCGCCGTCAGCCAAGGCCAGATGCGAGTGGATTGGCGGCAAGGTCCCCGTCATCCTTGTCGACGATCTGTATGTTCAGCCCGACGCGGTGCGTGCTTTTGCGCTCGAATTGCCGTTCACGCCTGCCGCCACCCATTATCCCGGCAGGATCGCGCAGATGTGCGAGCAAAACCCGTCCTGCGAAACGCTCCTGCGATGGGCTCGAGAACTCGCCACCGCTACGCTCCTGAGCATCTGTCCGCTGTACGCGAATGGACGCTCGATCGCACGCTTCGGTGAGGTCGTCACCGATTTCGCCATTGTCGATGTCCACCCGTCCGCCCTCAGTCCCAAGCAACGCATACCCCATGTCGATGCGGTTCCGGCATTCGGTCTGATCTACCTCAATCGGGAGGAGCGCGGCGGCACCTTGTTCTTCGACAAGGTGCGTGACTCTGAACCCTCGGCGACCGGCTACTATACGGCGAGCGGAGCATCCTACCAGTTGCTCGGTCGCATCGAACCGCGCTTCAATCGTTTGGCGATCTATCCGGGAACGGTCCCGCATAGCGGTGACATCGCTGGCGAGTGGATCAACGGGGATGCGCGGTTTACCAGCCCGAGGCTGACCCAGCGTCTGTTGTTCGCTCCATGACCTGCGCCTTGTCATGATCTGTGCCCGACCATGGTAGCGATCGTCGTCGCTACTTCATGGTTTCGAACAGATATGGCTGAACGGTAAGCGTCTCCTGTGGGCAGCGCATTAGGCGGCTTGGACAACCGGCGGCCGCAGGTGCCGCTTCCCCGCCTCGATCAGCGCTGTGGACGTATGACGCGTCTCCCCAGGGCCCGGCGCAACGTATCGAGCTGACCTGTGCCGCCCGGCAAGGCGAGCGGGAGCAGGAGCGGGAGTTCGCGAAAGGTCAGGTCACGGGATCCGCGGCTTCACGGACCGGTCGCCTCATCGGACACGGCTGAAGTAGGTGGTTACCATCCTCGGCGTGACGTTTTCGGCCCAAACGATGGTTTCCTTCATCGATTCACGGTTGTCTTCGATAGTGTAGACCCGGGTGGAAACCGGCTTGCCCGCCTTGGTGAAGGTCAGAACCAGGGTGTTCGGCGCCGGCTGGCGCATCGACACCTCGTCGGCGAACGTCATGCTGCCGGTGAGGGGGACGGGCGCTCCGTCGGCTGCCCCGGTTGCTTTGGCGTGCTGGCGCGCGCCGTCCCGGGCCACAATTTCGCTTTCGCCGGTCCACAGCCGATCTGCCGAGACGCTGAATGCGAGAGTGACGCTCTGCGGCCGTTCGTTCGCCGGGATGCGCGAAACATCGAGCGACCACTTCCCGACGAGCGGCAGTTGGTCCGACGCGGCAGCCTGCACATTCGGTTGTCGCGCTTCTGTCGAGGAGCCAGCGAGGGTGATGCCGATTGCCGCAGCGGCGGCGAGGACCATTGCCGAAATCATCATGATCAATCCTTTCGACGGTGAGCGGCCGCGATCGACGGGCCGAGCCGACTCTTCGGTCTGGCGTCGAGAGCTGGATAGATCGATATTCTTGTCCCAAATTTTCTGGGCATCGACGATCCGAGCGAGTTCGCGGCTGCTGGTGACACCCGTTTTCCGGCGCGCTTCGCGCAGGCGCTCGTTGATCGCGGTTTCGGATTGTCCCAGGCGCGCGGCGATAGACTTTCCCGTATGTCCTGTGGCGAGCAGGTGAAGGATTTCCAGCTCCTTGGAGGAAAGCGAGGCGATCGCGCGCGGGGACACGTCGGGAGCAGGCATGATCCGGGATCATCACACGTCCGGTCCGGCGTCCACCCCAAATTTATTGGCCGGCGCCCGGTCGATCGTTCGGCACGAGAGCGTAGCGCGCTCGACCGAGTATGCTTTCTGGCGAACAACCCCTTAGAAAATGCCGTGATATCGCACTCGATGAAAAGTGCCTGTCACGGTGAACTTCTTTCACCTTCAATGCGAGTTGGACCGCGCTGGACCGCAGTGTTCGCACGATACCAACGTCTCGAGGATACCTTGGTCCAATCGCGGGCCGGTCGATGGCCCGACATGTTGGGGGCCTTCCGCGAAACGGCGAAGGGAAGCTTCGATGGACCCCAACACCGACCCGAGACAAATTCGTCTGACCCGTCATACCGCGGCTTATTGGCGCGTCACTCTGGACAACCCTCCGCTCAACGTGATGGGACCCGAGATGGTCAGGCAGTTCGAAGATCTGATCGACGCAATCGAATCCGACGAAGAGGTGCGGGTTGTGGTGTTCGACAGTGCCGTCGATGGCTTCTTCCTCAATCACTCGGACTTCACGGCGCGGCTCGAGGATCTGACCTCGATGCCACCCGGCCCATCGGGCTTGGCGCCTTGGCCCGATTTCCTCGTGCGCCTCACCCGCGCCCCCGTGGCTTCGATCGCCCTGATCCGGGGGCGCGCAACCGGCAACGGGAGCGAGATCGCGCTCGCGTGCGACATGGCGTTCGCCAGCAGCGAGAAGGCGATCCTGTCCCAATGGGAGGTCGGAGTCGGGATGGTCGCGGGCGGTGGCCCCATGGCGCGATTGCCGCAGATGATCGGACGCAACCGCGCGATGGAGATACTGCTGGGTTCCGACGACATCTCGGGTCCGCAGGCTGAGGCCTATGGCTATGTGAACCGCGCGCTGCCTGACGCCGAGCTGGACGCCTATGTCGATGCGCTCGCTACGAGAATCTCTCGCTTCGACAAATGGGCGATCGCTCAGACGAAGCGGCTTGTGAACACTAGCCTACCGCCCGACGTCGAGATCGGCGCCGGCTGGGAGGCGTGCATTGCCTCGCTTGGCCGACCCGCCGCTAAGGAGGGCATCAGGTCTCTGACTGCACGTGGGTTCCAGGCGCCGGGCGATGTCGAGAACCGGCTCGGATTCTACCTCGGCGAGCTCCGGTCCACGTCGCCTTCCGATCGCAGTTTCTGACCGATGAGCAGGAGTAGCTTCATGCGCAAGGCCGGCACCACTGTAGCGGGCAGCGTCCTTTTGGCTGCGGCACCCGTTGTGCCTCAGCCGCTTTCTCCGAAACAGCGGGGATCAGTTCATCCCGAGACGATCCAGTTTCAACCGTTTCCGGCTTTCCCCGCGGGCGCGGAACTCGCAAGGGTCGTCGCCGATCCGACCAAGCCAGGCCCGTATGTCGTTCGGGTGAGGGTTGCGGGCGGCGTCAAGCTGCTACCGCACACGCATCCCGAGGACCGGGTGTACACAGTATTGTCGGGCGTCTTCTATATCGGGTTTGGCAGCGTATTCGATGCTTCGAAGCTTGAAGCCTACGGTCCAGGAAGCGTTATCATCCTTCCGGGCGATACACCTCACTTTCATTGGGCCATGTCCGGTGAGTATATCACGCAAGTGAGTGGAGCGGGCCCATTGGGCATCGAATATATCGACGAGGCAAACGATCCACGCGCCGCCCTTGGTTCGAAGCCTGATTCACCTCAGATCGGAGCTGAACGCTCCAACCTAAGGTGATCAGGCTCAAAGGGACGGGGCCAGCCTGACATCGGAGTAGAAGGAATGCCTGGGATCAGCTCCCATCCCGGTCCCGACTTTCCTGCCGCTTTGGGCAGTCGGGTGCGATCGTCCCGTTTCTGCGGGCGGGAACCCCGTGCTTTAGGAACGCGGACATGAGCGGGAGCGCCCTGCATCCGCCGTGCCCTATGTGCGCTCAACTGCGCCCGAGAATGGACTTTAAAGTCTGCGTCGCGTCTTGGAGGAGGCGGTGGTGGGCGGCGGGGACGAGATCGCCGACGCGGCCGCTGACGTCGGGGTCGCGATGCTCGGTGCGGGTCAGGTGGAGGTAATTGGGTTCGTATTGCGCCGCCGCCTTGAGGCCGCGGGGATCGAGCACGTTCAGCACCTTGCTCTTGTAGTCGATCAGGCCGTCGGCGCGGAGCTGTTGCAGCACCCGGTTGACGTGGACCGGGGTCATGCCGGTGGCGTCGGCGAGGTCTTCCTGGGTGAGCGGGAAGGGGAAGCTGTCGTCGCTGGCCCGCGCGACGATGCGATAGCGGATCAGCAACTCGCACAGGAGGTGGGCGATGCGCTCGCGCGCGTCGCGGCTGCCGTGGTCGACGATCCTGGCGCGCAGCACGGCGGAGTCGGTCATCGTGCTCCACCACAGAGCCTTGGTGAGCTTCGCGCTCTCGGTCAGCATCTCCTCGATCACGGCTGCCGGGATCATCACGCAGTTCGTGTCGGCGAGCGCGACGATGTCGTGGTCCATCGCCTCGAGCACGAACACTTCGACATCGCACAGATCGCCCGGAACGAGAAAGGCCATCAGCTGGCGACTGCCGTCGGAGAGCGTCTTGGCGCGCGCGGCCAGGCCGTCGAGGACGAGGTGGATGGTGTCGGCCCTGTCGCCTTCGCCGATGATCGTGGCGCCGCGCGCGAAGCTTTTGCGGGGATAAGCGGCGAGCGCGTCGAGCCGGTTCCGCTCGGCTGCGTCGAAGCGCGTGAACTGCTCGAGCTTCAAGGTCAGCGGATTGGTCATCGGCGGCTCCTTCCCGCTTGCTCTACACCAATCCCGCACCGGCGCGCATGGAAACTGATCCAGATCCCGGCCTCCGGCGTCAGCCGGTGCCGCTTTCAACGCCCTGATCGTCCCGGGCGATCGCCTGCAATTCCTCGATGCTGAGGCCGGCCGGGATCGATCCCGTCAGCGTGCCGTCGCCCGTTTCGAGATGCGCCTTGTCGGTCGGTGCGCCGCTTTCGGTATGCGTATCGGTGGTTGCAAGCGGGCCGCCGCGGGCGCTGTCGCCGCTCGCCTCGTCGATCTTCTTCTCGTCCATGGTCGATCCTTCGTATAACGTGAGACACGGGCGCAACGAACGCCCGCGGATCGGGGTTCACCGGGAGGGGCCGGTCAGCCGAACTCGAGCCGCACCGTCTGTACGCCGGGCGCAACGTCGATGGTGACGACCTTCGCCTTGTCCGGCTTCTTGACCGCGCTGATCGCGCCGTCGCGCTCGAGCCGGGCCTCGGCGACGCCGGCGACATCGGCGATGCCTTTCTCGCGAAGCTCTTCGGCAAGGTCGCGCATCGTCATGTGGGCGGTACGCAGTTCGTCCTCGTCCACCCGTCCATCGCGCACGAGAATGCGGTCATGCCCCTTGATCAGGGTTCCGAAGGCGTGCCAGCGGACGGCCAGCGCCGAAAAGGCCCAGTGCAATGCCATCGTCATGGTGGCAGCAGCCATCGCCGGAGCCATTGGCGCGTTGCCGGTGATCGCGCGACTGGCGATCGATCCCAGCATGATGCCGACGATGACATCGAACGCGCTCGCCCGGCTCATGAAGCGCTTCTTGCCGAGACGAACGATGACAAGCGTCACGAGGTAGATGACGACCGCGCGGAGGGCCATCTCGACCATGCCGAGATCCTCCGGCTTTTCGCCCAGGCCGAGAGCGATTTCAAAGATGTGCATGCCAGTCTCTCCCGCGATACGAGGCTGAACGCCGCCTGGCCTGATCGGATGCCCCGGCCGCAGGCAAAGCGTGCGGGGCCGGGAGGTCAGGGACGCCGATCCGATGAGAGCGGCGTAACGCCAGCATCATGGCCTGGTCAGCCGCCGTCAGCGTCCAGACGGCGCGGTTTTCCATCATCGGTCACCGCGACATAGGTGAACACGCCCTCCGTGACCTTCTCCGGCTCGCCGCCGCCCGGAGACCGCGCCCAGGTTTCGATCCGGACCCTGACCGAGGCCGGACTCTCGTCCTCCCAGCCGCAAAAGCAGCTGACTTCGTCGCCGACGGCGATCGGGCGGAGGAACTTCATGGCGTCGATCGCGACCGTCGCGACGCGGCCGCCGGCGCGCTCGGCGGCGAATACGCCCCCGGCGAGATCCATCTGTGAGAGAGTCCAGCCGCCGAAGATGTCCCCGGACGGATTGGCGTCGCGCGGCATCGCGATGGTGCGAAGGTGCGCGTCGCCGCGCTTGTTGGGCAGCACCGTCATTCCGCAGCGCCGTGCGTCGTTGCAGATGCCGCCGTCATAGCGCCTGCTGCACGGCAATGTGGCGGCATTGGGCGGCTCCTGAGAGACGCACCCCGTCGTCCCCGAGAAACGCGATTCCCGCCGTCTCGAGGGCAGCGCGCATCGCCCGCAGGTGGCCGGGAAGAACGGCGCCGCCGTCTTCGAAGCGGGCGATCGCGCGCGTTTCGAGGCCGCTGGCCTCGGCGAGATCCGCGGGCTCCCATTCGAGCGCGGCGCGGGCCATCTTGCATTGTACGACGTCCATCTTTGTCCCCCAGGGGTGCCGACCGTTTGGCAGGAGCAGCCGATGCGGATTTTTCGGCACGTTTCGAGTGTGTTGCCGGTCAACCCGAACATGCGGGGCCGGTTCCGGCAGGCGCCGAGATTCGGACTGACCCAGATTAAGCGGCGGCATCTTCCGGCAACTCGGCCCTCCGAGGCGTGTTTCCGCAGCAGACGCATGCAGCTCTGGCAGGGACACGGGCATGGTGAATGGTCAGGATTGTCGCCGCCTTCTTGTCGCCACGGGCGTGATCGGCTTCGGCCTTGGCGGTTTCTTCGACGGCATCCTGCTTCATCAGGTGCTGCAATGGCATCATCTGCTGAGCCTCGTACCGGGCGAAGCGTTCCGGGACCTCGGCACCCAGATCCTCGCGGACGGGCTGTTCCACGTCCTGATGTACCTCGTGACCGCGTCCGGCCTGTGGCTGTTATGGCGCCGTCGCCGCTTATTGGGCGACGCCGCCGACTGGCGCCTGGTTGCCGGCGGCGGATTGCTCGGCTTCGGCCTGTGGAACGTGGTCGACGTCGGATTCTTTCACTGGATCCTCGGCATTCACCGGATCCG
The DNA here is from genome assembly GCF_004135585.1 of Sphingosinicella sp. BN140058. Classification (NCBI taxonomy): domain Bacteria; kingdom Pseudomonadati; phylum Pseudomonadota; class Alphaproteobacteria; order Sphingomonadales; family Sphingosinicellaceae; genus Sphingosinicella; species Sphingosinicella sp. BN140058. The sequence goes on along the minus strand of NZ_CP035501.1, from coordinate 5,488,915 downwards.
CGTCGACGTCTCGGAGCCGATGCTCTACGATCTCGGCTGGCTGGCCGCGTTCGGCCTGATCCCGCTGGCCATCGCGGTGCTGCTGCTGCGGGGCGCCCAAGCGGATGGAACGCGCGGCGGCGGGGCAGGGGCGGCTGTCACCCTTGGCCTGCTCGCCTTGCTCGCGGCGCCGATCGCAGCCTTGCCGCAGCCCAATGCGGACAGTGCGCTGGTCCTGTTCGCGCCCGGGTCCGACGCGGCAGTCGCGATCAATGCCGCGCAGCAGGCGCGGACGCCTCTGCTATGGGCGAATCCGGAGGGCGGCATGATGTCCGTGGCGCTGGACCGACCGGGCGGGGAAGCCCGCCTGTACGAGGCCGGCGCCTTATTCGTGACCCGCTCGCCGGCGCTTGCCGGCTGCGCCGCCGCTTTGCGCACCTGACCTTTCGGCCATCTCCTTTCCGGGAACCGCAGGCGGCTGCCGCTGTTGCAGGGCTCGAACAACGACGGAGCATCGCGACATGGAAGACATAGCCGCCTGGGCGGCACCGATCGCGACCATGCTCGCCGCCTGCGTCACCGCCGCCAATCTCGGCGCGCGGGTGACCGGATGGGGCTTCGTCATCTTCACCATCGGCTCGGTGTCGTGGAGTGCCTATGCAATGGCAACGGACCAGCCGAACCTGCTCTGGCAGAACGTTTTCCTGACGGTCGTCAATCTCGTCGGCGTGTGGCGCTGGCTGGGCCGCCAGGCACGGTTCGACGATGGCGCGCAGGCTGCCGCCGAAAAGAGCGAGCGCAAGGACGGGCCGACCCTGTTTCCGGTGTCGATGCTCACCGCAGCCAGTGTCGAGGGGCGTGGCGGTGAGGCGATCGGCACCAGCGTCGATGCGATGGCGCGCTGCGAGGATGGCCGGATTAGCTATCTGGTGGTGAGCGCCGGCGGCGTTGGCGGGGTCGGCGAGCGGCTGCATGCTTTGCCCTGGTCCAAGGTGTCGGCACGGCCTTCCGGGGTCACCGCCGACATCGACGCCGGGGAGCTGGAGCGGCTCGCGCCGATCGAGCCGACCAACTGGCCGACCGCGGCGCCGCCGGCCGCGCGAAGCTGATGGAAGACGGGGCGGAACCCCAAGCGCCCGTCGACGCTGTGCCGCCGATGGAAGATCAAGGAGACAAAGACATGAGTGACGACAAACAGGCCACGCTCTACCGGATGGTGCTGCCGGAGCATACCTGCCCGTTCGGCGTTCGCGCCAAGCAGATGCTCGAACAGAGCGGATACGAGGTCGAGGATCGGGTGCTGAGCAGCCGCGAGGAGGTGGACGCCTTCAAGGACGAGCAAGGGGTTGCGACGACGCCGCAGATTTTCATCGGCGGCGAGCGGATCGGCGGCGCCGACGACCTCGAAGCCTATTTGGCGGACGCCTGAGGTTATCGGGGTAGCGTTCCTGCCCGGAGCGCTGCCCCCCTTGCTGCGGTCATCAGGCGTGTTCGACCAGTTCGACCGCGTCCAGATCCTGCCGCATCAGCTCGACGATCTCTTCCGCGCGGGTGCGATCGTCGGTCTGGAACGAGTGGACGTCGCCGAGATCGTCTTCCCCGCGGACTTCGTACCTGCGCTTGCTCACCCGCACTCTTCCTGCTGATCCAAGGAACGGGATCTCCATAGAGGCCGGCGGTTGGCGCGCCATGACCCCGATCGGGTAATCCGTCTCAGCAGCCCCGCCGCGCCGGCGCACAAGTGCTTGGAATGCGCGCGAAGCGGCCCTAACGCCGAGGGATCGCGGCGCACGCGCTTCAGGGACGATCTTCGACGCATGACCAATTCGGCAACGCCTGCTCCGTTCTTGGCCTCCGGAGAGGCTCCGAGATGGCTTCTTCCTGCCTCCGAATGCGCGCGGCTGATCGTGGAACGGGACTGGGCGGCAAGCGCGCTCGGGCCGCTCGCCGCCTGGCCGCAAAGCCTGCGCACCGCGCTCGGCCTCGTGCTCAAGTCGCCGGTGCCGATGGTGATGCTGTGGGGCGAGGACGGCATCATGCTCTATAACGATGCCTATAGCGGCTTTGCCGGCGCCCGGCATCCGGAGCTGCTCGGAACCAAGGTGCGGGAAGGCTGGCCGGAGGTTGCCGCGTTCAACGACAACGTCATGCGTGTTGGCCTCGCCGGCGACACCTTGTCCTATCGGGATCAGGAACTGACCCTGTTTCGCAATGGCGCCCCCGAACAGGTGTTCATGAACCTCGATTACTCCCCCATTCCGGGAGAGGACGGCCGTCCCGCCGGCGTGCTGGCCGTGGTGATCGAGACGACCGGCAAGGTGCTCTCCGATCGCGCCCGCGCCGCGGCCGAGGCCGCCCTCGTCCGCGAGCGGGACCGCGCGCAAGGCGTGCTCGAGAATATGGCCGAGGGCTTCGTTTTGCTCGATCGCGATTTCCGGATCGTCGACATCAACCCGGAAGGCTTGCGCCTGGAAGGGCGACCCAGATCCGATTTCATCGGCAAGACCCATTGGGAGGCGTGGCCGGGCACCGAGGAGAGCGCGCTCGGCACGCTCTATCGGCAGGCAATGGCGGAGCGGATCCCGATTGTAACCGAGCATCGCTATACCTGGTCGGACGGACGCAGCGCCTGGGTCGACATGCGGGCCTATCCGAGCGGGGAGGGTCTGGCGCTGTTCTTCCGCGATGTGAGCGCGCGCCGGCGCACGGCTGAGCTCGCCCGCGAAGCCGCGGAGCGGGTGCAACTCGCGCTCGATGCGGGTGCCATTATCGGCACCTTCATGTGGGACATAGCGGCCGACCGCATCTTCGCCGACGAAAGGTTCGCCGCCACGTTCGGCATGGATCCCGAGCAATGCCGCGCCGGAATGCCCCTGTCCGAGGCATTCGATTCGATCCACCCGGACGACCGCGAACGTGTTGCCGAAGCGATAGCCGAGGCGCTGCAACGCGGGGGCGGCTACCGGTGCCAGTATCGCGTCCGCCAGCATGACGACGTCTACCGATGGATCGAGGCGAACGGGCGGGTCGACATCGCCGCGGACGGCACGCCTTTGCGGTTTCCAGGAGTTCTCCTCGACGTCGACGAGCGGCGCATGCTGGAGGCGGAGCGCGATCGTGCGACGACGATCCTGCGCACGTTCGCAGAAGCCGTCCCCGGAGTCGTCTACGCCAAGGATCTCGAGGGTCGGCTGCTGGTCGCCAATCGCGGCACCACGGCGCTGCTTGGAAAACCGCCGGAGGCCTATATCGGCAGAACCGATGCCGAAGTGCTCGACGACAAGGCGCAAGCGGCGACCGTCATGGCCAACGACCGCCGCGTCATGGACGGTGGCGAGGCCGAACAGATCGAGGAGGAGGTCCGGCTGCCCGACGGCACCTCCGCGGTCTGGCTTTCGACCAAGGCGCCGCTTCGGAACGAACAAGGCGAGATCGTCGGTCTGGTCGGTTCCTCGGTCGACATCACCGAGCGGCGCATGGTCGAGGACGCGCTGCGGGCGAGCGAGGAACGGTTGCGGATCGCGCAGGCGACCGGCGGCATCGGCACGTTCGAGCTGATACCGGCGACCGGCCGGATCATCGTCTCCGAGCAATTCTGCCGCTTGTGGGGCACGCCCGTGATCGACGAGACCGATGTCGGCTATTTCCTGGCGATCATCCACCCCGACGATCGCGAGCGGGTGATGACCGGGCGGAGCGCGCTGCCCGAGAAAGCGCTGGATTATATCGAGTATCGGATCGTCCGTCCCGACACCGGCGAAGTGCGCTGGCTGGCGCGGGAAGGCGAGCCGGTGCGGAGCGCGGACGGGCAGATCCGCTATTTCGGGGTTTCCTACGACATCACCGCACGCAAACTCGCCGAGATGCGGCTTCGTGCGGAGAGCGAGACGCTGGAGACCCTGAACGAGACCGGCGCCGCGCTCGCCGGCGAGCTCGAGCTCGAACGGATCGTGCAGATGGTCACCGACGCCGGCGTGTCGCTGATCGGGGCCGCGTTCGGCGCCTTCTTCTACAATCTGGTCGACGACGCCGGCGAATCCTACATGCTCTACACATTGTCGGGTGCGGAGCGATCCGCATTCGAGAATTTCGGAATGCCGAGGGCGACCGCGGTGTTCAAGCCGACCTTCGACGGCGACGGCATCATCCGTTCCGACGACATCCTCGCCGACCCGCGCTACGGCCACAATGACCCGCATCGCGGCATGCCGGAAGGGCATCTTCCGGTCCGCTCCTATCTCGCGGTGCCGGTGCAATCGCGATCGGGCGACGTTATCGGCGGGTTGTTCTTCGGTCATCCCGAAACCGGGCGTTTCGAGGAACGGCACGAGCGGCTGATGGCCGGCATCGCCGCCCAGGCTGCGATCGCGCTCGACAATGCCCGGCTCTATCAGTCCGCGCAGCGCCAGCTGCAGGAGAAGAGCGAGGCCGAAGCGGCCCTACGCGAGCTCAACGAGACGCTGGAGCAGAGGATCGCAGCCGCGATCGCCGAGCGCGAGAGCGCCGAGGAAGCGCTTCGCCAGGCGCAGAAGATGGAGGCCGTGGGTCAGCTGACCGGCGGAATCGCCCATGATTTCAACAATCTGCTGACCGTCGTTACCGGAAATATCGATATGGCCGGGCGGGCTCTGGATGCCGCCGAGATCAGCGACGCGCGCGCGCGAAGAGCGCTCGACAATGCCATGAAGGGTGCGGAACGCGCTGCCTCGCTGACCCAGCGGCTGCTTGCCTTTTCGCGGCGACAGCCGCTGGCGCCGAAGGCGACCGACGTCGACAAGCTCGTCGTCGGCATGTCGGATCTGCTGAACCGGGCGCTCGGCGAGACGGTGAAGCTGGAAGTCGTCACCGCGCCCGGTCTGTGGCGGGTGGAGGTGGATCCCAACCAGCTGGAGAGCGCGATCCTCAACCTTGCCGTCAACGCGCGGGACGCGATGCCGCAGGGCGGCGAGCTGATCGTCGAGACCAGCAATGCCAGGCTCGACGACGCATATACCGCGCAGCACGCCGAAGTCGCGCCCGGCCAATATGTCGTCATCGCCGTGACCGACACGGGGGAGGGCATGCCCAAGCATGTCCAGGAGAAGGTCTTCGAGCCGTTCTACACCACCAAGGAGGTGGGCAAGGGCACCGGCCTTGGGCTGTCGATGGTCTATGGCTTCGTCAAGCAATCGGGCGGCCACGTGAAGATCTATTCGGAAGAGGGCCACGGCACGACGATCAAGATCTACCTGCCGCGGCTGGTCGGGGAGACAGCGGACCTGCCCGAGCCGCTGTTGACCCAGGGACTCGAAACCAGCCCGAAAGCGGAATTGCTGCTGGTGGTGGAGGACGATGACGATGTCCGCGCCTATACGGTCGAGTGCCTGCGCGAGCTTGGCTACAAGGTGCTGGAGGCACATGATGGCGCCTCTGCGCTGCGCCTGCTCGAACGCCAGGACGAGCCGGTCGACCTGTTGTTCACCGACGTGGTGATGCCCGGAATGTCCGGCCGCGAACTGGCCGATGCCGCGCGCACCCGGCAGCCGGACCTGCGCGTGCTGTACACGTCCGGCTACACCCGCAACGCCATTGCGCTCGGCGGCCGGCTGGAGCCGGGCGTGGAGATGATCGCCAAGCCGTTCACCTATCAGGCGCTGGCGCAGAAGGTCCGCGACGTTCTCGATCGGGGGCGGACCGGCCGCGTGCTGCTGGTCGAGGCGGAGCCGACGGTGCGGGCGCTGGCGATGGAGGCACTCTCCGCAGCCGGCTACACCGCCGAGGAAGCGGCGAACGCGGGCGAAGCGCTTGGCAAGGTTCGGTCGGCGCAGGGCCGCTACGACGCGGTGTTCGTCGACCACGACCAGCCCGACGGACCCGGGCTGGTCACCGAACTGCGCGCGCTTCATGTCGATCTGCCGATCCTGCTCGCCACTGCCGGCGATCAGACCGGCCTGGCAAAACGCCACGCCGAGGACCGCTGCACGTCGCTGATCGCCAAGCCCTATACCGGCGCGCGGCTCTCCGAAGCCTTGCGCCAGGCCGGCGTGAACTGCGGGCGTGCGGCCGCCGACGAGTCAGAAGCGTAGGCTTGCCGACACCCCCCATTCGCGCGGCCGGCCGTAGCTGACTTCGGCAAGCCCGAAGCCGTTGCTGAAATTGCCCGACTGGATGAACAGAGCGTCGGTGATGTTGGTGCCGAACAGGGCGACCGAATAGCGATCCTCGACATCGGTCCAGGTCAGCCGCAGATTGACCAATGTGTAGCCATTCTCCGTGAGATAGGGATGGTTGCTGAGATCGTTGTAGATGCGGCTGTAGTCGGTGACGTCGCCGCGCAGGCGGAGATTGCCGCTGCGGCCGAGCGGGATGCTGATCTGGGCACCCGCCGCCAGCGTCCACCGCGGCGCCTTCACGAATCGGTCGTCGAGGGTCAGCGGAAGTGCCTGGTTGGGTGCGCGCGGATTGCTGATCTCGGTATAATGCGAATCGACGTGGCCGATCGAGGCGTTGAGATCGAGCCAGGTCGCCGGGCGCGCCACCGCCTCGACCTCGAAGCCCCAGAGCTTGCCGGTCGCGTTGGCGACGAAATTGAGCGGGGTCTGGTTCACCGACAGCTGGATGTCCTTGTATCGGCTCTTCCACACAGCGGCGTTGAGGGTCAGCCGGCGGTCCAGCCACCGAGTCTTCGCGCCCAATTCCCAGGTGGTAAGCGTTTCCGGATCGTAGGCGGTGACCTCCTCGGGGCCGGTCAACGGCCGCAGGTTGAAGCCGCCCGATTTGAAGCCGCGGGAGAAGGACGCATAGAGATTGACGTCGTCGGTGACGTCGGCCTTCAGAATCACGCGCGGCGTGAAGCTGCTCCAGCTTTCGCTGTCGGGAATGTTCTGGGCATCGGAGTCGATGAAGCGGACGAGCCCCGGCGTTTCGAGCGGCGTCAGCAGATCGCCGCCGACGAGGCTGGTGGCGTCGCGCTGGCGGACGTTGACGATGCGGATCTTCTTGCTGTCGTGATTGTAGCGGCCGCCAAGGGTGAGGGTCAGGCGCCGCGCCAGATCGATGTCGATCTCGCCGTACGCCGCATAGCTTTCGTTATCGATCCAATTGTACAGGAACACGGCGGGCGCGAGCGGCGGCGTGGTGACCAGCGGCGGCCAAATGCCGACGGCGAGATCGGCGCGGCCGAAATCCCTGCCTTTCTCTTTCAGATAATAGAGGCCGGTGACGAAGCGCAGGCCGTCCCCGAGGCTGCCATTGGCCTGCAGTTCCTGGCTGAACTGCCAAACCTTGTCGTCGTTGAAGGTTTCGCGGAACGTATAGGGCGTGTTGTCGCCGTCGCGGGCGAAGGTTGCGTGCATGTCGCGATAGGCGGTGATGCTCTTCAATTGAAGGCTTTTACTGACATCGAACGCGATCGTGCCTTGAAGCCCCCACAGATCGAGATCGTTGACGTTGGGCCCGCCAGCCCAGGTTTCGTATGGGTCGGCGGTGATCCACGAGCCGTCGAGCGCCTTGCGGTCGGCCGGATTGACGATGCCGAGAGTCGGCGCGACCAACTGGTTGTAGCGCGCGAGCCAGGGCGCGCCGGAGAGATTGTAGCGCGCGGGCAGGTTGGGCTGCAGCCCGATTGCGACGATGTCGTTCGGCGCGGAATGTTCGCGCGAGCGCGTGTAATCGCCGGCGAGATCGATGGTCAGCCGGGGATCGGGCTGCCAGCGAAGCTGTGCCCGCACCATGTCGGTGTTGCGGTTGCCCATGTCTTCGCCGTCCGACAGACGCTTCACGTAGCCGTCGCGGTTGAGCGTTGCGGCGGAGAGGCGAAGCGCAAGTCGGTCCTGGACGAGCGGCAGGTTGACCGCGCCGCGCAGGTCGATGCGGTCGTAGCTGCCGGTGATCGCCTCCACCTTGCCGGAGACCTGGTCGAGCTGCGGCTTCGCCGTCTCGATGATCACGGCGCCGCCGATCGTGTTGCGGCCGAACAAAGTGCCCTGCGGTCCGCGCAGAACCTGGACGCTCTCCAGGTCGACGGCATCGGTCACCGCGCCGATCGAGCGCGCATAATAGACGCCATCGATGTAGAAGCCGACGCCCGGATCGGTGAAGATGGCGAAATCGTTCGAGCCGACGCCGCGGATGAACACCGTGGGGTTGAAGCTTGCGCCGGAAAGCTGCGCCGCGGTGTCGAACCGGATGTTGGGCGTGAACCGGGCGATCTGATCGATCGAATCGACATTGCGCTCAGCCAGCGCTTCGCCGCTGAACGCGGTGACCGAGATCGGAACGTCCTGAAGGTTCTCGGCGCGGCGGCGGGCGGTGACGATGATCTCATCTTCCGAGCCTGCCGGCGCGACGTCGCCTGTCTCGGCCGCCGCGGCGCTTTGCTCAACCGGCTCCGTCTGAGCCCATACGCCCGCCGGGCACGCGATCGTGCTCAGCAGCGCAAGCCGCAAGGTCCCCTTCATGCTCTTCTCCCTGGGAATGGCCGCCCGTGTCGGACGTGCCGGATGCGCGCAGCGCCCGCTCCGGATTTCCGGTGCGGGCCTGCAAAGGCGAGAGACTGAGCGGGGTCGTCGCCGCCGATCGCGTCGGGCAGGGCGGCATGGAGATCGCGTCGGCTATCGAAGGCATCGTTCCTCCCGCCTTGCCGCGTCAGATGCGCGACATTGTTATGTCATAAGACACTACATTAGCGGGCAAGCACAGGCAATGGCATGCAAAGCGCGCGGTGCCGGTAGTCGCGCGGCCTAGTCCCGGTCAGCGAGCTCGCGGCTCCGGTACCGTATCGACGGTTCCGGACGCGTCGACCGGCATTTCGGACAGCGCATCGAGGGCGCGCGCCGAGTAGAGCATGGCGAGTTCGTAATGCGCCGGCGCGGCCGGGCTCTGGTCGGTGCGGATGGCGAGGATCGCCTCTTCCTCGGCCCGCCTCAGCAGGAAAGCGGTGTCGGGTTCGGGGCTCGTCACCTGGTTCGTCCTTTCATTCTGTGCGCGTCCCCTCACGCGGGACCTCGTGTTTCTACCAGGATGGGTGGCCGGAGGATGAACGGGGAGGGCGATTGCGATGAAATGTGCGTCACGGTCGCCGTTTCGGTGGGCTGGGAATATCCACGGCAGCCGCTATCGTCGCCGGAGAGACGAGGATCGACGAAGATGCGCCCCACGACCTTGCGCCTGATCGGCGCGCCCACCGACCGACATTCCTCCTTTCTGCGCGGCGCGGCGACGGCGCCGGGCGCGATCCGCGCCGCGCTCGCCTCGGACCATGCCAACATGGCGGCCGAGGACGGCACCGAAATCGGCATGGACGTGCTGCTCGACGATGTCGGCGACCTGCCGCTGCGCGAGGACGATGGCGATCACGCGATGATCCGCGAGGCGGTCGCTCGGGCGCAGCGCGACGGCTGCGTGCCTTTGCTGCTCGGCGGCGATCACTCGGTGAGCTTTCCAGCCGTCGAGGCCATGGCGGCTGGCTTAGGACCGGTCGACATCCTTCACTTCGACGCCCATCCCGACCTTTATGACGATTTCGAAGGCAATCCGCTTTCGCATGCCTCGCCGTTCGCGCGGATCATGGAGCGGGGGCTCGCCCGCCGCCTCGTGCAGGTCGGCATTCGCACGCTCAATCGCCACTGCCGCGAGCAGGCACAGCGTTTCGGCGTCGAGATCGTCGAGATGCGCCGTTTCGACGCGGCACGCGTGCCGATCCCTGATGGGCCGCTCTGGGTCAGTATCGATCTCGACGGGTTCGATCCGGCCTTCGCGCCCGGCGTTTCGCACCACGAGCCGGGCGGGCTCAGCGTCCGCGAGGTGCTGAACGTTCTGCACCGGATCGCGCAGCCGATCGCGGGTGCCGACATCGTCGAACTCAATCCCGCGCGCGACATCAACGGCATCACTGCGACCCTCGCCGCCAAGCTGATCAAGGAGCTTGCGGCCCTGGCGCGGCCTTGATCCGGCTTGCGGCCGCGCAACGCAGCCCTTAGCGCCGTCGCGACGGAGGGCCGCGATGATCATAGTGCACCATCTTCAGAATTCGCGATCGCAGCGGATCCTCTGGCTGCTCGAGGAACTGGGGCTCGATTACCGGGTCCGACGCTACGAGCGCGACCCCAAGACGATGCTGGCGCCGCCCGAGCTCAAGGACATCCACCCTCTCGGCAAGGCTCCGGTCATCGACGACGAGGGCGTGATCGTGGCCGAAACCGGCGCGATCGTCGAATATCTGGTCGAGAAGGCGGGCGGACGTCTCGGGCCGCCGACACGGCGGGAGGATGTGCTGCGCTATCGCCAGTTCCTGCATTATGCCGAAGGTTCGATGATGCCGCCTTTGTTCGCGATGCTGGTCGTCAACAAGCTCGGCCTCCTCGGCCGGCCGGCGCGGCCGTTCATCCAGAAACTGCTCGACGGGCATCTGGACTGGCTCGAGACCGAGCTGTCGCAGCGCGACTGGTTTGCCGGAGAGCGGTTCACCGCCGCCGACGTGATGATGAGCTTTCCGCTCGAAGCGGCGCGCTCGCGTGCCGGCCTGGACGAACGCCGTCCCGCGCTCATCGACTGGCTCGAGCGGATTCATGCGCGACCCGCTTACGGCGCAGCGCTCAACAAGGGTGGCCCCTATGCCTATGCCTGATCTCACCCGGCGGGGCCTCGCCGGATCGCTGCTCGCGACGGCCGGCCTTGCGGCGCTGCCGCTGCGTGCGCAAGGCCCTGCGACAGGCGGAGCATTGACCAAGATTACGGAGGATGCGGTGCCGATCGGCGCCGCCGAGCGCCTGCAGCGTATCGCCAAGGCCCAGACCTTGATGCGGGCGCGCGGGCTCGGCGCGGTCCTGATCGAGCCCGGCGCGTCGCTCGATTATTTCACCGGCGTGCAATGGCACCGCAGCGAACGGCTGACTGCGGCCGTGCTGCCGGCCGAGGGCGAACCGATCATCGTCACGCCCTATTTCGAGGAGCCGTCGGTTCGCGAAAGCCTGTCCGTTCCCGCCGAGGTGCGGACCTGGAACGAGCATGAAAGCCCGTTCGCATTGGTCGCCGGAGCGCTGCGCGACCGCAAGGTCGCCGACCGCGCGGTCGGCGTGGAGGAAACGGTCCGCTACTTCGCCGTCGACGGGCTCGGCAAGGCACTGAACGGGGTGCGGATCGAGAATGCGGCGCCGGTCGTGCGCGCCTGTCGGATGATCAAGTCCGCTGCCGAACTCGCGCTGATGCAGAAGGCGACGGACGTGACGCTCGCCGCCTATCGGCACACCTGGCCGCGGGTCGAGAAGGGCATGACCCCGGCCGAGATCGGCAAGATCATGAACGCTGCCACCGTTCAGCTCGGCGGCAGCCCCGAATTTGCCCTGGTGCTGCTCGGCGAAGCGAGCGCCTATCCCCATGGCAGCGGCAAGCCCCAGCAGGTGCGCGAGGGCGAGGTGGTGCTGATGGACTGCGGCTGCACCGTCCACGGCTATCAGTCCGACGTCTCGCGAACCTTCGTTTTCGGCGCGCCGACGGTCGAGCAGCGCAAGGTGTGGAATGAGGTGCGTCAGGGGCAGGAGATCGCCTTCCGCGCGGCTCGGATCGGCGCTTCCGCCGGCAGCGTCGACGATGCGGTCCGCGCCCAATATCAAAAATGGGGCTATGGACCGGGGTACCGGCTCCCGGGCCTCTCCCATCGCACCGGGCACGGCATCGGCCTGGAAGGGCATGAACCCGTGAACTTCGTCCACGGCGAGGAAACCTTGCTGCAGGCAGGGATGTGTTTTTCCAACGAGCCGGGCCTCTATGCGCCGGGCAAGTTTGGTATCCGTCTCGAGGACTGCCTCTACATGACGCCGCAGGGACCGCGCTGGTTCAGCGAGCCGCCGCCGTCGATCGATCGCCCGCTCGGCTGAGCCGGCAGGGCTCCCGGACGGCGCGACCAGCGGGTTCGCGCCCTTCTTGGCTCAGGACAGGAGCCAGTGCCCGAGCAGGCGGCTCGGCAGGAAGGTGAAGAAGCCGGCGATCAGCAGCGCACCGCTGACGAGCAGGGTGATGCTGCGGCGATGGGCGGCGATGTCATGACGGCGCGCCGCGAGGATCGCGCGTGGCACCTGCACGAGAGTGAAGACCGACAGGATGTGGATCGGGCCGAGGTGTCCGGGGTGGCTGATCCGGACCCAGAAGGTGGCCACCGACGTCGTCACCAGCGCGCCGACCCAGACATAGCCGAGCCGACGGTGCCAAAGATCGCCGCGCCTGCGCAGCAGGATGATCGGGGTGAGGGCGAGCGCGAGCAGCATCGTGCCGATGTGAAACCAGACGATCGCCGGCAGACTGTTCCAGGCGGCGAGGCCGCGGCCGAGCGCGGTGCAGACGACCAGCAGCATCGCGGCCGACAGCCAGGCGAGCACGCGCTCGACCCTGGTCGGTGCAAGCCCCAGCGGCCGTGGCCGCGCAGCGCCGTTGTCGATCGTCGTCGCCATCACATCCCCCGCAACTCAGCGCCCGGCGGCACCCGGTGGCACAGTCGCCGCGCGCCGACAATCCTAGAAGGGTTCGTCGCCCGGCGGCGGCGGCGGCCGGCGGGATGGTGCGCGAGGCGCCTCGATGTCGACCGGCTCCGGCGGATCGAGCTGCCCTTCCCAGCGGGCGACGACGGTGCTCGCCACCGCATTGCCGACCACGTTGGTAGCGGAACGGCCCATGTCGAGGAAATGGTCGATGGCGATGATCAGGAGCAACCCGGCCTCCGGAATGTCGAACTGGGAGAGCGTCGCGGTGATCACCACCAGGCTGGCGCGAGGCACGCCGGCCACGCCCTTGGAGGTGATCATCAGCGTCAGGAGCATCAGGATCTCCTGCCCCAGGGTCAGATCGATATTGTAGGCCTGGGCGATGAAGATGGCCGCGAATGTCATGTACATCATCGAGCCGTCGAGATTGAACGAATAACCGAGCGGCAGCACGAAGCTGGCGATGCGCGGCGGCACGCCGAACCGGTCGAGCGCCTCCAACGTGCGCGGGAAGGCGGCTTCGGACGAGGCGGTCGAGAAAGCCAGCACGATCGGATCCCGGATGTAGCGCATCAGCAGACGGGTGCGGCTGCCGACGATCAGGAAGCAGACTCCGATCAGGAAGGCCCAGAGGATCAGCAGCCCGAGATAGAAGGTGCTCATGAAATAGCCGTAGGTGCCGAGGATCGCCGGCCCGCGCTGCGCGATCGTCGCGGTCACGGCGGCAAACACCGCGACGGGCGCGAAGCGCATCACGTAATCGGTGACCTGGAGCATCACCTTGACCAAAGCCTCGACGCCGCGGACGAGCGGCCGTGCCGGCTCGCCGATCGCGGTGATCGCAACGCCGACGAACAGGGAGAAGACGACGATCTGCAGGATGTCGTTGCTCGCCATCGCGCCGATCATCGATTCCGGGAAGATGTGGGCGATGAACTTGGCGACATCGAATGCCGAGCGGTCGATCCCGGCCGAAGCATCGGCGGGCGGCAGCGGCAGGCCGAGGCCGGTGCCGGGCTGGAAGAAGGTCACCAGCAGCAGGCCGAGCGACAGCGAGAAGAGACTGGCGCACAGGAACCACGCCACCGCCTTGATCCCGACCCGCCCAAGCGCGGCGGTGTCCCCCATATGGGCGATGCCGACGACCAGGGTGGAGAAGACGAGCGGCGCGATGATCATCTTGATGAGGTGCAGGAAGATCGTCGTCGGGATGGAGATGTAGCCGGCGAGCGTCTTGAGCTGCGCACCGCCCTCGGGCGTGCCGCCGTTCAGACCCGCATTCAGCGACCAGCCGACGACGATGCCGAGCACCAGGCCGGCAAGGATGAAATAGGTAAGGCGTTTCGCCACGCGCGGCTCCCCCGGGGAAAATCATGGTGGCCCGGCGGTTCTCGGGCTCGTTGCGCGATCCGTAGAGCATGGGACCGGGGCGGAGCAACTTGTTGGTGCGCACCAGGCACCGGCGCCGGTGACGTCTGCCACCCACGCTGGTGCACATCCGCCGATCCGTTCAGGGGCCGCTGCGAAGAGTATGCGCCTGGTTCATGCCGGCACCAGCAGGTGCTGGACCACTTCGTCGGCGAGTTTCCCGTTGAGATCGGCGAGGTGATCGAACTCCGCTTCGTAGGTCGCGAGACCCTGACTCAGCGAGCGCAGCTCTGCATCCAGCCCCTGGAGTTCGGCCTCCGGGAGGAGCGCCTCGATCCGATCCCAGCGCGACCAGCCGTCGCGGCTTGCCATGCCGAGCATCTGGCCGCGGCGGCTGGCGACCGCGGAGGTGATCCGTGACGTCGCCGCGGACGGTGAGAGGATCGTCACCCGGTGGACCGGTTCCAGGAGATGCGGCGCGGCGGCGGCAAGAGCCTCGGACATCGCGATCCGTCCGGCCGTGCGGAACGCGATCTCCGAGCTGTCGACGCTGTGGTAGGAGCCGTCGATCAATGTCACGGCGACATCGACGACCGGGAAACCGAGCGGACCTTTTTCCATTGCGTCACGGACACCCTGCTCGACGGCGGGGAACCATTGCTTCGGCACCACGCCGCCGCTGATCCGCTCGCCGAACTGGAAGCCTTCGCCGCGCGCCAGTGGGCGGAGCTCGATCACGACGTCGCCGAACTGGCCGTGCCCGCCCGACTGCTTCTTGTGTCGTCCGCGCTGGGTGACCTCCTTGCGGATCGACTCCTTGTAGCCGACGGTCGGGGTACGGCAGTCGACGGCAACGCCGTAGCGCCGCTTCAGCCGGGCCAGCGTGACCTTGAGATGCTCGTCGCTGACGCCCCGCAACCTTGTCTCGTGCAGGGCTTCGTCCTGCTCCCAGGCGAGGGAAGGATCTTCCTCGCACAATTTGTGAAGGGCAGTGGACAGGCGGACGTCGTCCTTGCGGTCGCTGGTGGTGATGGCGAGGGTGTAGTTCGATCTGGGATGAGCGGCGGAAACGGCGGCGCCGCTGCCCAGCCATTCTCCCGCACGGACTCCCTCCGCCTTGGCGACCGCGACGATGTCTCCGGTTTCGGCCTTGCCGATCTTGACGATCTTGTCGCCCTGAACCGAGAACAAGGTGCCGACCCGGATCGGATCGCCATTCGGCCCCCGAAGCTCGGCGCCCTCGCTGAGCCCGCCCCCGAACAGCCGGGCGAGAGCGAGACGGCCCATCGAACCGCCGTGAGATATCTTGAACACGAGGGCGGAGGTGCCGGCCGCGCCGAGCCGCTCGGCGGCAGCTTCCGGGGCAGGGGCGTCGTGGCGGAGCGCCTTCAGCAGGCGGCGGATGCCGTAACCGTTGAGCGCCGATCCGAACAGCACGGGCACGACCAGATTGTCGCGGGTCTCGCGGCTGAGATCGGCGAAGATGGTTTCGCGATCGGGCACTTCGTCCATCAGCAATTGTTCGAGCAATTGATCGTCATGGTCGGCGAGCTGCTCGAGAAGATGGTAGCGCTCGGCGGCCTCGTCGGCGCTGAGATCGGAAGGAATGTCGATCGGCTCCGACGCCTTGCCGACGCGGTAGTGGAAGGCGCGCTCGAGCGCGAGATCGACGAAGCCGGTGATCCTGTCGTTTTCGCGAATCGGAATTTGCCGCGCGACCAACGGCGAATTGCTCATCGGCTGCAGCGCTTCGAGCAGATCACGGATCTGACCTCGGGCCTGATCGATCTTGTTGACGAAGACGATGTGGGGAACGCCGAGCGCCTCGATCTGTCGAAGCGCCGGTTCGGCGAGATGCGCGCGTTCGGCATCGGCATCGATGACGACGACGGCGAGATCGGCGGCTGCGATCGCCAGGCTGCCGTCGGCGGCGAAGCCGACCGACCCTGGCGTGTCGACGATCGCGAAGCGATCGCCGAGGAACGAGAAGCTGGACAGGTTCAATTCGGTGGAAGCGCCCCGGGCGCGGGCTTCGGGGCTCGTATCGCCGACACTGGTCTTCGCATCGACCGATCCCTGCCGATCGATCGCGCCGCGTGCGAACAGGAGCGCTTCGGCAAGGCTGGTCTTTCCCGCGCCGCCGGGTCCAACCAGCGCGATCGTCCTGGTTCCAAAGGATCTTTCGGGCATGAGTTCGTCCTCCGTTCGCTGTGCGCGACTCCGCGAGGAAGCGCGTTCGCGCCTGGGGCTGGAAGACTCCTCCTATTCGCGCGCCAGTGCAAGCGGCCTCGCGGCATCTTCCAACATGCTGCCCCGGAACGAGGCCGTACCGTCGCGGGTTGAGCGTGCCGGATGGTTGTTCCGTTCATCGTTCTGCGCGTTGGAGATTGCTCATGCCTGTGAAAGCGGCACTTCCCGTCGTCGGCCTCCTCTCCGCCCTCGGTGCCGGCGCCGGCATCTGGCTCGGGCATGCGGCCGTGGGCGAGATCGATCCCGCTTATTACCGGGAGCCGCCGACCAGCTTCGTTGCCGATCGCATCGCCTATCGCAGCCCCGACTGGGCGGGCGTCCAGCTCGGCGAATATCAGCAGCAGGGGCTGCTCGACGGCATCGGCGCGGAGCAGGCGCCGAGCGCCGCCGTCTATGCCGCGCCCGCGGTCGCGACCTATGGCGACAGCTGGGCCGCCGACACGGCGCGCGAGGCCCAGCCGGTGCGGGCGGTCGCCACGCGCCCGATCGAGATCGAGCAGGAGGCGGATGTCGCGGCGCCACCCGATCCCGAGATCGTCCGGGTGCATCGTTATTCCAGCTACCCCGTGTCGCAGGAGGAGGCCCGGGCAATCGAAGTCGCGGAGCCGGAGGTGCAGGAAGTCTATGCCGCCACCTATGAGGTGCCCGCCGAGTGAGGTTGCGGTAAGGGGGCGGCAAGGCGAGGCGGCAAGTCGGAGCGCAAGCGGCGCTTGCCCGCGTCGGCCGCCTCCCTTACATCGCCGCCATGACCTCGACCAACGACATCCGCCGCTCCTTCCTCGATTATTTTGGACGCGAGGGGCACCAGATCGTGCCCTCGGCACCGTTGGTGCCGCAGAACGATCCGACCTTGATGTTCGTCAACGCCGGCATGGTGCCGTTCAAGAACGTGTTCACCGGCCTCGAGAAGCGGCCGTACTCGACCGCGACCTCGTCGCAGAAGTGCGTGCGTGCCGGCGGCAAGCATAACGATCTCGACAATGTCGGCTACACCGCGCGGCACCACACCTTCTTCGAGATGCTCGGCAATTTCTCGTTCGGCGACTATTTCAAGGAACAGGCGATCCACCATGCCTGGACCCTGATCACCAAGGAATGGGGCCTGCCGGCCGACCGGCTGACCGCGACCGTCTACCACACCGACGACGAGGCGTTCGACCTGTGGCGCAAGATTGCCGGACTGCCCGAAAGCCGGATCATCCGCATCGCCACCAAGGACAATTTCTGGGCGATGGGCGACAGCGGTCCCTGCGGCCCCTGTTCGGAGATCTTCTTCGATCACGGCGATCACATCTTCGGCGGCCCGCCGGGGAGCCCGGATGAGGATGGCGACCGCTTCGTCGAGATCTGGAACCTCGTCTTCATGCAATATGAGCAGGAAGACAATCAGATCGTTCGCGATCTGCCGCGCCCTTCGATCGACACCGGCATGGGGCTGGAGCGGGTCGCCGCGGTGCTTCAGGGCGTCCACGACAATTACGACACGGACACGTTCAAGGCGCTGATCGCCGCGTCGAGCGAGCTCACCAGGACGGAGGCGAGCGGCGCGCGCCAGGCGAGCCATCGGGTGATCGCCGACCATCTTCGCGCCTCGGGCTTCCTGATCGCGGACGGCGTGCTGCCGGCCAACGAGGGCAGGGGCTACGTGCTCCGCCGCATCATGCGCCGCGCCATGCGCCACGCCCATCTGCTCGGCGCCGCCGAGCCGCTGATGTGGCGGCTGGTGCCGTCGCTGATGGCCGAAATGGGCGCCGCTTATCCCGAGCTGATCCGCGCCCAGGCGCTGATCGAGGAGACTCTGAAGCTCGAGGAAACGCGTTTCCGCCAGACCCTCGACAAGGGCCTGCGGCTGCTCGACGAGGCGACCGCCGGGATGAACGAGGGCGACACGCTCGCCGGCGACGTCGCCTTCAAGCTCTACGACACGTTCGGCTTCCCGTACGATCTCACCGAGGATGCGCTGCGGGCGCAGGGCCTCGGCGTCGACCGCGGCGGCTTCGACAGCGCGATGGCCGAGCAGAAAGCCGCTGCCCGCGCCGCCTGGAAGGGATCGGGCGACAAGGCGTCGGACGACATCTGGTTCGATATCGCCGAAGAGCAGGGCGCGACCGACTTCACCGGCTATGCCGGTCACGAAGGCGAGGGCCAGGTGATCGCGATCGTCAAGGAGGGCGCCCGGGTCGAGACGGCTTCCGCCGGCGACAGGGTGACGATCCTCACCAACCAGACGCCATTCTATGGTGAGAGCGGCGGCCAGATGGGCGATGCCGGCACGATCACCGGCGAGAACGGTCTCGAGGCCGACGTTACCGACACGTCGAAGCCGCTGGGGCGTCTCCACGCCCATCAGGCGACGCTGCGGAGCGGAACCGTCAAGGTCGGCGACGCCGTCAAGCTGCAGGTCGATGCGGAGCGTCGGGCCCGGGTCCGTGCCAACCACAGCGCGACCCACCTGCTGCACGCGGCCCTCCGCCACCGTCTCGGCACCCACGTCACCCAGAAGGGATCGCTGGTGGCGCCCGACCGGCTGCGCTTCGACTTCTCGCATCCCAAGGCGCTCAGCAGCGAAGACATCGCCGCGATCGAGGCCGAGGTGAACGCCCATATTCGCGAGAATGACAGCGTCTCGACGCGGCTGATGAGCCCGGACGAGGCGATCTCCGCCGGTGCGATGGCCCTGTTCGGCGAGAAGTATGGCGATGAGGTCCGCGTGCTGTCGATGGGCCGCGCCGACCAGAACAGCTATTCGGTCGAGCTTTGCGGCGGCACCCATGTCAATGCGCTGGGTGACATCGCCTTGTTCAAGATCATCGGCGAGAGCGCGGTCGCATCGGGCGTGCGCCGGATCGAGGCCCTGACCGGCGAAGCCGCCCGTATATGGCTTACCGAACGCGAAACGCGGCTGAAGGAGACTGCGGCGGCGCTCAAGGCGTCGCCCGAGGAAGTGCCCGCCCGCGTGGCCAGCCTGATCGAGGAGCGGCGCCGGCTGGAGCGCGAGCTCGCCGAAGCGAAAAAGGCGCTCGCCCTCGGCGGCGGTGCCGGCAAGGCGGAGGCGCCGGGTCCCGAGCAGATCGCCGGCCACGGCTTCATCGGCCAGGTGATCGAGGGCATGGATCCGAAGGCTCTGCGCGGCCTCGTCGACGATGCCAAGCAGCGCGTCGGCTCGGGCGTGGTGGCGCTGGTCACGGTCAACGATGGTCGCGCCAGCGTGGCCGTCGGCGTCACCGAGGATCTTGCCGGCCGCCGGAGCGCCGTCGATCTCGTCCGCGTCGCGGTCGCGGCGCTCGGCGGGCAGGGCGGCGGCGGCCGTCCCGACATGGCCCAGGGCGGCGGCCCGGACGGATCCAAGGCCGCCGAAGCGATCGCCGCCGTGCGCGACCAATTGGCGGCGGCGACGCTCGCCGCCTGAGGTTGCCGAGGGACCGTTTGCCCCGGTTCCGAACATCAATCGGACTTGCCTGGATGATCGTCGCTGCGGTGCGTTCAGTAGCCGGTCGCGACTCGCGGCTTGTGGTCGCTCGATTCGTCGGCTGTTGATGATTGATGATAATCATCGCTATCGATTAAGCGCTTCGCTCCAGACTTCGTTCGTCATAGCGATCGATTACGAATAGTTGATGATAACAGAAATCTTCGATTCTTATACCCGCCATCATCGTGTATCGGTATTACATTGATCTGCTTAGATCATTTTCACGAATCCATGCTACGTTACCTCTTATGTTGATCTGAGGCCTCCGGTCGGGTATTTATTTCTGTGGGGACAATGATCGACTTGATGGTCGATCTGCGAGGCGCAGTCGATGCGCATCCCGCGTGTCGATCGCCTCTGATGGGAGTATTCCGATGGCAGAGGACGTAAGAGCGGCAAGACTTACCCGGCATGACTTCTTGATCAAGGATCTGGCGATCAGCGTCGCCGGCAATGGCGGCGGCGGAACCTGGCTTCCCGGACCCGACGACGAGACGCCGCCGACACCGATTTCGCCGATCGCGAGCGTGGTGATCAATCTCGGCCTGATCGAGGCGGTACGGGCGACCGTCGCCGAGGCCGTAAAGGCGCGCAAGTTCGACGAGATCGGACGCGCGTTCACCGGCGAAGCCAATGGCAGTCCGGCGATCGTCGCCGCCATCCAGGAGGTGGGCGCGGCCGTGGTCGGCGCCGCCGCTTATGCGGCGCTCGGGCGCGGATCGGCCGGAATGCCCAATCCGGAATGTGGCGGCACGTCGTTCGAGACCATTCCGCCGACGCTGACACCCGTGATCCATCTCGGCCGCGAGGTGCATCGGGTGACGGATCTGCCCCGGCTGCGGAAGCAGCTTGGCCAGACGGTCGCCTATCTCGATCGTGCGGCAAGCGCGCAGGCGCCGCGCGGTGCGGAGGTCGCGGCGGTGCGGGCGCAGCTGGAAGGCGCGCTCAAAGCGCTTCCGGCCCGGTAGGAAGCCGGTCATGAGCGGCCGCCTGGCGCGGCTTTCCATGACCGCGTTGCGGATGGCGGCCGGCATTCTGCCGGCCGCCTCTGCTCCGCTGGCGTCCTGGCTTTACCATTTCGGCACGCTGCCGCGAACGGAAGCGCTGGAACGCGATTTCGGGCTCGACGACGAGCCGCTGGCAGTGCTCGGCCTTGCTTCGGGCGGTCCGGCGAGAGCCTGCCTCGAAGCCGCGTTCGAAGCGTCGACCCACCCCGGCTGGATCTCCTTCGCGGGAAACGGCGCAGCGGGCGCGGTGCCTCCGGCCTGCAAACTCTACGTCAGCCCGGAGCCCAGGGCCTTGCCCTACGCCTTTCCGATCGTCGCCCATGTGTTCGCACGCGCGGGGGTGCGTTCGTTCAAGGTAGGGCGCGGTCTCCACGGCCTTTTGCGGTCCGACAAGATCGTCGCCTATTTCGATGCGCGCGAGCATCTGGACGACGTCGCCCGGTCGCTCGGCCGAGCGCTGGGCGACTGCCCGGCCCAGGGAATTGCGTTCACCGCGGATGCCGGCGGCGACGGCCTGCTCTCGTGGGGTGCGGATCCTCCCGATCCGTCGTCCGGCGCCAGCTGGCGTGCCTGGATCACGCGTCGGCTTGCAGAGGCGATGATCGCGAACCCGCACGCTCCGGTTCCGGCCGCATGCGAGGCGATGCGCAGCGTCGGCATCGATCCCGAGCTCTGGGCACCCAGCGAGGCGACGTTCCAATGACGATGGCTTCCACCTCCGATCCGATCGATCTCACCGCAACCGCGTTCCTCCTTCCCGCGGACGTCAAGTGTCTGGCCGTCAAGGATCTGAGCGCACGGCTGCGGGAACGGATCGGTCCGGTCGGTGCCGGACAGGCGGTGCTCACGCGGCCGGGCTTCCGCCTCGTGCCGCGGCTGATTCCCGAGCCTCTGGCGGCGTTGCTCGACCAATTTCGAACGCCAAGCTTGATCACCGACGCAGTGCTGCGTTTCAGCAGGCTACGGGCGCAGGAGCCCGAAACCGTACTGGATCACGCCTTCGATGCGCTCGCCGCGCTGATCACGGGCGGCATTCTCGTTCCCATCGACTCCGACGCCGCCGCCACGGCCGCGCCGGAGCCGAGTCTGGGATCGGGCCAGGCGTTCGGTGCGTATGAGATCCAGGCACTGGTCCGGTCCCTGGACGACGTCGAGGTCTACCGTGCACGCTGTCCGAGCGGCGCGCCCGCAGCGTTGAAGATCGCGCGCGACGATCGTGCCGGTGTGGCCGCATCGCTTGCCAACGAGGCGCGGACGCTCGCCCGGCTTGGCGGGGCCGACAGCCCGAAGCTTTTCGATCATGGCACCATCGAGGGCCGCGCCTTCATCGCGATGGAGTGGTGCGAGGGAACCAGCATCGCCGCCGCCGCGCGGCAGGCAAGGGCAGCGCGCGATCGGACGGGACTCCACGCGCTGATCGGTCGCATGTTCGCCGCCTATGCCCGGCTGCACGCTGCGGGGATCCTTCACGGCGACGTTCACACCGGCAATATCCTGGTGCGGCCCGACGGACGCGTGGTGATCCTTGATTTCGGCGCGGCGGTGCCGATCGACGCGGCGGACGCGGCGCCGCGGACCGGGATCCCGCACTTCCACGATCCGGACATGGCACTGGCCCTGCTCGAAGGCCGGCTGCCCCCGCCCGCCTCCGCACGGTCGGAGCAATATGGCCTGTGCGTTCTCGCCTATCTGCTCGCCACGGGAGAGCACCCGCAGGACGCGGCGGCGGTGCAGGAGACGCTGCTGCGCTCTATCGTCGAGCGTCACCCGCTGCCGTTCGCCGCACGTGGGGTCGCCGCGTGGCCCGATGCCGAGGCGATCCTGGAACGCGGCCTTGCAAAGCAGCCGGAGCGCCGCTTCCCGGATGTCGCGGCGCTTGCGGCAAGTTGGGCGCGCGCCGCGCCGATGGCTCGGACGTGCGATCGGACGTCAGTCACGACCGGCAATGCGCTCGGCCGTCGTCTCGACGCGGTTCGCCGGCTCGGCCGGCCCCGCGGTGACCCGGTGCTGCATGCCTGGTTTGCTCTGCGAGCCGCGATCGCACTGGAGGATTGCGAGCTCCTGGCGGCCGCCCGGATTCTGGCGGCGCGTGCGCGCCCAGGCCAATCCGCATCCTTCGTTTCCGCGCAGGTCGCTCGCGCGGCCTCCGATGCCCGCGGCGAGCAAAGCGCGATCGACGATTTCCTGGCAAGCGCTTCCGCGTTGGCGGCCGGCCCCGCGCGCGCATGCGCCCTGGTTGCTGCGGCGACGCTGCTGAAAGGTCCGGCGCATGGCGCAATCGATCACGGGCCGCTTCTCGCATGGGTATCGTCGGCGATCGGGCAGGATTGTTCAGGAGAGACAGAGAAGGACGCAGCCTGGCTGCACGCCCAGCTGGCCCTCTGCGACACGCCTGCGCTCGTCGCGTCCGAGAGGCTGCGGCAGGCTTTGGGCGCGCTCGCGCCCGCCGACGGCGACGTCTGGCTGTGGGCCGATGCGCACCGCGCGTTCGAGGAAGAAGATTTCAAACGGCGCGCGCACTCGGCACCCCGGTCCGGCCATCGCGCCCGTCAGGGCTTTGCGCATCTTCGGCTCCATCAACTGACCGGAGCGTGCGCCTGGATCGATGCGGCGCGGTCCTGCTCCGCGACGGCGGACGCCGGCCCGGCCGACCTCCTCGACTGCCTGCTGGAGATCGAGCTGATCGCGCCGGAGCGCGCGCAGCTGCCGTTCTTCCTGCGCGCCGAGCGGGCGCAGGTCGGCCGGGCCGGTGCGGCGCCGGCGGCGCCCTTCAGCTCGAGCGAACGGCGTCTCTCAGCCGGCGTCTACCGAGCGCCGGTTCCCGGCTGAGGTCGCCCTGCTCCATGATCTCCTTGCGGAGTTCGGCCCGCTTTTCGTGGATCGAGGCGATCACCGGGCCCATTGCGATGCCGAGCTCGACCAGCACCGCCTCCGACAATTGCAGCGAGGCTTCCAGCGTCTCCGGCACTGCGTCGGTGGCGCCGGCGCGGTAGAGCTCGGCGGCGTGGCCGGCGTCCCGCGCACGCGCGACGATGGTGAGGCCGGGGCACCATGCTCGCACCTTCTTGGTCAGCCGCACGGTCAGCACCGGATCATCCATGGTCAGCACCAAAGCGGTGGCGCTGCCGAGATGGAGCCGATCCATCAATTCGGGGCGGGACACGTCGCCGAACAGGATCGGGAATCCGGCACGCCGTGCTGCGGCAACGTTGTCGATGTTGGAATCGACCGCGACATAGGCGCGGCCGTGGGTCGTCAGCATGTCGGCGACGAGGCGACCGACGCGCCCGAAGCCGATCACGACCACCCGTTGCGTGGCACCCTGTAGATCCTGCGGAGGCACATCGAGGTCGCCGCCGACATCCACCCGTCGCGCCGCATCGCGGCCGATCCGCGCCAGCAGCGGCGTGATGGTAAGGCCGAGCGCGGTGACGATCGTCCAGAAGGCTGCGGTCTGGGCGCTGATCAAACCGGCCGCCATTGCCGTGGTCAAAACGATGAGGGTGGTTTCCGACGGCGACGCCATGAGCAGTCCGGTTTCGGCGGCCACTGCCTTGCGCGCGCCGGAAAGGCGCAGGAGCAGGAAGGTGACGCCTGCTTTGACCAGCACGATCGCGATCAGCGCGAGGAGCAGAATCTCCCACTGGGCCAGCACCTGACGGACATCGAGGCCCATGCCGACGGTGATGAGGAACACGCCGAGCGCGAGACCGCGAAACGGCGCAGTGATCACCTCGACTTCGTTCGAATAATCGGTTTCGGCAATCAGGATACCGGCGACGATTGCGCCGACGATGGCGGAAAGACCGACAGCGGCGCTGGCGAGACTGGCGACGATTACCACCAGCAGGCTGACGGAGAGAAACAATTCGGGGCTCTTGGTGCGTGCGGCCTGCCCGAACAGGCGCGGCAGCAGGATGCGGCCGAGCACCAGCATCGCGCCGATCACCGCCGCCCCCAGGATGATGGTGCGGCCAAGCGACATCCATCCGTCCCCCGAGGCCTGCGGCGCCAGTGCGCCGAGGAAGAAGATGATCGGGACGATCGCCAGATCCTCGAACAGCAGCATGGCGAAGGCGGAGCGCCCGACCGCGCTGCTCGTGCCGACCATCGGCAACACCAGAGCGGTGGACGACAAGGCCAGCGCCAGCCCGAGGCCGGCGGCACCGCCCCAGGATTGACCGAGGACGAAGAGCGCGCCGCCGACGATCAGCGCCGACAGCAGCAGTTCGGCGGCGCCGAGGCCGAAGACCAGGCGTCGCATGCCCCAGAGGCGCTTGAAGCTGAGCTCGAGCCCGATCGAGAAGAGCAACAGGATGATGCCGAATTCCGCGAACGGCTCGATCGCGTGCGGATTGGTGATCGTGAAATAGCCGAGCCACGGATTGTCGCCGACCAGCGATCCCAGTCCCTTCGGACCGGCGAGGATGCCGACGAGGATGAACCCGATAACGGGACTCACGCGAAAACGGGCGAAAGCGGGGATGACGATGCCGGCGGCACCGAGAATCACGAGAGCGTCGCTGAGAGGGGTCGTCTGAAATTGGGCGGCCATCTTGCCTTTATGCACCGGATCGCGCGAATGTCAGCCCGTGCGTGGCGAAAGCGAGATCCTGATCGTCGGCGGCGGACCGGCCGGCATGATTGCCGGGCTGCTGTTCGCCCGCGCCGGCCTCGACGTGACGGTGATCGAGAAGCATGCCGATTTCCTGCGCGATTTTCGCGGCGATACGGTTCACCCGTCGACCCTGAGGATCATCGCCGACCTCGGGCTCACCGAGCGCTTCCTCGCGCGGCCGCACGACAAGGTGCACAGCATCGGCGCGCTGGTCGGCGGTCGGCATTTCGAGATCGGCGACTTTTCGCGTTTCGACCCGCGCTGGAACTTCATCGCGATGATGCCGCAATGGCATTTCCTGGATTTCGTCGCGGACGAAGCGCGTGCCTACCCGGGCTTCCGGCTGATGGTCGAGACCGAGGCGACGGGACTGGTCTTCGACGGCGCGCGTGTCGGCGGTGTCCGCTGTCGGCATGGCGGTAAGGAGCAGGTGCTGCGCGCACGGCTCGTCATTGCTTCAGATGGCCGCCGCTCGGTGCTTCGCGATGCGGCGGAGCTCAAGGTGCGCGATCTCGGTGCGCCGATGGACGTCTTCTGGTTTCGGGTTCCGAAGACGCGAGGCGCCGAAAACGACACCACCGGCATCTTCGCGCCCGGCCGGATCATCGCGATGATCGATCGCGGCGATTATTGGCAATGCGCCTGGGTGTTCGCGAAGGGGGAGGCGGAGCAGGTCCGTGGCCGCGGCATCGACGCGTTCCGGGCCGAAGTCGTCGCCGCCGCACCGATGGTGGCGGGGCAGATCGGCGCCGTCGGCAGCTGGGACGATGTCAAGCTGCTGACCGTGACCCTGGATCGGCTGGAAACCTGGCACCGGCCCGGGCTTCTGGTGATCGGCGACGCCGCCCACGCAATGTCGCCGATCGGCGGCGTCGGCATCAACGTCGCGGTGCAGGACGCGGTCGCGGCCGCGAACATCCTGGCCGGTCCGATGGCGCGCGGCGAAGATCCGGATCCGCTGCTTGCCCGCGTCCAGAGCCGGAGGATTGCCGCCGTCCGCCTGATCCAGGTCGCGCAGGCCGCGGCACAGCGCGCCATCATCGCGCCGCTGCTGGAACGGAAAACGGCAGCGGTGAAACCACCGCTGCCGCTTCGTCTACTCGATCGCTTTCCGATGCTCCGCATCGTGCCCGCCGCTCTGATCGGCTTCGGCTACAAAGCGGAGCGGGTGCGCTCTCCGAGGATTTAGGCCGCGCTCATCTTCTTCTCGAGGTTGGCGCGGATCGCTTCGAAGAATTGCTCGGTGGTCATCCAGCTCTGATCCGGGCCGATCAGGATCGCGAGATCCTTGGTCATCTGACCCTGCTCGACCGTTTCGATGCACACGCGCTCCAGCGTTTCGGCGAACTGGGTCACCTCCGGCGTGTCGTCGAACTTGCCGCGGAACTTGAGGCCGCCGGTCCAGGCGAAGATCGAGGCGATCGGGTTGGTCGAGGTCGCCTTGCCCTGCTGGTGCATGCGGAAGTGGCGGGTGACGGTGCCGTGCGCCGCTTCGGCCTCGACCGTCTTGCCGTCCGGAGTCATCAGGATCGAGGTCATCAGGCCGAGCGAACCGAAGCCCTGCGCGACCTGATCCGACTGGACGTCGCCGTCGTAATTCTTGCAGGCCCAGACAAACTTGCCGCTCCACTTCAGCGCCGAGGCGACCATATCGTCGATCAGGCGGTGCTGATATTCGATGCCGGCAGCCTTGAACTGATCCTGGAACTCGCCGGCATAGACCTCCTCGAAGATGTCCTTGAAGCGGCCGTCATAGGCCTTGAGGATGGTGTTCTTGGTCGAGAGATAGACCGGCCAGCCGCGGCCGAGTCCGAAATTGAAGCTGGCGCGGGCGAAATCACGGATCGATTCGTCGAGATTGTACATGCCCATGGCGACACCGGCGCTCGGGAAGTCGAACACTTCCTCCTCGATCCGCTGACCGTCCTCGCCCTCCCAGATCATCCGCAGCTTGCCCTTGCCCGGAACCTTGAAGTCGGTCGCCTTGTACTGGTCGCCGAACGCGTGACGGCCGACGACGATCGGATCGGTCCAGCCGGGGATCAGCCGCGGCACATTCTGGATGACGATCGGCTCGCGGAAAACCACGCCGCCGAGGATGTTGCGGATGGTGCCGTTGGGCGACTTCCACATCTTCTTGAGCTTGAACTCCTCGACGCGGGCCTCGTCCGGAGTGATGGTGGCGCACTTCACGCCGACGCCGTACTTCTTGATCGCGTTGGCGGATTCGACCGTGATCTTGTCGTCGGTCTCGTCGCGCTTCTCCACACCGAGATCGAAGTAGATCAGATCCACGTCCAGATAGGGCTGGATCAGACGCTCGCGGATCCATTGCCAGATGATCCGGGTCATTTCGTCGCCGTCGAGTTCGACGACCGGGTTCTTCACTTTGATCTTGGCCATGCGAAGTGCGCTTTCCTTGGCTCGTGCTGGGGTTGGGGCGCCGTGTAGGCCGTGGCGCCGCCCCGATCAACCGATCGGATGTCCGTTGCGGTTGTCACCCGCAGGCCGCGACTGTAGAGGGCGGGGAATGACCTCGCTCGAAAAGCCGGATCTCGTCACGACGAACATCCGCTACCGCTTGCCGAACGTGCACCCGGAAGGGCGCAAGTTCGTCGTCATCGCCGCGGTTATCGCGCTCGTCTTTTTCTGGCTGATCGACTGGGATTGGGTCGGCTGGGTGATGACCGGGATCACCGCCTGGGTGGCCGCCTTCTTCCGGGATCCGATCCGCACGACGCCGAAAGGCGAGGGGCTGGTGATCGCGCCGGCCGACGGCATGGTGACGATGATCGCGTCCGTGCTGCCGCCGCCGGAGATGCGGGGGCCGGACATGCTCGGCGACGCGCCGGTCACCCGGGTGTCGATCTTCATGAGCGTGTTCGACGTCCATATCAATCGCGCGCCGATTTCGGGCGAGATCAAGCGGGTGATCTATGTCGCCGGCAAGTTCCTCAACGCGGATCTGGACAAAGCAAGCGAGGATAACGAGCGCAACCATTTCCTCGTCGAAGGGCATGACGGCACCCGCATCGGCTTCACTCAGATTGCCGGCTTGGTCGCACGCCGCATCGTGCCCTGGTCCAAGGTCGGGGACCATGTCGTCGCCGGGCAGCGCGTCGGCCTGATCCGCTTCGGCAGCCGTGTCGACGTCTACCTGCCCGACGGAACGTCGTCGCAGGTGCTGCTCGGGCAGCGGACGATCGCGGGCGAGACGGTGATCGCCAAGCTCGGCGTCGCCCAGGCACTCGAAGGCGTGGCACAGTGATCGGACGCGGGCGTTGATCGGTCCGGCCGTGCGCGAGCGGCGGGGCATCCCGCTTCGCGCCGTTGTTCCCAATGCGGTGACGGCGCTGGCGCTCTGTTCAGGGCTCAGCGGGGTTCGGTTCGCGATCGCCGAGGATTGGGAGAAGGCGATCGCGGCGATCATGATCGCCGCGGTGCTCGACGGCATGGACGGGCGGATCGCCCGAATGCTGAAGGGGCAGAGCCGCTTCGGCGCCGAGCTCGACTCGCTGTCGGACGTGATCGCCTTCGGCGTGTCACCGGCGATCATCATGCATCTGTGGGCGCTGCAATATTGGCCGCGCTTCGGCTGGCTGTTTGCGCTCGCCTACGCCGTCTGCGCGGCGCTTCGGCTCGCCCGCTTCAACGCCAATATCGATGTCGAGGAGCAGCCGCACAAATCGGCTGGGTTCCTGACCGGCGTTCCGGCGCCGGCGGGCGCAGGCCTGATGCTGCTTCCGCTCTACGTCTGGATCGCCACCAACCGGGAATGGGATTGGCTGCACGACCGCTATCTCGTTGCGGGTTGGGCGGCGATCTCGGCCTTCCTGATGATTTCGAGCCTCGCCACCTTCTCGTGGGGCTCGATCAGGCTGCGCCGCAACGTGCGCTTCACCGCGATCGTGATCATCGCCCTGGTCGCCGGCGCGCTCGTGACGGCACCTTGGGAGACGCTGAGCGTCGCCGCTCTGCTTTATGCGGCGTCGATCCCGTTCAGCATCGCAAGCTATGCCCGCGTCAAGCGGCAGCGCGCCGTCGCGGCGCCCCGGCAAGAGCCGCCGAGCGTCTGATCTCGCGTCCGAGTTCGCCGCGAAGCGCGGCCATGATCTCGGCCCAGGAATTGCGAACGGTCATGTGGCCGATCATGCAGGCGGCGAGCAGGACGAGCGTGAACAAGGCGGCGGCAGTGAAGTGGAACACGGCGGTTTTCCTCTAGATGTCCGGTGCGGGAAACCCGCGGCGTCCGGTGCTGGACCGGTTCGATCAAGATGTTCTCCCTCCGTTCCGCTGTCAATCAGCGGCGGAACGAAATATGAAGATCAGGTAAAAAGTGTGTCCGTCGGAACACAGCGGGAACATCGCGTCGTGTCAGCCGCTCGCGAAACCGCCCAGCTACGCAGGCCGTCGTTGCGGGAAGGCAGTTGACACTAAGTCCACATAGGTAGACTTATCCTCATCATGGTTCGGTGCCGCTCATATCGCTTCCGCTCGCTCCGGCGTTGCGCCGGGCGACAAACAGCGCGTGAGGCGACATCCTGCGGCGGGCCGGAGTGACAGCGGGGCTCGCGCGGCGCGTCGCCGGGCTCCTCGGCCGTCTGCTCGAGCACGTCTACGGCGGACGCCGAACCGAATGGGTGCGCGCAATCCGGAGCGAGATCGCGCAAATCGATGAGGATCGCTCCGCCTTGTCCTTCGCCTTCGGCTGCTTGTGGGGTGCGTGCCGCTCCGTGACGGCCGAGCGGCTTTGCACCATCAGAAGAGGAGTTGCCGGAATGGTACCGCTTTCGTTCGGCCTGCAAGACCCGCGTCGGGTCGGGATCGGCTCCGCACTGGCCTCGACGTGCCTGGGTTTGTGTTATCTCGCTGCTGCGGGCGCACCCGCGCGCTACCTTGTCGTCAATGCCGCCGCCTTTCTGCTCGGCCTGTTCGCGCTTCGGGCGGTAGGCGGCGCGGTATCGCACAACCGCAGGTTCGCGAGCGCCACCATGCTTCTGTGCGGCCACAGCCTGCTGGCGACGTCGCTGTTCGGTGCCGCCGTTGAAGGTGCAACGCGATGGATCTGGGTCGGTCCGCTCAGCGTGCAGGTGAGCCTGGTGCTGGTGCCGTTCATGATCCTCGCCTTCGTCCGGCGCCCGGATGCGCTCGGCGCAGGTGCGATCGCGTTCGCGGCGCTCGCGCTTGCGCTCCAGCCGGATCGCGCAATGGCCGGCGTGCTCGCCGTCGGCTTGGTGGTTCTCGCGGTGATGCGGCCAGGCCTTTGGTCGGTGGCCGCGCTCTGTGCGGCGGTCTGCGCGTTCGCGGCGTCGATCGTGCGCGCCGACGCGCTTCCCGCGGTGCCCTATGTCGATCAGATCCTGTTCTCCGCCTTCGACGTTCACGTCATGGCGGGCGCGGCGGTGGTGCTCGGATCGTTCCTGCTGCTGGTGCCGGCGATCGTCGGCGGGTATCGGGATCCGGAGCAGCGGGTGGTCTACCTGAGCTTCGGAGCGATCTGGATCGGATGCGTGCTGGCTGCCGCGCTCGGAAACTATCCGACGCCGGTCGTCGGCTATGGCGGCAGCGCGATCCTCGGCTATCTTCTCGGCCTCGCCGCGCTGCCCTCGGCGGGATCGGTCCCGGTGCAGGCTCGCCGCCCGTCGCCGCCTAACGATGCAGGCGAGACCCTCTTGCCGAGATCCGCGCTGGCGGCGTGAGCGCCCGATAACCGAGCGACGCAGGTCAGCGCCGCCTGGTGACGCTGCGGCTTGCTTTTCAGGGCCCAAGCCCTTAAGTGCGCGCGCATTCCACATGCGGAGCCATCATACCGGTGGCTGGCGAGCGTCACCGCTCTCCGGTCTTCCGGCTCCGCAGAGGGCTAACCGGAAGGAGAAAGACTATGGCGTCCACCGACGTCTCCATGCAGCAATTGCTCGAAGCGGGCGCGCATTTCGGCCACCAGACTCACCGCTGGAACCCGAAGATGAAGCCGTACATCTTCGGCGAACGCAATGGCGTTCACATCATCGACCTGTCGCAGACCGTGCCGCTGTTCGCGCGCGCGCTCGATTTCGTGCGTCAGAGCGTCGCCCATGGCGGCAAGGTCCTTTTCGTCGGCACCAAGCGTCAGGCGCAGGATCCGATCGCCGAGGCGGCGCGCCGTTCGGGCCAGCATTTCGTCAACCATCGCTGGCTGGGCGGAATGCTCACCAACTGGAAGACCATCTCGGGCTCGATCAAGCGCTTCAAGAGCCTCGAGGAGCAGCTTTCGGGCGACACCGCCGGCCTCACCAAGAAGGAAGTCCTGCAGCTCACCCGTGAGCGCGACAAGTTCGAGCTGTCGCTCGGCGGTATCCGCGACATGGGCGGCCTTCCGGACGTGATCTTCGTGATCGACGCCAACAAGGAAGAGCTGGCGATCAAGGAAGCCAACGTGCTCGGCATCCCCGTCGTCGCGATCCTCGATTCGAACGTCAGCCCGAAGGGCATCGCCTTCCCGGTCCCGGGCAATGACGATGCCAGCCGTGCGATCCGCCTGTATTGCGACGCGATCGCCGACGCGGTCCTCGCCGGCAAGTCGGGCGGCGCCTCCAACCGCGGCGTCGACATCGGTGCGATGTCCGAGCCGCCGGCCGAAGCCGCGCTCGCCGACGCTTAAGCATCAGGGAGCGGGAGGGGCGAACCCTTCCCGCTCCATCGAAGACCAGGGTTTGGAGCCGCCGTGTCACGCGCGGGACTTCAAGACGCCCTAGAGCACATTTTCTCCCGGAACCTTGGCTGACGACGGCAGGGTGGCCGGGATGAACGCCTTTTCATTTTGGCATCGCGCAGCGTGCGCTGAGACAGAGGATAAAGACATGGCGGAAATCACTGCCGCATCCGTGAAGGAACTGCGCGAGCGCACCGGCGCCGGCATGATGGACTGCAAGAAGGCGCTGGGCGAGACCCAGGGCGAGATGGAAGCGGCGATCGACTGGCTGCGCACCAAGGGCTTGGCCGCGGCCGCCAAGAAGGCCGGCCGCACCGCCGCCGAGGGCCTGGTCGGCGTCGCCGTCGCCGGCAATCGCGGCGCGGTCGTCGAAGTCAATTCCGAGACCGACTTCGTCGCCAAGAACGAGCAGTTCCAGGAATTCGTCCGCACCGTCGCCGAGCTCGCGCTGACCGCGTCGGGTACCGTCGAGGGTCTGCTCGCCACCGCATGGCCGGCCGGCGGCGGCACCGTCGAGGAAAAGCTGACCAGCAACATCGCCACCATCGGCGAGAATCAGTCGCTGCGCCGCTCGGCCGTGCTGCAGGTGAATGACGGTGTGGTCGTGTCCTACGTCCACAATGCCGCGGCGCCTGGCCTCGGAAAGATCGGCGTGTTGGTCGCGCTCGAGAGCAACGGCGACAAGGCCGCGCTCGAGACGCTTGGCAAGCAGCTCGCCATGCACATCGCCGCGGCCAACCCGCAGGCGCTGCGCGGCGACGACCTCGATCCGGCGCTGATCGAGCGCGAGCGTTCGATCGCTACCGAGAAGGCGAACGAGAGCGGCAAGCCGGCCGACATCGTCTCCAAGATGGTCGACGGCGCGATGGCCAAGTTCCGCAAGGAAAATGCCTTGCTCTCGCAGCTCTTCGTCATGGACAACAAGACGAAGATCGAGGACGTGGTGAAGGCCGAAGCGAAGAATGCCGGCGCTCCGATCGAGCTGACCGCTTATGTTCGCTTCCAGCTCGGCGAAGGCATTGAAAAGCAGGAAAGCGATTTCGCTGCCGAAGTCGCCGCCGCTGCCGGCAAGACCGCGTAACAGGGGGTCGGACTCCGTCTTGGCGCATGCCGGGCGGAGTCGTTCAAGGGCGGGCCGGATGCGGGAGCGGGAGCTCCGCATCCGCCCGCCCTTTTCCGTGTTCGCCGCCACGCCCGTCGGCGGCGCTCCGGCGCCGTTCGGCCTGCACGCAATCTGCACCCATTTCCCGCCGGGAACATGCTTGGCACCGCCCGCCCGCCTGACTAAGGTGCGCGCCGCCCCCCAATTCTCCAGATCGGATACTCGAAACCCATGACGCGCCCGCGCTTCAACCGCATTCTCCTGAAGCTGTCCGGCGAGGCGTTGATGGGAGACGGCGCCTTTGGCATCGATCCCGAGACGACGTCGCGCATGGCGGAGGAGATCAAGCAGGCCAAGGAAGCCGGCCACGATCTCTGCATCGTCGTCGGCGGCGGCAACATCTTCCGCGGCCTTGCCGGTGCGGCCAAGGGATTCGACCGTGCGAGCGCCGATTACATGGGCATGCTCGCCACCGTGATGAACGCGCTCGCGATGCAGAATGCGCTCGAGAAGATCGGCGTCGACACCCGTGTGCAATCGGCGATCCCGATGGCAAGCATCTCGGAGCCTTATATCCGCCGGCGTGCGGTCCGGCACATGGAGAAGGGGCGGGTGGTGATCTTCGCCGCCGGCACCGGCAATCCCTATTTCACCACCGACACGGCCGCTGCCCTGCGCGCTGCGGAGATGGGCTGTCATGCCTTGTTCAAGGGCACCAGCGTCGACGGCGTCTACGATGCGGATCCCAAGAAGAAGCCCGATGCCCAGCGCTACGAGCATCTCGGTTTCAATCGGGTGCTTGCCGACGATTTGAAGGTCATGGACGCCAGCGCCGTGGCTCTGTGCCGCGACAACAACATTCCGATCGTCGTCTTCAACATCCGCGAGCAGGGCAATCTGGCCCGGGTGCTGCGCGGTGAGGGCACCGCGACGATCGTTCAGAACGAGGAGTGAGACATGCCCGCCTATAGCAAGGCCGATATCCAGCGCCGCATGCACGGCGCCGTCGAAGCGCTCAAGCACGATCTCGGCGGTCTTCGCACCGGTCGTGCCTCGACCACCCTGCTCGAGCCGGTCACGGTCGAGGTCTACGGCGCCCACATGCCGCTGAACCAGGTCGCCACCATCTCGGCGCCGGAACCGCGCATGCTCTCGGTCCAGGTGTGGGACCGCTCCAATGTCAGCTCCGTCGAGAAGGCGATCCGTTCCTCCGGGCTCGGCCTGAACCCGATTTCCGAGGGCCAGACGCTCCGGCTGCCGATCCCCGATCTGACCGAGGAGCGCCGCAAGGAACTCGCCAAACTCGCCAGCCAATATGCCGAAAAGGCGCGGATTGCGGTCCGCAACGTGCGCCGCGACGGTATGGACCTGCTCAAGCAGGACGAGAAGAAGCACGAGATCAGCGAGGACGAGCGCAAGCGGCTCGAAACCGAGGTTCAGAAGCTGACCGACGACACCATCAAGGAGGTTGATGCCGCGGCTTTGGCCAAGGAAAAGGAAATCCTCGGCAAGTGATCGGCAGAGCGGCCAGTGTGCCGCCCCGGCGAGACGCCGGCGGGGCAGGGGACGGCGCCGTGTCCGGGCGGAGCGACGGCGGTACCGTCGTCGCCGGCAACGGCAGTGTTCCGCGACACGTCGCCATCATCATGGACGGCAACGGCCGCTGGGCGAAGGCGCGCGGCCTGCCGCGGGCCGCGGGCCACCGCCAGGGCGCCGAATCGGCACGCAAGGTGCTTCGCGCGGCGGGAGAGGCGGGCGTCGAATGCCTCACCCTCTACGCTTTCTCGTCCGAAAACTGGCGGCGGCCCGAGGACGAGATCAACGATCTCATGGGTCTGCTGCGTTTCTACATCGGCCGGGAGCTCGGCGCCCTGCACAAGGAGGGCATCCGCCTCAAGATTCTCGGCGATCATAGCGCCTTTTCGGCGGAGACCGCGCGGATGGTGGACGATGCGGTCGAGCGGACCGCCGCGAACACCCGGATGACCCTGGCGATCGCGCTGAATTACGGTTCGCGGCTCGAGCTCACCAAGGCGGCGCAGTCGCTCGCCCGGCGGGTCGCGGCCGGAGAGATCGCCCCCGACGATATCGACGAGGCCGGAATCGAGGATGCCCTCGATACTGCAGGGCTTCCGCCGCTCGATCTGGTGATCCGCACCTCGGGCGAGCACCGGCTGTCGAATTTCCTGCTGTGGCAGGCCGCCTATGCGGAATTGCTGTTCGTCGACACCTTGTGGCCGGATTTCGACGGAGACGCGTTCCGGGATGCGCTTTCGGCATTTGCCGGTCGCGAGCGGCGGTTCGGCGGACGATGAGCACGCCGGCGGCGAAACCGAGTTCCGATCTCGCCACGCGGTTCGCCGCTGCCGTGGTCATGATCGCCGTGGCGTGCGCCGCCATCTATTTCGGCGGGTGGCCGTTTCGCCTTCTGGTGGCCGCCGCGGCTGCGATCATGATGGTGGAATGGGGCGACATGCACCGCGCCTCGCGGCAGTGGAGCTGGATCGGTGCGGCTCTGCTCGCAATCGGCCTCGTTGCCGTGTCTGAATGGCTATATCCGGCCGGCGAGATCGACTTCATCGACGGCGCGGAAGCGATCAGTCTGGACAGCTTCGACCAGCTCTGGACCGGACTTGGAATCCTGGGCGGTCTCGCATTGCTGTTTGGATTGCTCACCCGCCGCCTCGCCATGGGCTGGGGCTTTCTCTACATCGCGCTGCCGAGCTTCGCCCTGATCGTGCTCGAATGGGCCCGGTTCGACATCGTCTTCTGGGCGATGCTGGTGACCTGGTCGACCGACATCTTCGCCTATTTCGCGGGACGATCGATCGGCGGGCCCAAGCTTGCGCCGCGGATCAGCCCGAACAAGACCTGGGCGGGGCTGATCGGCGGCATGGCCGGGGCCGGAGTGATCGGCGCGATCGCAGCGTTCCTGTTCGATCTCGGGCCGGTATTCCTGCTCGCCGGCGCGCCGCTCGGCCTGCTCGCCCAGCTGGGCGACCTCTATGAAAGCAGCGTCAAGCGCCGGCTCGGGGTCAAGGACAGCGGCAGCCTGCTGCCGGGCCACGGCGGTATCCTCGACCGTGTCGACGGTCTGCTGCCGGTGACGCTCGCCACCCTTGGCCTGTTGCTGCTGATCCTGGGTACTGCGTGACCCTTCGACGCACCGTCACCATCCTTGGCGCAACGGGCTCGGTCGGCGGCTCGACGCTCGATCTGATCGAGCGCAATGCCGCCGATTACCAGGTGCTGGCACTCACCGCCCATCGCGATGTCGAAGGCCTCGCCGCGGCGTCGCGCCGGGTCGGTGCCGAGCGGGCGGTGATCGCCGACGAGAGCCTGCTACCAGCGCTGCAGGCCGCGCTCGAGGGCAGCGATGTCGCCGCGAGTGCCGGGGAGGGCGCAATCCTCGACGCGGCCGCCGCCGGTGCCGATTGGACGATGGCGGCGATCGTCGGCTGCGCGGGCCTGAAGCCGACCATGGCCGCGCTTCGTGGTGGCCGCACCGTCGCTTTGGCCAACAAGGAATCCTTGGTCTCGGCAGGCGCGCTGATGACGGATGCCGCCGCCGCCAGCGGCGCGAAATTGCTGCCGGTCGATTCCGAGCATAACGCGATCTTCCAATGCTTCGATGCGGCGCGGCCGGAATCGGTGCGACGGATCATCCTGACGGCGAGCGGGGGGCCGTTCCGCACCAGAAGCCTCGACGAGATGCGGGCGATGACTCCGGCACAAGCGGTGGCGCACCCCAATTGGTCGATGGGCGCCAAGATCTCGGTTGATTCCGCGACGCTGATGAACAAGGGCCTGGAGCTGATCGAGGCCTTTCACCTGTTCCCGTTGGATGCGGACGGATTCGACGTCGTCATTCATCCGCAATCCGTGATCCACAGCCTCGTCGAATATGTCGACGGCTCGGTGCTGGCGCAGCTTGGTGCGCCCGACATGCGCATCCCGATCGCCTATGCGCTTGCCTGGCCGCGCAGGATGGAAACCCCATGCGAGCGGCTCGACCTCGTACGCACCGGCAACCTGGCCTTCGAAGCGCCCGATCTGGAGCGTTTTCCCGCCCTCGGCCTTGCCATGGCGGCGCTTCGCGAAGGCGGTGCCGCACCGGCGATTCTCAATGCCGCCAATGAGATAGCGGTCGCCGCCTTCCTTGAAGGTTCGATCGGCTTTCTCGATATAGCTTCTATCTCGGCCGAAACCCTGCGATGCTGCACACCGCCGCCGCCGGCTTCGATCGAGGAGGTGCTCGAGATCGACCGCGAGGCACGCGCGGTCGCGACGGGCGTCAAGAGAAGGTATTTGCGTTGAACAGCCCTAGTCTCCTCTGGACGATCCTCAGCTTCCTGCTCGTCATCGGACCGTTGATCTTCGTCCACGAGCTCGGCCATTATTTCGTCGGGCGCTGGTTCGGCGTGAAGGCGGAAGCCTTCTCGATCGGCTTCGGACGCGAGCTCGCCGGCTGGACCGACCGCCGCGGCACCCGCTGGAAGCTGGCCTGGCTGCCGCTCGGCGGCTATGTCCGCTTCGCCGGCGACATGAACCCGGCCAGCCAGCCTTCGCCAGAATGGCTGGCGCTGCCGCCCGAGGAGCGGGCGCAGACCTTTCAGGCCAAGCCCGTCTGGCAGCGCTTTCTGATCGTTGCCGCCGGCCCGATCACCAACTTCCTCTGCGCGATCCTGATCTTCACCGGCTTCCTGATGGCTTATGGGCAGCCGCGCTCGGAACCCGTCGTCGCCGCCGTGGAACCCGGGTCGGGCGCGCAGGCCGCAGGTATCCTTCCCGGCGACAGGATCACCGCGATCGACGGCAGCCGGGTGACGACGTTCGAGGACATCGCCCGCCACGTGGTGCTTCATCCGGGCGAGACGCTGAAGGTGGAGTTCGTTCGCAACGGCCAGACTCAGCAGGTGACGGCGGTCGCCAGGCCCAAAGTGGAACGCGACAAGTTCGGCAACGAATTCCGACGCGGCCTGCTCGGCGTACGGCAGGGCGAACGGACGATCGAGCGGTTCGGCGTTGCCGACGGACTGGTCGGCGCCGTCCGTCTGACCGGACAGGTGGTCGGCACCACGATCGAGGGCTTGGGTCAGATCATCACCGGCAAGCGTTCGGTGAAGGAGCTTGGCGGCCCCCTCAAGATCGCCAAATTTTCCGGCGAACAGGCCAGCCTCGGCCTGCTCGCCTTCATTTGGTTCGTCGCCGTGATCTCCATTAATCTCGGCTTCATCAACCTGTTGCCAATCCCGATGCTCGACGGCGGTCATCTGTTCCTCTATCTGATCGAGGGCATTCGCCGGAAGCCGCTGAAGCCCGAAGCCCAGGAATGGGCATTCAGAACCGGGCTTGCCGCGCTTCTGGCCCTGATGATCTTCGTCACGGTGAACGACCTGGCGTCTTTTGGGCTGCTCACCAAGCTTGGCGGCTTGATCGACTGAGTGTGATCGGGCAGGGCTGAGGCGACAGGGACAACGGGCCGGGCGTGTGCGCCGGCCGAATCTATTTAGGGCGGGGACCCGTGACAGCGACCAAAATCATCAATCATCGTCGGCGCCTGTGCTCCGTGCTCCTCGTCGGCACGATCCTCGGCGGCACCGGCGTTTCGGCGCACGCGCAACAGGCTGCACAGAGCCCGGCCCCGGCCCAGACGACGGGCGCGCCCGCCGCTACGCCCGCGCCTGCCGCCGCCGTACCCGCCCCGGTCGCCCCGGCCGCGCAGCCGATCCGCTCGATCGCCGTCTCCGGCAATCAGCGGCTGGAGCCGGAGACGGTGATCTCCTACATGAAGCTGCGCGTCGGCGAGACCTATACGCGCGAGCGGCTCGACGAGGCGCTGCGCGATCTCTACGGCACCGAGCTGTTCGCCGACGTTCAGATCCTTGGCAGCGACACCGGCAATCTGGTGATCCAGGTGCGAGAGAATCCGGTGATCAACCGGATCATCCTTGAAGGCAACAAGCGCATCAAGGACGACAAGATCGGTCCCGAGATCAAGCTCGCCCCGCGCCAGATCTTCACCCGCACCAAGGCGCGTGCCGACGTCGCGCGGATCATCGAGCTCTACCGTCGCCAAGGCCGCTTCGCAGCCGAGGTCGAGCCCAAGATCGTGCAGCTCGAACAGAATCGCGTCGACGTCGTCTTCGAGATCAACGAGGGGCCGAAGTCGAAGGTTCGCCAGATCAACATCCTCGGCAACGAGAAGTTCTCGGACGGCGAGCTGCGCGGCCACATGGCGACCAAGCGCACCAGCATGTTCAGCTTCCTCGGCTCGGGCGCCGTCTACGATCCCGATCGCCTGGCCTATGACCAGCAGCAGCTGCGCCTGTTCTACCTGACCGAGGGCTATGCCGATTTCCGTGTCGTCTCCGCAGTCGCCGAGCTGACTCCGGATCGGCAGGACTTCATCATCACCTACGTCGTCGAGGAAGGCGAGCGCTACAAGTTCGGCGACGTCAAAGTCGAGAGCGAGATCCGGGACCTCAAAGGCGAGGATCTGACCCGGCTGCTGCCGATGAAGAACGGCCAATGGTATAATGCCAAGCAGGTCGAGGACACGGTGACCTCGCTGAACGAGAGCGCAGGCCTGTTCGGCTATGCGTTCGCCGACGTCAATCCGCGTATCCAGCGCGATGCCGAGACCAAGACGATGGCGGTGACCTTCCAGGTTGCCGAGACGCCGCGCGTCTATGTCGAGCGGGTCGACATCAACGGCAACACCGTCACCCAGGACAAGGTGATCCGGCGCGAATTCCGTCTGGCCGAGGGCGATCCTTTCAACAGCGTCCGGGTGAAGCGCTCGCGCGACCGCATCCAGTCGCTCGGCTATTTCCAGGACGATCTGGAGGTCACCCAGACCCAGGGCTCGACTCCCGATCGAGTGATCCTCGGGGTCGACGTGCAGGAAAAGGCGACCGGCGAGCTTCAGGTCTCCGCGGGCTTCTCGAGCCTGGAGCGCTTCCTCGTCAACTTGTCGATCCGCCAGCGCAACTTCCGCGGCAAGGGTCAGGAGCTGCGAGCGGCGGTCAATTATTCGAGCTATTCCAAGTCGGTGGAGCTGGGCTTTACCGAGCCCTATCTGTTCGACCGCAACATCGCCGTCGGCGCGGACGTGTTCCGCCGCGACTACAGCAGCTTCAATTACATCGGCAACGAGCGCAACAACACCTACAAGCAGGTCTCGACCGGCTTCCAGTTGCGCAGCGGCATCCCGCTCACCGAATATATGCAGCTGGCCGGCCGCTACGGGCTCAGCGTCGACGACGTTACGCTCGATCGCGATCTGTATTTCACCGATCCCGATGGTCCGAACGGACCGCAGGAGCCCTTCTGCGATCCGCTGCGTGTCGGCCGCTATTTGTGTCAGGCAGTCGGCCAGCGGACGACCTCGTCGATCGGCTATTCGTTCGCATTCGACAACACCAACAACCGCTTGCGCCCCACCCGTGGCCAGCGCGTCGTGCTCAACCAGGATTTCGCGGGTTTGGGCGGCAGCGTCAAATATCTGCGCACGAAGCTCAACGCATCCAAATACTGGCAGCCCTTCGGCAGCTTCGTCTTCTCGGTCAGCGGCGAGGGCGGTTACATCCACAGCTTCGAAAAGGCGGACGAAGTCGGCGAGGATCCGGTGCGCCTGATCGATCGCTTCTTCCTCGGCG
Source organism: Sphingosinicella sp. BN140058 (assembly GCF_004135585.1). Lineage (NCBI taxonomy): Bacteria > Pseudomonadati > Pseudomonadota > Alphaproteobacteria > Sphingomonadales > Sphingosinicellaceae > Sphingosinicella > Sphingosinicella sp. BN140058. The sequence goes on along the minus strand of NZ_CP035501.1, from coordinate 5,448,312 downwards.
AGCCGCAGATCCGCGGCTTCGATATCCGCGGCGTCGGGCCACGCGTGATCCGTCAGTATTTCGATGCCAATGGTCCGATCGAGGACAACAACAACCAGATCGACGACGCGCTTGGTGGTCGCGCTTATTATCTCGCCCGTGCCGAGCTCGAAGTTCCGTTGAGCTCCGGCCTGCGGGAGATGGGACTGCGTCCGTCCTTCTTCGTCGACGCCGGTGCCTTGTTTGGGCTGAAGCGGCCGATCACCACGACGCTGACCAATTGCGTCGACGATCCCGCAGTTGCAGGCACGGTCGAGGCCTCGCAGGTGATCGGCAGCAAAACCTGTCCAACCGGAGCGGTCATCGGCGCGAATTCGTTCGAAGAAATCTACGCCGGCAACACGGCGAAGCCGCGTGTCTCGGTCGGCTTCGGCGTCAACTGGAATTCGCCATTCGGACCGTTCAGGATCGATATAGCCAAGGCGCTTATCAAGGCCGACGGGGATGACACAAAGCTCATTACATTCAACGTAGGGACCGCATTCTAATGAAGAAGATTGTTCTCGGCACCGCCGCCGCCGCGGCGCTTTCGCTCGGCATGTCCGGTGCCGCGCTCGCGCAGCGCAACAACAACGCAGCCGGCGCCGCCGTCCTGGTCGTCGACACCGACCGTGTCATGACCGAGTGCACCGCCTGCCGCGCCGCTCAGACCGCATTGCAGGGCCAGGTCCAGCAGGCCCAGCAATTCGCGCAAGGCCTGGCGCAACCGCTCCAGACCGAGGGCCAGGCGATCGAGGCCGCAGTGCGCGCGCTCAACGGCAAGCAGCCGGATGCCGCTTTGCAGCAGCGCGCGACCGCGTTCCAGACCCGTCAGAACCAGGCGAACCAGCAGATCGGTCAGCGCGAGCAGACGATCCGCTCGACGCAGGCGCACGTCCAGCAGCAGATCGGCACGCGTCTGATCCCGATCATCGAGTCGATCCGTGCGAGCCGCCGTGCGGCGATCGCCGTCTCGAAGAGCTCGACGCTTGCCAACGACAATGCGATCGACATCACCGCCGAGGTGCTGACGCAGCTCAATCAGCAGGTGCCGTCGGTGAGCGTTACCCCGCTGCCGCAGCAGAATGCGCCGGCGGCGCCCGCCGGCACCCAGCCGGCGCAGCCGCAGCCGCAGGGCCGGTGAGCACCGACGACACGGCAAGCACCGCCATCGGGCCGCTGGATATCCGGCGGGTGATGGCGGCGCTGCCGCACCGTTACCCGATGCTCCTGATCGATCGGGTCGAGGAGCTGATCCCGAGGAAGCGGATCGTCGCGATCAAGGCGGTGACGATCAACGAGCCCTTCTTCCAGGGTCACTTCCCGACCCGTCCGATCATGCCCGGCGTGCTGCTCGTCGAGGCAATGGCGCAGGCGTCCGGCGTTCTCGCCGTGGAGTCGCTTGGCCTCGCCGGAACCGGCAAGCTCGTCTACTTCATGGCGATCGACAATGCGAAGTTCCGACGCCCGGTCGAACCCGGCGTCCTTCTTCGTATCGAAGTCGAACTCGTCCAGGATCGCGGTTCGGTCTGCAAATTCGCCGGAAAGGTGCTGGTCGACGGCAAGCTCGCCGCCGAAACCAGCTTCACGGCGATGATTGCGGATCCGCCGAAGGACTGACCTTCATCGATTTGACGGTGGTGTGGCCGGGCGCCAGCCCGACGCGCTCCGCTCGATGCCGAACACGGCCGGAATCACCGGGCCGGCGACCAGCGCAAGCGGGTCTCCGTCCGCGGCGATCCGGCCGTCTTTCATGACGATCAACCGGTCGGCGTAGCGGGCGGCAAGATCGAGGTCGTGCAAGGCGACGAGCACGGCCCGCCCGGCCAGCCGTGCCTCGGCCTTCAGGATCTCCATCAAGCGCAGCTGCCATAGCGGATCGAGATTGGCGACGGGCTCGTCGAGCAGCAGCAATCGCGGCTGTGCCGCAAGCGCCCGCGCCAGCAGGACGCGGCTGCGCTCACCCGTTGAAAGCCGATCGACCCGGCGGGCGGCGAAGTCGGTCAGGTCCAGGGTTGCGAGTGCCGCGTCGATGGCGGCATCGTCGCGGCCGAGGGCGAGGCCGGCGACGTCGCGCGCGCTGAGCGGCCAGGCGATGTCGCGATTGGCCGGCAGATAGGCGAACAGGCGCCGCCGTTCCGCCGGCGGCGCCGCGCGTGCATCGATGCCGCAGATCGTAACCGCGCCGGACGGGGCGCCGATGCCGCTCAGCGCGTGGAGCAGGCTGGTCTTGCCGCTGCCATTGGGCCCGACGAGACAGACGAGGCCCGGACTCTCGATGCGGAGTTCGGTCGGCGCGAGCCGCCCCGGGATGGCCAGGCCGGTGGCATCGAGCAACAGTGTCATCGGCTGAGGCTCCAGCGCATGTGCGCGACCAGCCAGAGGAAGAAGGGGGCGCCGAGCAAGGCGGTGACCACGCCGATCGGCAGCACCCGGCCGAGTGGGGCGGCGCGGGTGACGAGATCGGCGGCCAGCAGCAGTCCCCCGCCGATCAGCGCCGCCGGCAGGATCGCGCCGCCGGGATGCCCCCGGCTGATCCGGCGAGCGAAGATCGGCGCGACGAGACCGACGAAGCCGATCGCGCCGCAGATCGCGACGCAGGCGCCGACCCCGATCGCGGTGAGGGCGACGATCTCGATCCGCAGGCGGCGCAGATCGTGGCCGAGCGACTGGACGACATCCTCGCCGAGCGTGAGCAGGTCGAGCGGCCGGCGGAGACGCAGCAGCAGCAGCACGGTCAACAAAGCAGGGCCGCCGGCGAAGGCCGCTTGCGCGAGGCTGCGGTCGACGAGCGATCCCATCAGCCAGTCATAGGCATCGTAAAAGGCGAAGGGCGAGGGCGCCAGCGCCAGCGCGAGGGTGGTGAGCGCCCCAGCGAGCGCGCTGATCGCGAGGCCCGAGAGGAGCAGGGTCGCCGTTTCCGCGCGCGGCCCGGCCAGCGCCAGCAGGAGCAGGAGGGCGGCGAGGGCGCCGGCGACGGCGCCGACCGACAATGCGAGCGGTGAGGAGAGACCGATCAGGTAGGCGGTGACGACGGCGCCGAGCGCCGCGCCGCTCGTCGTCCCGGTCAGATCCGGGGAGGCGAGCGGATTGGCGAAGAGCGCCTGAATGGCGGCGCCGGCCGCGCCCAGCATCGCGCCATAAAAGAGCGCCAGCAGCGCCCGCGGCAGCCGCAGCTCGACGACGACGGCGCGGCCGAGACCCGGATCCTGATCGAACAGATCACGCAGCACGCTCCACGGCGTCAGCACCGACAGCGCCAGCAGCAGGGCGACGGCGGACGCCAACAGAAAGGCGATCGGCCTGGTCATTTGCGCACCGCCTTCAGCCGGGCGATTTCGCCGCCCAGCAACGGCCCCATGCAGGTCCACAAGCGTCCATCGGTGACGAGCGTTCGTGCCTTGCCCGTCGCCTTGGCAAGCGGATGCGCGAGCCAGCGCTGCTCGCCGGAATATTGCCCCGCGCGATAGTCGCTGCGCAGCAGGATCCGCGGCGGCGCGACCAGCAACTGCTCGAGCGTCAGGCGATCGCCCGGAAGAGGGCGCTGCCGAAGGCCGGCGAGCGCCATCCACTGACCGGCGAGGCTTTCCGGCCCGACGCTGCGACCGCCGCCGCCAAGCCATATGCTTTCGGTCGCTTCATGCGGCGCGCTGCGCTTCAGGGCTTCGATGGCGTTCAGCAGCGGACGGGCGCGGTCCGGCCGGCCGAGCGCCGCGGCGACGGTGCCGATGCTCTTCTCGACGTCGCCGATCGTCTGGGGATAGGGCAGATCGAGGATCCGAATGCCGAGCCGCTCGGCGATGCGCACCCGGTCGCGCGCGCCGCCGCCCATGGTGAGAACCAGATCCGGCCTGAGCCCTGCGACCGAGACCAGGCTGCCGTCATTCGTCCGGTACCGGCGTGCCTGTCGCCACAAGGGCGTCTCCGCCTCCTTCTGGGCGAGATGGGTCACCGACGCGATCTGCTCCGATGCGGCGAGCATCAACAACAGCTCGTCGGTGCACAGGTTGAGCGACGCCGCCCGCCGCGGCGCCGCATCGGCTGCGCCCGCGGCGACGAGCAGACTAATCGCCGAGGCGAAAGCGAAGGCCCGCATAGACTGCCCTTCCCGGCGTGTTGTAACCGACGACGTCCTGATAATCGGCGTCGAGGCCGTTTTCGACCCGTGCATAGGCTTCGATCCCGTCGCCGACCTGCCAGCCGAGCCGCAGCGAGGCGAGGAGGTAATCGTCGAGCGTGACGCGGGGCGAGGGAAAGAGATCGAAGTCGGTATCGCCGCGCTTGCCGACATAGGCGGCGGAGGCTCCCCAGCTGAAGCGCCCCGAAGTGCCGCTGGCGATCAGATTGGCGCTGTGCCGCGGCCGGCGGAGTTCGCGGATCGACGCCACGCCGGCGGTCTTCTGCTCCTCGGCATCGAGGTAGGTGTAGTTGAACGCGATCGTCGCCGCGTCCGCCACGCGCCAGGAGCCATCCACCTCGATCCCCTTGCGCCGGCTTTTGCCTTCGGCATTGGCCGTGCTAGACAGGAAGGTGACGGAGTCGAACGTATCGACGATCTCGTCGGTCAGGCGGTTGGAGAAGCCGGTCAGCCCCGCCGCGAACGCGCCCTGTTGCCAGCGCACTCCGGCTTCCCACCCGCGGGACCGCTCCGGAGTCAGCGCCGGGTTGCCGACGAACGAACCCGGGAAGAAGCCGTAGAGATCATAGAAGCTCGGCTGGGCGATGCCTTCGCCGTAAGCGGCGTGCAGCCGCCACCCTGCCGCCGGCGTGAGCACCATGGTCGCACGCACCGTTGTGGCGTCGCGAAACGCGCTGAAACTGTCGTGGCGAAGCGAGACGTCGGTCGAGACGAGATCGCTCCAGCCGGCATGCCACTCGCCGACCAGCGCGGTCAGATGGCGGCTGCGATCCTGATCGGTGCCGCCGAAATAGATCTGGTCGCGGGCGCGGAAATCCTCCGCTTCGTGTTCGACTGCCGCGGTCAGCCGATGCGCGCCGAAGCCCCGGCTCACCTGTCCGCCCGCGCTCAATCGTTCACCCGATGTGCGGTTGAGCGGCGAGTCGCCCAGCCGGTTGCGATTGCTGCTGCCGAGCCAGCCGAGATCTCCCGACAGCGACCAGCCGCCGATTTCCGCCTTGGCCCAGCCGCGCACGGCCCCGATCCGGTTGCGGGTCTCGTCCAGCGTGTCCGCGCGGGCAAAGGTCAGCGGGTCGGTTCCGTCGAACTCGCTGGTGCCGCCGATATAATGGCCGACGAGCCCAAGCTCGATTCCGGGCGCAGGTCGGACGACACCCTTAAGGCTCGCGCTGAACGTCTCGAAACCGTCCCGCTCGCCGCCGCTGCCGAAGCTGTCTATGCCGTCGCTGCGCAACCAACCCGCGGATCCGGAGACTCCCGCGCCTTCGCTGCCGGCCGCGAACTGGGCCGAGGCGCGGGCGCTGTCGAAGCTGCCATATTCCCCCAGCAGGCTCAGCCGCGTGCCGCCGACGGGATTGGCGGTGTCGAGCGCGATCACGCCGCCGAGCGCTTCCGAACCCCAGAGGGCCGATTGCGGTCCCCGCACGATCTCGACCCGCGACAGAGCATCGGTGGTGAGAAGTTCGAAACGGGCTTCGTTGCCGGCGGCCGGATCGTTGAAGCGGATGCCGTCGACGAACAGCAAAGTGTGGTTCGCCTCCGCACCCCGGATGCGAAGCTGGGTCTGGGTGCCGCGCGGCCCCGTCGTTGAGACCGAGACGCCGGGGCTGAGGCGCAGGAGATCGGCGGCGGAGGGCAATGCGAGCGCCGCGATCGTATCGCCGGCGAAGACAGTCGCGGAGACCGGCGCGGCGTCCGCTTGCACCGGTTCGCGGGCGGCGGTCACGACGATCGTGTCGGCATTCTCCTCGCCGGTGCCGGCGACGGGACCGGCCGCGAATGCGGCGAGAATCAGAACGGCTGACATGCTAACCTCCTTTAATAACGACGAAAATGTCGTCTCGGAGGCATTCGCCGCGATCGGCGAAGTGCCGCGCAGCGCGCAGCTCCCGGCGCGTTGCGGACGACAGGGCGAAGGCAGGTCTCCTGGCTCAAGGGTCGACGCCGGATCCGATCCTTTGCGGATCGGGGCTCGCCGTTCACAGTTGCGGGTACAGCGCCGGTCTTCCACCGGCTTCCCATTTTCACCGCGTCCTTTGCGGGGCGCGGCACCTTCGCTGGCACAGGCGCTAGTCGGCGCCCCCATATCTTGTCAATTCGTCCGCTTTTGGCTACATGCCGCACCGCCTTCCATGAGGCTGGTCGGAACCAGCCAAACCCCAAGGAATATCAAGACGATGAAAGCCGATACCCATCCCGATTACCACATGATCAAGGTGCAGATGACCGACGGCACCGTGTTCGAGACGCGCTCTACCTGGGGCAAGGAAGGCGACACGCTTCAGCTCGACATCGATCCCAAGGTTCACCCGGCCTGGACAGGCAATACCGGTCGCGTGCTCGATCAGGGCGGTCAGGTCGCGCGCTTCAACAAGCGCTTCGGTGGCCTTTCGCTCGGCAACCGCAAGTAAGATCGGTCGTCGGCCGCGTGGTCCCGATCGTCGAGACCGCGCGGCTGCGCCTGCGATCGTTCCGCGAGAGCGACCTCGAAGCCCATGCAAGGATGCTGGGCGACCCCGATTTCGTCCGCCACCTCGGCGGCAAGACCTTCGGTCGCGAGGAAAGCTGGCGCAGGCTGCTTTCCGGGGCCGGGCTGTGGGCCCTGGTCGGCTACGGCTATTGGGCCATCGAGCGGCGCTCCGATAATGCCTTCATCGGCCAGGTCGGCTTTGCGGATTTCAAGCGCGACCTCGAGCCGTCGATCGAGAACATGCCCGAAATGGGCTGGGTCCTTGCCCCCGAGACGCATGGCCAGGGCATCGCCTCCGAAGCCGTCGCCGCAGCGCTCGACTGGGCGCGCCGCGAACTCCCCGGCCGCGAGATCGTCGCGATCATCGATCCCGCCAATGCGCCTTCCATCCGCGTGGCGGAGAAGGCCGGCTTCCACTCCAGGGAAGAGGCAAGCTATCGCGGCGAACCCATTCTGCTGTTCCGGCGCGCGCCGGATTGAAGCGGATCAGCGCGTCCCGTGATCGCGCGGCAGCCGAGGATCGGGCGGCACCGCGATGTTGATCTCGGCGCCTTTGTCCGGGCGCAGCACAACCGTCGCCAGCACTTTCGTCGCGTCCCGATCGGCACCCGTCAGCATCCGCTCGATCTGATCGTTGGCCGGTACGCCATCCCACGCGGAAAGAATGGCGGTTCCGCCGATCCGGTGATGAAGCATCACATGTCCAAAATTCGCGGTTTCGACGACTTCAAGCATCTCGCCACCATCAGACAGGATAACGAGGAGCCGCGTCCGTCCCTCGAACGCAGCGGCCGGCCCAGGTTCCGCCCGCAGAACGAGGTGACCGCTCGAAAGCTTCGCGCTGCACAGGGACGTGGGCACGCGAGAGGGCAGGGGCGTCGTTCCGCCGGCCACCTCCCTGGCGATCATCCCGCTACCGTCGAAGGTAGCGAAGAGTGCCAGCGCAGCGACTTCCGCGCTTGAGGCGGGCTTCCGCCTGGCAGCTTTCGGCGTCTCGGCAGTTGCGCAGGGTCCTACCGCGACAGGTGCTGCAGGGTAGACGAACTTGTCCGACCCGACCTGGATGCCCGCAGCTAGATCGTCGAACGCGGCATCGACATCCTTCCGACGCGCCTCCGGGCCGCTGACCCGAAGCTTGACCAGGTATCGCCCTGCCTTCACGAATCCGGCCCGGCTGGTCAATGTGCCACGATAACGGTCGTAAGCCGTCCGGATGGCGGCTCCTTCGACCCCGGCGACGCGAATGTCGCTGGAGCCCAATGCCTGGACCGGGCTGGTGGAGTTGCTTCGGATCGACCAGTCGGTGGCCAACGCCGCGATTCCGCTGTGGGCGAGGCCAGGCAGATAGACATAGGCTGTCGCGAAGACCTGCCGATCGCCCGATTCGTAGAGGATTGCAGCGTCGATGGCTTCGCCGGGATGGCTGAAGTCCCTCGTGTCGGTGATTGCCAGTCCGCCCGGTTCCGTCGGGAAGCCGACGCCTGCGAGCTTGAGAAGCGCCGTGCGCTCCGAGATCAGCCACTCCGACTTGGCTTGCGCCTGCTGCCCGGTGGCTTGCGCCGCCAGCGGCGTTGCCGATGCCCACAGCAGGGCTGCAAGCGTGAGGAGAGTGTGTCGCATGAGGCCCCATTCCGGGAAGCATCTCACCCTTCTCCCTGGTCGGCAAGCCTGCGCTAGGTACCGGGCCGTCGTGCCATGAAGGCAAGCCGCTCGAACAGCATGATGTCCTGCTCGTTCTTGAGCAGCGCGCCGTGCAGGGGCGGGATCGCCTTGGCGGGGTCGCGCGACTGCAGCACTTCAAGCGGCATGTCTTCGTGGAGAAGCAGCTTCAGCCAGTCGAGCAACTCGCTGGTCGACGGCTTCTTCTTGATGCCGGGCACGTCGCGAACCTGGTAGAAGATGTCGAGCGCCCTGCCGACGAGCAGCTTCTGGATGCCAGGGAAATGGACGTCGATGATCGCCTGCATCGTCTCGCGATCCGGGAACTTGATATAGTGAAAGAAGCAGCGCCGCAGGAAGGCGTCGGGCAGCTCCTTCTCGTTGTTGGAGGTGATGACCACGATCGGCCGCTCGGCCGCCTTCACCGTCTCGCCGGTCTCGTAGACGTGGAATTCCATCCGATCGAGTTCCTGGAGGAGATCGTTGGGGAATTCGATGTCGGCCTTGTCGATCTCATCGATCAGCAGCACGGGCAGGGCCGGACTGGTGAAGGCGTCCCACAATTTGCCGCGGCGGATGTAATTGGCGATGTCGTGCACCCGCGGATCGCCGAGCTGCCCGTCGCGGAGCCGCGCGACCGCATCATATTCGTAGAGGCCCTGATGCGCCTTGGTGGTCGACTTGACATGCCACTCGATCAGCGGCGCCCCGACGGCCCTGGCGATTTCGTGGGCGAGCACCGTCTTGCCGGTGCCGGGCTCCCCCTTGACCAGAAGCGGGCGCCGCAGCGTCACCGCAGCGTTGACGGCGACCTTGAGATCGTCGGTGGCGACATAATCGTCAGTGCCCTCGAAACGCATGCCTGCCCTTTCCGCTTACGTAAGCCGCACGCGATAGGGGAGGGGCGCTGCGGCGGCAAGCGGAGCCGAGCCGGATCAGCCCGGCGGACCCGAAGCGGGTCAGCCCGCGCGCCGAGCCTCGTGACGGGCTTCGAGCACGTCCCAAAGGCCGCGGTGCTGGAGCAGGACCTGTTGCGCGCCGAACAGCAAGGCGCGCTGAACCGCGGCGCTGCCGGCAAAGGCGTCGGCGAGCGTCGCCACGGTGCCGACGTCGCCGGCCATATAGGGCGGCGGCTCGACACCGAAGCGGATCGCCGCCGCATCGAGCACCGTGCGCACCTGCGCCCAATCGAGTACGATCGCCATTGCGGTACCGAGCGCGCAGCCATGCCGTTCCGACTGCGCGAGCATCTCCATCGCATGGCGCTGGGCGATGATCGTCGAGTCGGTGCCTGCCGTCCCGGGCGTGCTGGGAACGGGCCCGGCGGCCACGGCGAGACGCGCGAGATAAGCGCGCTCCCCTGCAAACGCATAGGTCGCCTGCGCCAGCCAGGCGCGCGAGGCCGGCTCCACCGCTCGCGTCGAGGCATGGTCGATGACGCCGGGATAGCGGCCGTGCAGCGTGCACAGATAATGGATGAGATCCGAAAGGCTGCGCGCGCTGTCCTCGCCGCGAAGCAGATCGGGATTGCCGCACCAGGGGTGCGAGGCGCTGCCATCGTCCTCGACGGACGCGATCAGCAGCTGCCCGATCTGGGCGGCTCTTGCCATGCCGAGCGAAGCTGTTGCCATGTCCCTGTGCCTTCCCGAACGGTTTCGAACGTCCTTCTACGCGCCCGACCTATATCAATGCCGTAAAAACGAGGTTTATGCCGCGTTAGGGATGTTGCGGTTTTCCACGAGGTCGGGGCGGGCACAAACAAAAAGCCCCTCCGCGAAGGGAGGGGCTTTTCAACAGCTTGGCGGCCAGATCTTACTGATCGAGGAAGCTGCGCATCTTGCGCGAGCGCGACGGATGCTTGAGCTTGCGCAGCGCCTTCGCCTCGATCTGGCGGATGCGTTCGCGGGTGACCGAGAATTGCTGGCCGACTTCCTCGAGCGTGTGATCGGTGTTCATGCCGATGCCGAAGCGCATGCGCAGAACGCGCTCTTCGCGCGGCGTCAGCGAGGCGAGCACCCGGGTCACCGTCTCCTTGAGGTTCGCCTGGATCGCCGCGTCGACCGGGATGATCGCATTCTTGTCCTCGATGAAGTCGCCGAGGTGCGAATCCTCTTCGTCGCCGATCGGCGTCTCGAGGCTGATCGGTTCCTTGGCGATCTTCATCACCTTGCGAACCTTCTCGAGCGGCATCGACAGACGCTCGGCAAGCTCCTCCGGAGTCGGCTCGCGGCCGATTTCGTGCAGGATCTGGCGCGACGTGCGGACGAGCTTGTTGATCGTCTCGATCATGTGAACCGGGATACGGATCGTCCGCGCCTGATCGGCGATCGAGCGGGTGATCGCCTGCCGGATCCACCAGGTCGCATAGGTCGAGAATTTGTAGCCGCGGCGATATTCGAACTTATCGACCGCCTTCATCAGGCCGATATTGCCTTCCTGGATGAGATCCAGGAACTGAAGGCCCCGATTGGTGTATTTCTTGGCGATCGAGATGACGAGACGGAGATTGGCCTCGACCATCTCCTTCTTCGCGATCCGCGCTTCGCGCTCGCCCTTCTGCACCTGGTTCACGATCCGCCGGAACTCGGCAAGGCTCATGCCGGTGGCCTGGGCGATCTCGGCGATCTCGGTGCGGATGCGCTCGATCGCCGAGGATTCGGTGGAACAGAATGCATTCCACTTCTTGTCCAGATTGCAGACCCGCTCCGTCCAGCCCTCGTCGAGCTCATGGCCCATATAGGCATCGAGGAACGAGCGCCGCGGCACCTTGTGGCGCTCGGCCAGACGCAGCATCTGGCCGCCGAGCGCAGTCAGGCGCCGGTTGTAGCTGTAGAGCTGGTCGACCAGATACTCGATCTTGGCGTTGTGGAACTGAACGCTCTCGACCTCGGCGGTGAGCTGCTCGCGCAGCTCCTGATACCGGGTCTCGTTGCCGCCCGGGAAGGCCTGGCCGGCGCTCATCGCCTCCATCCGCGAGGTCTGAAGGCCGGCGAACTTCTTGTAGAGATCGGTGATCCGCGCGAAGCGCTCGAGCGCCTGCGGCTTCAGCGTCTCTTCCATCTGGGCGAGCGAGAGGGTGTTGTCCTCCTCGTCCTCCTCGAACTGGTTCTCGCGGCGCGCAACCGGGTTGCCGTCCTCGTCCTCTTCCTCGGTGACCTCCTCGACGTCCTCTTCCTCCTTGAAGGAAGGACCTGCGGCGGCCTCGCTGATCTCGCCGTCGGCGCCTTCCTCGACGCCTTCGACCTGCTCGGGCGTGGGGCCCTTGGACAGCATTGCGTCGAGATCGAGGATCTCGCGCAGCTGCATGTGTCCCTCGTTGAGGGCGTTCGACCATTCGATGATCGCGTTGAAGGTGATCGGGCTCTCGCAAAGACCCCAGATCATGGTGTCGCGGCCGGCCTCGATGCGCTTCGCGATCGCGATCTCGCCTTCGCGGGAAAGCAGTTCGACGGCGCCCATCTCGCGCAGGTACATGCGCACCGGATCGTCGGTCCGGTCGACGGTTTCCTTCTTCTTCTCGATGACGAAGCGCTCGCCGTCGCTGCCGTCCTGCTCGTCGATGCCGCCGTCGGAGTCGGATTCGGACGACGAGGAGGAATCCTCATCGTCGCTGTCGTCATTCTCGACGATGTTGACGCCCATTTCGCTGAGCGCGGACATGATGTCCTCGATCTGCTCGGAGGACATCTGGTCCTGCGGCAGCGCCTCGTTGAGCTCGTCATAGGTGATCACGCCGCGCTTCTTGGCGCGGGCGAGCAGCTTCTTGATCGAAGCTTCGTTGAGGTCGATCAGCGGAGCATCGCCCCCGTCCTGCTTGTCTTCCGCATCGACCGCCGTGTTCGTCTTCGCCATTTAAAAGCCTTGTTCCTGTCTCAACTCGCTTCCCCCTCGACCAGGGCCGCAAGCTGCTTTTCCGCCTCGTCCCGCGCCATCCGGAGCCGCTGCTGCTCCTGAAAGGCGGCCTCGTCCCCCGATTCCTTCAGCCATTCGGTCGCCGCCGCCAAGGCGGTTTCGATACCGGGCTGAGCCGCCAATGTGTCGATCACCAGAACGAGATCGCGTTGCGCACGTTCCGGGTCGACATCGCGGCGGGTGAAGGAAAAGGCTAGTCCTCTCTCCTGGCGGAGCGCCTCGGCAAGAGGCGCCACACCTTCGTCGATCAATATGGTATTTAGGCGCTCCTGATCAAGTTCGCCGTGGAGCAGGGCTGCCGATAGAAGCGAATCGCGCAATCGTACAGCATTTGCCTCGACGATGGGAAGCGCCGCGACCGCCTCCGAATGGGCGGCGATCACCTCGGGGTGGCGGACGAGGCCGGCAAGCACCGCGCGCAGCCAGCGCGGATCAAGACCCCCGTTCGCCACGGATTTCGCCTGCTCGGAGACCGGCCGTACGAAGCCGAAGCGGCCGTTCTGAAAGCGGCCGTTCCCGAAACGCCCGCTCTGGGGGCGTCCGGGCTGAAACCGTCCGCCGCCACTCTGATAGGGCGGGCGGCCCTGGTCGCGCTGCGGGCGCTGGGGCCGGGTCAACTCGTCGAAGCGGCGGAGGAGTTCGGCGCGATATTGTTCGCGCACATTGGCATCGCCGATGCTGCCGAGGAGATCGAACAGGCGCTGCTTGAGCCCGGCGCGCTCTTCGGGCGTGGTCAGCGGTTCGGCCGTGATTTCATGGCGCCAGACCCGATCCACCAGCGGCTCCGGTGCCGCGAGCAGCGCCTCCAGCGCATCACGGCCCTTGGCGCGGACCAGATCGTCGGGATCCTGGCCGGCGGGAAGCGTGACGAAGCCGAGCGAGCGGCCCGGTCCGGCATTGGGAAGCGCGCGGAGCGCCGCCCGAACCGAGGCCTTCTGGCCGGCCGAATCCCCGTCGAAGCACAGGATCGGCGCAGGGGAGAGCTTCCAGATCCGGTCCAATTGTCCTTCGGTGAGCGCGGTGCCGAGCGGCGCCACGGCCTCGCCGATGCCCGCCTGATCGAGCGCGATGACGTCGAGATAGCCTTCGACGACGACGATCCTGCGCGCCGCGCGGCTCGCCGGACCCGCTTTGTCGAGATTGTAGAGGGTTCGGCCCTTGTCGAAGAGCGGAGTTTCCGGCGAGTTCAGGTATTTAGGCTCGCCATCGCCGAGGATCCGCCCGCCGAACGCGATGACGCGGCCGCGCTGGTCGCGGATCGGGATCATCAGCCGCCCGCGAAAACGATCGTAAGGCTCACGATCGTCCTCGGGCGCGATCAGCAGCCCGGTCTCGACGAGGGCCTCGTTGCCGAACCGTTTCAGCGCCTCGCGAAGCTTGCCGCGGCTGTCGGGGGCGAAGCCGAAGCCGAACTTGACGATCGTCGACTCGCGAAGCCCGCGCTTCTGCAGATAGGCGCGAGCATGCGCGCCCTCGATCGAGCCCAATTGCGCGACGAACCACGCCTGCGCCGCCTCGACGACGTCGTACAAGCCGGCGGCGCGCTCGGCCTTCTGCTGGGCGCGCGGATCGGGCGCGGGCACCTCGAGACCGGCGGCATCCGCAAGCTCCTTCACCGCCTCCATGAACGGCAGCCCGCGCGCGTCGGTCAGGAAGCGGATCGCATCGCCGTGCGCACCGCAGCCGAAGCAATGGTAGAAGCCCTTCTCGTCGTTGATCGTGAAGCTCGGCGTCTTCTCCTGGTGGAATGGACAGCACGCTTTGTACTCGCGTCCCGCCTTCTGCAGCTTCACCGACCGGCCGATCACGGTCGACAGCGAGGTCCGGGCACGGACCTCGTCCAGGAATTGCGGGGAAAGGCTCATTGCTGTGGCATGTAGGGGCGGGCGGTCTCTGCTCCCCTCCCGCTTGCGGGAGGGGTTGGGGGTGGGGCCGAGGTCAGAGCTTCGAGGATCACCGAGAGCACGCCATCCGTATTTCCAAGAACGTCGTGGTTCCAGAAACGGATTACCCGAGATCCCTTACTCACGAGATAGCGCGTGCTGGATGCATCGGCCGCAGCCTGGTCGTCATGCTGCCCGCCGTCCACTTCGATCACCAGACGGGTCTCGCGGCACAGAAACTCGCAGATGAAGGGGCCGATCGGCATCTGGCGACTGAACTTGAAGCCGCCGAGCTGTCGTTGCCGGAGGCCGGTCCATAACTTCTGCTCCGCCTCGGTGGCGGTGCGCCTCAGCTGTTGGGCCCGAAGGGTCAAGCGCTTCTTGAAGACGACCATCCCACCCCCAGCCCCTCCCGCAAGCGGGAGGGGAGTCTAGCTCCTCACTGGCTCAGCCGTGCCTTCACCAGTCCGCTCGCCTTGCTCATGTCGAGCTGGGCGGCGTGGCGTTCCTTGAGGACGGCCATCACCCGGCCCATGTCCTTGACCGAACTCGCGCCGACTTCGGTTGCGATCGCATCGATCGCTGCCTTGGTCTCGTCCTCGCTCATCTGCTGCGGCAGGAAGGTCTCGATCACCGCCACTTCGGCCTTCTCGGCGTCGGCCAGCTCCTGGCGGTCGCCTTGCTCGTAGAGGGTGATCGATTCGCGGCGCTGCTTGATCATCTTCTGCAGCACTTCGACGACCAGGGCGTCGTCGTCGGTGACGGCATTGGTTGCGGTGCGCTGCTCGATGTCGCGATTCTTGATCGTCGACTGGATGAGGCGGATGGCGGCAGTGCGCTGTTTGTCGCCGCTTTTCATGGCGGTGACGAGCGCAGCCTTGATGTCGTCGCGAATCATATCTCTCTTGGGTCCGCTGTCGGGGAAGGCCGGGGAGGATAGCGGCACATCGAGGGTTTTAATAGATTGACGCTGTGCGCCCGGCGGCCTAGCGGACGGGCCTTAGCGACATCGCCAGAAACTACGAAGGAGTGCCCGCCGCCATGGCTGACGCCACGCAAACGCCTGCGCCGCAAGGAGCGACCGGCGTATTGGTCCTGGCCGACGGAACGGTCATCTGGGGCAAGGGCTTCGGCGCGGAAGGGCAGGCGGTCGGCGAAGTCTGCTTCAACACGGCGATGACCGGCTATCAGGAGGTGATGACCGATCCGTCCTACGCGTCGCAGATCATCACCTTCACCTTCCCGCACATCGGCAATGTCGGCGCCAATTACGAGGATCTCGAAGCGGACAATCCGTTCGCGCTCGGCTGCATCGTTCGGCAGGACGTAACGGAGCCGAGCAATTTCCGCGCCGTGCAGAGCTTCGATGCGTGGATGCGCGCCAACGGTCGGATCGGCCTCGCCGGTGTCGACACCCGCGCCTTGACCCGCAAGATCCGCGAAGCGGGTGCGCCCAACGGCGTCATCGCCCACAATGCCAAGGGCGACTTCGACATCGAGGCGCTGCTTGCCGAGGCGCGTGCCTGGCCCGGCCTCGAAGGCATGGATCTCGCCAAGGAGGTGTCTTGCCACCAGATGTATCGCTGGTCGGGCGGGCGCTGGAAGCTCGGCGCGGGCTATGGCGAGGCGGAGGAGGATGAAAGCCGTCCGCACGTCGTCGCGATCGATTACGGATCCAAGCGCAACATCTTCCGCAACCTCGCCGATGCCGGCGCGCGGGTGACCGTGCTGCCCGCCACGTCCACCTATGACGAGGTCATGGCCCATCATCCCGACGGAATCTTCCTGTCAAATGGGCCCGGCGATCCGGCCGCGACCGGGACCTATGCGGTGCCGGTGATCCGCCAGCTGCTCGAGACGAAGAAGCCGCTGTTCGGCATCTGCCTCGGCCATCAATTGCTCGGCCTCGCGGTCGGCGCGACGACGACAAAGATGCACCAGGGCCATCGCGGTGCCAACCACCCGGTGAAGCGTCTGGAGGATGGCCGCGTCGAGATCACCAGCATGAACCATGGCTTCGCGGTCGAGGCCGAGACGCTGCCGGACAATGCCCGGCCGACCCACATCTCGCTGTTCGACGGCAGCCTTGCCGGCCTCGAGCTGACCGATCGGCCGGCGTTCTCCGTGCAATATCACCCGGAGGCGAGCCCCGGGCCGCAGGATAGCACCTACCTGTTCGAAAAGTTCGTCGACCAACTGCAGAAATAGGAGCTTCGCGCTCCGCACGATCCATTTTCCCGACCCTTGGGCCCGCACGGGACGAGGGAGTAGAAGGTTAGAACCTATGCCGCGCCGCACCGACATCTCCTCGATCCTGATCATCGGCGCCGGACCGATCGTCATCGGTCAGGCCTCCGAATTCGATTATTCGGGTACCCAGGCGGTGAAGGCGCTGCGCGAGGAAGGCTATCGGATCATCCTCGTCAATTCGAACCCGGCGACGATCATGACCGATCCCGAACTCGCCGACGCGACCTATGTCGAGCCGATCACTCCCGAGTTCGTCGCCAAGATCATCGAGAAGGAACGGCCCGACGCGGTGCTGCCGACGATGGGCGGCCAGACCGCGCTCAACACCGCGCTTGCTCTGTTCAAGGACGGCACACTCGACAAATTTGGCGTCAAGATGATCGGCGCCGACGCCGAAGCGATCGAGAAAGCCGAGGACCGGCTGAAATTCCGCGAGGCGATGGACAAGATCGGCCTCGAGAGCCCGCGTTCCGAAATCGCCCATACGCTAGAAGAGGCGGTGCGTGCGCTCGACGTGGTCGGACTGCCGGCGATCATCCGGCCAAGCTTCACGCTCGGCGGCACCGGCGGCGGCATCGCCTATAATCGTGACGAATTCGTCCAGATCGTCACCGGCGGCCTCGAAGCGTCGCCGACCAGCGAAGTGCTGATCGAGGAATCGGTGCTCGGCTGGAAGGAATATGAGATGGAGGTCGTCCGCGACCGCAACGACAATGCCATCATCATCTGCTCGATCGAGAATGTCGATCCGATGGGCATCCATACCGGCGATTCGATCACCGTGGCGCCGGCGCTGACGCTGACCGACAAGGAATATCAGATCATGCGCAACGCGAGCATCGCGTGCCTGCGCGAGATCGGCGTCGAGACCGGCGGCTCCAACGTCCAGTTCGCGGTCAATCCGGCGGACGGACGGCTGGTCGTGATCGAGATGAACCCGCGTGTGTCGCGCTCCTCCGCCCTCGCGTCCAAGGCGACCGGCTTCCCGATCGCCAAGGTCGCGGCCAAGCTCGCCGTCGGCTACACGCTCGACGAGATCCAGAACGACATCACCGGCTCGACCCCGGCGAGCTTCGAGCCGACGATCGACTATGTCGTCACCAAGATCCCGCGCTTCACGTTCGAGAAGTTCAAGGGCGCCGAGCCGTTGCTGTCGACCGCGATGAAATCGGTCGGCGAGGCGATGGCGATCGGCCGCTCGATCCACGAAAGCCTGCAAAAGGCGCTGCGCAGCATGGAGACGGGGCTGACCGGCCTCGACGGCGTAAAGCCGCTCTACGGCGCGCCCCGGGCGGAGATCGAAGCGGCGCTGGCGCGGCCGACACCGGAGCGGCTGCTGACCGCCGCCCAGGCGCTGCGCGAGGGCTTCACCGTCGCCGAGATCAACGCCATCACCCATTTCGATCCCTGGTTCCTCGAGCGCCTGCGCGAGATCGTCGAGGCCGAGGAAGAGGTGAGCCGGAACGGACTGCCGCAGGACGCCGCCGCGATGCGCCGCCTGAAGGCCATGGGCTTTTCCGACAAGCGGCTGGCGGAGCTGGCGGTGCGCTCCGCGCATCTGCCGGGCGGCGCGATGGGCAAGGTCGCCGCCCGCTCCAGCGGGCTGATCCACGACGCCGTCAAGGCGATGACCGGCGCGACCAGCGAGGACGAAGTCCGTGCGCTGCGGCACAAGCTCGGCGTGCGGCCGGTGTTCAAGCGCATCGACAGCGTCGCCGCCGAATTCGAAGCACGCACCGCCTACATGTACTCGACCTATGAAGCGCCGACTTTCGGCGAACCGCAGGACGAGAGCGAGCCGAGCGACAGGCGCAAGGTCGTCATCCTCGGCGGCGGCCCGAACCGGATCGGGCAGGGGATCGAGTTCGATTATTGCTGCTGCCATGCTTGCTACGCGTTGGACGAAGCCGGCTTCGAAACGATCATGATCAACTGCAATCCGGAAACGGTGTCGACCGATTACGACACATCGGACCGACTCTATTTCGAGCCGCTCACCGTCGAGGACGTGCTCGAGATCCTGGACGTCGAACGCTCCAAGGGCGAACTCGTCGGAGTCATCGTCCAGTTCGGCGGACAGACCCCGCTCAAGCTTGCCGCCGCGCTCGAGAAAGCGGGCATCCCGATCCTCGGCACGTCGCCGGACGCGATCGATCTCGCCGAGGATCGCGAGCGCTTCGCCGCCCTCATCAACAAGCTGGGGCTCCGCCAACCGGAAAACGGCATCGCCCGCAGCCGCGAGGAAGCGATCGCGGTCGCCGACCGGATCGGATATCCCGTGCTCACCCGTCCGAGCTATGTGCTCGGCGGCCGCGCCATGGAGATCGTCGACGGGCCGGCGCAACTCGAAGACTATATCGTCACCGCGGTGCAGGTGTCGGGCGACAGCCCGGTTCTGATCGATCAATATCTGCGCGACGCAATCGAAGTCGACGTCGACGCCATTTCCGACGGCAAGGACGTCTGCATCGCCGGCGTGATGCAGCATATCGAGGAGGCGGGCGTCCACTCCGGCGACAGCGCCTGCTCGTTGCCGCCCTACAGCCTGGACACCGCGATCGTCGAGGAGATCGAGCGCCAGGCGCGGGCGCTGGCGCTCGCGCTCGGCGTCAAGGGACTGATGAATGCGCAATTTGCGGTCAAGGACGGCAAGGTCTATCTGATCGAGGTCAATCCGCGCGCCAGCCGCACCGTGCCGTTCGTCGCCAAGGCGATCGGCACCCCGATCGCCAAGATCGCGGCGCGGGTCATGGCCGGCGAGCCGCTGATGAAATTCCTGCCGATCCACCGCGACGTGCCGCATATCGCGGTCAAGGAAGCGGTGTTTCCGTTCGCGCGCTTCCCCGGCGTCGATCCGGTGCTCTCGCCGGAGATGAAGTCGACGGGAGAGGTGATCGGCATCGACAAGGATTTCGCCACCGCCTTCCTCAAGTCGCAGCTCGGTGCAGGCGTCGTCCTGCCGACCGAGGGAACCTTGTTCGTGTCGGTCAAGGACGGGGACAAGGCGCTGGTCGCGCCGGCGGTTCGGGCGATGACAGAAATGGGCTTCAAGGTGATCGCAACCATCGGAACGGCCGACTATCTGCGCGGGCAGGGGATCGCCGTCGCCGAGGTCAACAAGGTCGTGCAGGGGCGACCGCACATCGTCGACAAGATCAAGGACGGCGATGTCGCGATCATCTTCAACACCACCGAAGGCTGGCAGAGCCACAAGGACAGCGCCTCGATCCGCGCTTCGGCGCTGATGGGGAAGGTGCCCTATTTCACCACTGCCGCCTCCAGCGTCGCCGTCGTGCGGGCGATCGCGGTGCTCCGAGAGCGCAGCCTTGATGTTCGGTCGTTGCAGTCCTATTATCAATCCTCCCGAGCGTGATCCTTCACACAATCGAAACTAGATCGGCCGTCTTCACACAAGGGACGGTCCGAAGCGGATTTGGACGAAAGGCTGTACTATGGCGACGGTAGAAAAGATGCCGATGCTGGCTGAGGGCTATGAGAAGCTCCAGAAAGAGGTTCGGCACCTGAAAACCGTGGAACGTCCGTCGATCATCGATGCGATCGAAGAGGCGCGCGGCCATGGCGACCTCTCCGAAAACGCCGAATATCACGCCGCGAAGGAACGCCAGGGCCAGGTCGAGGCGCAGATCGCCGACATCGAGGATCGGCTCAGCCGCGCGATGGTGATCGATCCGACGACTTTGTCGGGCGACAAGGTCGTCTTCGGCGCCACCGTCCATCTGCTCGACGAGAACGACAAGCCGGTGAAGTACCAGATCGTCGGCCAGACCGAGGCGGATGCCCGGGTCGGACGCATCTCCTACAATTCGCCGCTCGGACGGGCGCTGATCGGGCGTAATGTCGGCGACGAAGTCGAGGTGTCGACGCCGTCGGGCGACAAATATTATGCGATCGAGAAGATCGAGTTCATCTAAGCACGTGCGACCGCCTGCCGATTGGAAACGCGCGAGGGTAACGCTCGCGCTCGCGGGGGTGACCGCCGCCGCATGGCTGCTTATCTCGGCCGCCAACCTCACCGACCAGGCGGCGGTCTGGGGCGGCTTCATCCCGGCCCGTGCGTCCGGGCTGGTGCAGGACGCCGGGCTCGCGCCCGTTTTCCTGACCCCGCTGACGGCGACCTTCGTTCATGCGAACTTCGTCCACATCGCCTTCAACCTGCTGATGCTGCTCTTCTGCGGCCGCGCGATCGAACCGATCGTCGGCAGCATGCCGGTGGCCGTGCTTTACCTCGTCGGCGCCTATGCGGCGGCCGGGGCCCAATGGCTGGCGGACCCGTCGGGAACGGCGCCGATGGTCGGCGCCAGCGGCGCGATCTCGGCGCTGCTCGGCGGCTATTCGATGTTCTTCGGCCGCCACCGAGTGAAGATCGCCAACAACAATCTCGCGGTATTGGTCAACGCGCTCTGGCTCGCGGCGGCCTGGATCGGGCTGCAATTGCTGATCGGCCTCACCGCCCAAGGCTCCGCAATCGCGGTCGCCGCCCATATCGGCGGCTTCCTTGCCGGCCTGATCCTGGCCCGGCCATTGCTGATGCTGCGCTGGCGCAAGGCCTGAGGGCCTCCGCACGTTTGAAACAATAATGCCGGATACGCGCTGAGGCTGTGGAAGCCCGCTCTTCACTTCTCATGCGTCGAGCAGTTGAAAGGGAGGGCTTCGACAGGCTCAGCCCGAACGGTGGCTTGGGGAGTGATTCTCGAGCCTTCAGCAGCCTGTATAGGTACAGGAACACAATATCATCTCGGTATCTCCGACCGTGCGCTCCGTAGTGGCACCCCTGGGCTCTGCCGCGCTGGCGAAGCCTGAGAGGCCTTTCACTTTAAGCACAAGAAAACCGTTCGGGCTGAGCTTGTCGAAGCCCCTTCCTTCCTTTTCACGGCGGAACAAGGAGAAGGGAAGGGCTTCGACAAGCTCAGCCCGACCGGCGAATGAGTGTCTTGCGGGCTGAAGGACCGCGCTCAGGCGGTGCCGAGCTGCGGCTCGAGCAGGCGGTGGAGGTGCACCACCACATATTTCATCTCGGCATCGTCGACCGTGCGCTGCGCGTTGGCGCGCCAGGCGTCGAGCGCGGTTGCGTAATCGGGGAAGATGCCGACGACGTCGACCGTCGACATATCGAAATCGAGGCCCTGCGGGTCCTTGACCCGGCCTCCGAACACCAGATGCATTTTGCTCATGGGCTGTCCGATTAGCGGCCGCGCCCCGGAAAACAAGCGGTTCCGGGGCGCGTGCCGATCAATGATTGCTGCTGGTGACGGTTTCGGCGGCAGCACCTGCCGACGTCTTCACCGCGCCGACGGCGCGATCGGTGAACTCGCCGAGTCTGCGCTGCACGGAATCACGGGTGAGCCCGAGTTCGCCGATCTGTTCGCGCCCGGCATCCTTGGCGGCACTGACCGCCTGGCGGGCCGTGTCGTGGATCTTGCGGCCGGCCGGGGCGAGCAGCGCCTGTTCCCGCTTCGAGCGCGGCAGGATGGCACCGGCGACGATGCCGAGGGCGAGGCCGCCGACCACTGCGGCCATCGGATTGGCCTCGATGCCGCTGCCGGTTCGTTCGCCCGCGCTACGCGCCGTCTGGCGGACGCTGTCCAGTGCGGAGCCGGCCCGCTCGCGCGCCGACTCATAGGCGGCCGAGGTGCGCTCGCGGGTATTCTGATAGGCATCCGCCGCGCTCTGGCGGACTCCGGCGAGGCGGCCGCCGCCTTCGTTGCCGTCGTTTGCAGCGGTGCTGGTGTTGCTGTCGCGGATATCGCTCATGCGGTTACTCCTTCATCCGGTTTCCTGGCGACGACGGGCGTGGTCAGGTCATATTGGGGATTGTTGGTATCGAGCCTGGTGGTGACGAGGTCTTCCGGCGGCTTCTTCGCGAAAAGCCAGGAGACCGCCGATTTGATCGGGTTTCGGGCGAGAAAGAGCGTGACCGCGCCGAGCGCCGCAGAGACGGCAACCGGCCGCGCCTTGACCGCCTCCACGGCATCGTC
This sequence comes from Sphingosinicella sp. BN140058, assembly GCF_004135585.1. Taxonomy (NCBI): domain Bacteria; kingdom Pseudomonadati; phylum Pseudomonadota; class Alphaproteobacteria; order Sphingomonadales; family Sphingosinicellaceae; genus Sphingosinicella; species Sphingosinicella sp. BN140058. Next base: position 5,425,986 of record NZ_CP035501.1, on the reverse strand, counting down.
GGCGATTTCGGTCGAGCGCTCCTTGACGCCTTCCCAGGCATTGGTTGCGATCGTGGTCGGGCTGAGGCGCTCCTGAAGGACGGCAATGTCGCCCATCAGCTTGCGCCGTGCGATCTCGGCCTCGCGCCGGGCACGGGTGATCTCCGCAACGCTCATGACAGATGCTCCCCGGCCGCGAGCGCCGCTTTCTCCTCGGCATCGCCGGACAGTGCCGCCAGCTTGCCGGCGCCGTAGCGGACCAGCAGGAAGCCGATAATGCCGACCACGACGAACAGGGCGATGCCGGCAAGCAGCGGCCCGATGTGGAGGGCCAGAGCCAGCATGATCGCCACGAACAGGGCGATCAGCGCCGCGTTCAGCAGGAAGAGCGCCGCGACCAGCGCGATGGCGCCGTTCCGCGCCTTGCCGGCGCGGTGGGCGGCAATCGACCGGTAGACCGCGATCTCCGCCCGTGCATAGGATTTCGCATCCTCGGCGACACGGCCGAAGAGCTCGCCGATCGAGCTTTCGTTCGTATCGCCTGCCCGAACGTCCAAGGTCAGGCTCCCGAGCCGGTGCCGCCGGCGGAGCCCTTGCCGCTCGAGCGGTTGCTGTCGCCGCCGGTTTCGAAGCCGGCCTTCACCACCCGAGCAAGGGCGAAGCCGACCACCGCGGCGACTCCGATCGCGACGCCCGGGCTCTTGCGGACCGCGTCAGTGACGGTGTCGTAGATCTCGTCGACCTCCTTGTTCCGGATCGTCTCGGCGAAGCCGGATACCGCATCGGAGGCCTTGCGCGCATATTCGCCATAATCGCCGCCGAGCCGCTCATCGATCGTGTCGGCGGTGTCGGCGAACACCCGCGAAAGCTCTTCGAGAGCGTCGGTGGCGCGGGTCTTGCCGGTGTCGGCGAATTCGCGAACGCGCCCCCCGGCCTGATCGCGAAGAGCGAAGGCCTGGCTCTTGAGCTGATCGACGACATTGCCGCCGGTGCCGTCGTTGCCATTGCCGCTGCCGGTTGCGGCATTGCCGCCGGCTGCGCCGCTGCCGGAGGCAACGAAGCCGCTGCTCGGCTGGGCACCGGCGGCGGTGCCGCTGCCGATCGTGCCGCCGCCGCCTTCGGTGCCGGACCCGCCGCCGGCGCTACCGGCGCCGGCGTCGCCATTCGTCTCCATGGCGCCGTTGATGATGTGATCGGTCCCTTCGGGGAGCTCGTTCTCGCGAGGAGGCATGATCCGTTTCTCCGTCTGCTTCTTGTGATCCGTTACGGGGCCAAACCGGCAAAGCGGCCCTCTCGTTCCGGCGCGGTGCGACGAAAGTTGCGTCGGAGGCGCCGCGCCGATAAGCGGCCATCACATTCCATATAGTTCATGACGAGGCCGTAACAATGACCGCCATCCTCGACGTCCACGCCCGCCAGATCCTCGACAGCCGCGGGAATCCCACCGTTGAGGTGGAGGTGATCCTGGAGGACGGCAGCAGCGGCCGTGCCGCGGTCCCGTCCGGCGCGTCGACCGGCGCCCACGAAGCGGTCGAGAAGCGCGACGGCGATTCGTCGCGCTACCTCGGCAAGGGCGTCACCCAGGCCGTGGAGGCGGTGCGCGGCGAGATCTCTGCCGCGGTGAGCGGTCTGGAGGCGGAGGATCAGAGCGAGATCGACGCGCTGCTGATCGAACTCGACGGCACCGAGAACAAGTCGCGGCTCGGCGCCAATGCGATCCTCGGCGTCAGCCTCGCCGTCGCGAAGGCGGCCGCCGATGCGCGTGGCCTGCCGCTCTATCGCTATGTCGGCGGTGTCTCGGCGCAGGTGCTACCGGTGCCGATGATGAACATCGTCAACGGCGGCGCCCATGCCGACAACCCGATCGACTTCCAGGAATTCATGGTGATGCCGGTCGGCGCGCCGACGCTCGAGGAAGCGGTGCGCTGCGGCGCCGAAATCTTCCACACCCTGAAGAAGCGCCTGCATGCCGCCGGGCTCGCAACCGCGGTCGGGGACGAAGGCGGCTTCGCACCCAATCTCGCCTCTGCCCGCGCGGCGCTCGACTTCATCATGGAATCGGTCGAGCAGGCCGGGTACAAGACCGGCGACGACGTCGTGCTCGCGCTCGATTGCGCCGCCACCGAATATTTCCGCGATGGCGCCTATCACCTGGAAGGCGAGGGCAGCGTCCTCTCGCCGGCGGAAATGGTCGATTATCTGGCGGCGCTCGCCCGCGATTATCCGATTCTCTCTATCGAGGACGGCATGGGCGAGGACGATCTCGACGGCTGGCAGCTGCTGACGGAGCGGCTCGGAACTTCGGTCCAGCTGGTCGGCGACGATCTGTTCGTGACCAACCCGAAGCGGCTGACCATGGGCATCGAACGCGGCCTCGCCAATTCGCTGCTGGTCAAGGTCAACCAGATCGGCACCCTTTCCGAAACGCTCGAGGCGGTGTCGACGGCGCAGCGCGCGCGCTACACGGCGGTGATGTCGCACCGCTCCGGCGAGACGGAGGACACGACCATCGCCGATCTCGCCGTCGCCACCAATTGCGGGCAGATCAAGACCGGCAGCCTCGCCCGTTCCGATCGGCTCGCCAAGTACAACCAGCTCATCCGCATCGAGGAAGAGCTGGGCACGACGGCGCGCTACGCCGGACGCGGCATCTTCGCCTCGCTGCGGCGCTGACGACCATCAGGGGGCCGGGCCAAGTCGCCCGGCCCTTGCCCGTCTCAGGATCGGGGCGAAAGGTCGGTATTTTCCCGTAAAGCTTCGCAAAAGACTTGATTTGCAGGTCTTTTCCTGATTCTGTCGAACGATGAAGTCTGTTGGAAGAAATACCGTCGACACGATCCGCCGCGCGGCTTTGCCGGCGCTCGCGATTTTGATCATCGCGAACTTCCTCGGCTATGCCGTGATCGGCGCCAACGGCATTTTGAGCTGGGGTGACTATCGCCGCCTGAAGCAGGAGCGGCAGGTCGAACTCGTCCAGCTCCAGGCCGAACATGCCCGGCTGACCCAGCGCGCGGCTTTGCTCGATCCGAAGAATGTCGATCCGGATCTCGCCGACGAGATGATCCGCGGCGAGCTTGGCCTCGTCCGTCCGGACGAAGTCATCATTCCGATCAAGGACTGAGCCGATCAGAGACTAAGCGCGCTCAACGATCGAGCGTCCACCCCGCGATCGGCTCGCCCCGGCGTGGTTTCGCGTGCCTTGCGGCCATGCCGTAGCGACAGGCTCCGGCACAAGTTGCGCACCGGCACGTTTGCCGCCATAGAGCCCGCACCCCAGACGGACCCCTAAGGACAGGATAGCTCCACAGTGGCCAAGGCAGCAACGCGCGCCAGCGAAGACACCGGTTCACCTCCACCGCCCACCCATAATCGCGAACGGCCACCCGAGCCGCAGCGCCATCAGGCGAACCGCGAGGAATTGCTCGAATATTATCGGCAGATGCTGCTCATCCGCCGCTTCGAGGAGCGGGCCGGGCAGCTCTACGGCCTCGGCCTGATCGGTGGCTTCTGCCACCTCTATATCGGCCAGGAAGCCGTGGCCGTCGGCCTCCAGTCGGCGATGGAGCCGGGCAAGGATTCGGTCATCACCGGCTATCGCGACCACGGGCACATGCTTGCCTATGGCATCGATCCCAAGGTGATCATGGCCGAGCTCACCGGCCGCGCCGCGGGCATTTCGCGCGGCAAGGGCGGTTCGATGCACATGTTCAGCGTCGAGCATAAGTTCTACGGCGGCCACGGCATCGTCGGCGCCCAGGTCAGCCTCGGCACCGGCCTTGCCTTCCAGCACAAATATTCCGGCGACGGCGGCGTCTGCCTTGCCTATTTCGGCGACGGCGCGGCCAATCAGGGCCAGGTCTACGAGAGCTTCAACATGGCGGAGCTCTGGAAGCTTCCGATCATCTACGTGATCGAGAACAATCA